>JAIDPF010000070.1:0-62000 GCA_029062895.1 Lachnospiraceae bacterium
GATAACAGGGAATGGAAATCTTTTATGGAATGGTGCGGGAGCAGTGCGGAAGAGTTCGGGGACTGGCCGGATAAGCTAGCAGTAAGCGCGTATACACGGTATGTGGATAAGTATCACGAAAGAGTGCTGGAAATCAATGAAATGACAAGAAATAGGGTAAATACTGTTTTTGAAAACGTGGCGGAGATTGATACAAGATATGCGGGACGTATGAGGGAATGTCAGGAAAAAATCAAGGAACAGATCGCCACGGTCAATACGATGACAGAGTTTATGGTGTCCATGACTGACGGCAATCCCAATATGGTATTGATAACCAAAGGAAGTGTAAATGAGACCAGCATTAAGATGAGTGATGAACATCCCGATGAAATGAGGCGTATGAACCAATGGATGAAAGGCCGACTTTCGGATTATGTTAGGATAAGGTTTGGGGACAGATTACAAGACGATGATTACAGGAGTAATCCTGTAATAAAAGGTAGTGAGATTTTAAATAGATATCTATGTAGCCAATTGGATGAGACGGGACATTGCATTTATGAAGGTAAAGTGGATGAAATTACCGCGATAATTAAAAGAAATTATCCGTGGATGCTGTCTTCTTTATATGTCACTGACTGCTATAGCACTTCTGACTCTAAAATAGTATTAAAGCATCTTATGGAAATTGTGGATATTATTAATCAAAACGAAAATATAATTAATAATTTAATACAATCTGGTGAAAGTGAAGACTACATCATTTTAAGGTTGCTTGATTTGAAGGAGCAATATCCAGAATTCTATAATCGTATTAATCAATCAGATATAGATGAAATATTGATTTATTTTAGGTATGTTGAAATGAATAATATGGTAGCAGTTGCATGTAACGAAGTCGATAATCCAAGGGGAATTGAGAAAACAAATGAAAAGGGCGAACCTTTAAATGATGTTTATTATAATACATGGTTTTATGGTGAACCTACGGAAAAGGCATGGTGTGCAGTATTTGTTTTATGGTGCGCAAATGAAGTTGATCTATTGGATGGGGAACTGCTTCCAACTTATGAGCAAGCAAGTGGAGGGAATTTTGAGGGCGTACGCTTTTTAAGAGGGTATTTCGAAAATAAAGAAAATAGATACCATTCTTATGTCAATGATAGAAACTACATTCCCTGTATTGGTGATTTTGTTTTTATGGAATCAAGTGTGGGAGAACATGTAGGTATAGTTGTAGGGTATGATAATGAAAAAAATATTTTATATACAGTTGAAGGAAATTCAGATGACAAAGTAAGTTTCCGTATAAGAGATTGGGACGGTACTTATGTTAAAGGTTTGGCAAGTAATGGAGGTGATGTCGCAGGTATACCAGAAAATATTGATGATTTTTTAAATAATAATAATTCATCAACTAGGTAAATGGAGATTAATATAGTATTTGCGACATGGATTCGCAGATTGCGGAAAGGTATGGTTATTAATATGAAAAAATTAGTATTTATCATGGTTTTCATTCTTTTGTGCGGATGTACTTTACAAGAAAATCATGAAGAAGATTATGACGGAAATAATGAAATAGTCAGTGAAAATAAGCCGGATAACACAGTTTCAGAAAATGTGGTATTAGACAACGAAATTACACCGGAAACTGTGATGACGGAAAATATTTTTCCTATGAGATATTATGCAGTATTTGCGGGTCGGAAAGTTCTATGGTCAGGAGATGAAGAGTACAGACAATATTATGAAGCTCTGGGAGATTCCTGGCTAAGTTATTATGATTCCTATATGGATATACTTGACGGGGATTCTGAGATCATTGATTTCTATGCATATGGAACCACAAGGAGAAACACAATGTTGGAAAAATATGCTTCTCTGGCAGAAGCACTGGGAGATCCATCATTGGATGTAGAAATTGAAGCTGTCAGGATAGCATATGGTGTGGATGATGAAACCATAGGAAGTTGTGTGGATAATTATATACAGCGTGCAGATACTTGTGTCTATAGTGTCGTCAGAAAATGCATGATAGGAGAATTGGAACAAGAGGATTCACGTTATTCTTATTTGAAAACATGTCTTTATAATGGATATTTTGGTCACACCTTTGATTCACAGACCGGGGAGAGGCTGGCAGTGACAGATATTGTAACGGATCAGGAACAACTGCCAGAGTTGATTGTAGAATCTTTGGAAGAAACCTATCAGGAAACATTTCCGGAAGGATCGGAGAGTATGATTGAAGACCTGCTGCAGAACGGTGAGTTGGCATGGTCTTTGGGATATCAGGGAATCACTTTCTATATACAGTCAGAACAGATCGGCATTGATGATACCTGTGTTTATCAGGCGTTAATTCTTTTTGCGGCAGAACCGGATCTGTTTGTGGAAAAATATTGCGATATTCCAGAATATTATGCAATGCAATATGACTTTATGGAAGGGGTAGTTGCGGATATTAATAATGATGGTAAAGCAGAGCGAATCGATATGGGAAATTGGGAAAATGTTGCAGACAAATTTTGGGATGCAGCGGTCAGAAATGTGTGCCTTATCCTGATATCCGGAAGAAACGGAGATATGTTCCTGTACCTTTATACAGATGGCAGCTATGATTTTGAGGGAGAAGTAGCTGTTTATGATCTGTCAGGGGAAGAGCCTGTTTTTATTTATAGGGACGGTGGATTGATCGAACGAAAGATGCTGATAGATCCTGCCTATGTAACCCTCGAGATAGCAGACTGGTATATGCTTTATGGAGAGGATACGAATCGGCATGGTAGGATGGGCAACATATATCGTATATCGGATATCAGCGAAACTGGTATTCTGGAAGAATATAGCGATACATGGTTTTACGATAGATGGAATTTACTGTATCAGCTTGAGGATTCCATAGAAGGAAGAATTGTAAATGTGGATGGAGAGGATCAGGGAGAAAGCATTACCCTGACAGAAGGTATGTGGGTCATGGCTTTTAGGACAGATCTGCATTCGTATATTGATTTTATCTTAGAAGATGGGCGGCTTTGCCGGGTGCCAGTAGAAGAAGAGAATGATATTTGTTATTATGAGGGTCAGTTATTTCCAAAATACTTTAGTGTTGTAGTTGTAGAATAGTTGTTTTGACAGGACTTTATCCGAAACATTAATACCCGGACGAAATATAGCTTTCCGCCCCGATGCTGTATCCGTCGCAGTTCACGGTCTTTCCGTAACATCTTGCCAGAACATGTCCGCCTTGGATGATAAAGGCGCGGGGACACTGGAAGCAGTCGTCATTGGCGGTGATATCGAATGAACCGCCGGCAATGAAAAGATATCCTTTGTCAGCATCGACATCATTATCTACTTTGCATCCGTCATCCATACTTTCAATTGTCATGGTACAGGATAATATGGAAATGCTGTCGTTGCCTTTCAGACCGTTATTGGCGGCGGTAAGATTATAAGTGCCGTCAACGATCGTCAGGTCATTTTTGCAGCTGATGGCGTTGTTATAATTGCCGGTGACGTTCAGTGTTCCGGTGCCGTTGAAGGTCAGGTCGTCTTTACTGTAGATGCATCCTTTGACAGTATCGTCCATTGGCGCAAAGCTGTCGGAGACGCTGTTGACGGTTCCTTCCGGGAGAGTGATTACCGTCTTATCTGCGTTGGCAATATATATGGGAGCAGAGGTATTGCAAAAGATGTCGACGTTATTCAGTACCAGCTGCACTTTTTCCTGATCGCTGACATTCACATAGATCTGTCCGTTTGTCAGATTGCCTTCAAAGATATAGGTGCCTTCCTGCGTAATCAAAATCTTATTATCTTGAATAGAAGCGCCTACGCCGGTGATCGTCACTTCCATCTTGTCTATTTGGATTAGCGTAGCGGACGCTTCATCATAGGTATCTGTCAGATCATAGGAGGTAAAGCGGATCTGATTGTCGGAGACATTATATACGATGGGCTCTGGTTTGTCTGAACTTGCATTTGTTCCTGATGCGTCAGAACCGGAAGCGTCATTAGTTCCGGTCTGGGAGGATGCGCTGTCTATGCTGTCTGGAGCTGCGGCATCGGAGGCAATGTTGTCTGAGGGAGTTATGATAATGGTGTCCCCGGAAAACGGGTCGGTCATATTGCCAGAGCTTTGGTTATTACAGCCTGCGGCAACGAAACTAAAGAACATACAGGTAGCTGATAATATAAACATTCTTTCTATTTTTCTCATTTTTGTATTCTCCTCTCAAACCTCATAATTTTTAGGCAATTGCGAAACGCTATTTTCGTAAACTCCCGTTGCGCAATTGTCTGCATAATTCTGTCCATGAGTTATGTAAGCCGGACTTAATTCTTTCGCAATTTGACCCTACTCAATCACATTAAGATCCACATCTACCACCGGCGGTATTTCATCACCGCTGACGATGCCCTCTTCTCCTTCGGGGAATAGTTCCTCTTCTGGTACGGGATCTGATACAGTATATGGCGCTTCATGTCTATTATATCCGTACATATGAATACTCCTATCGATCCAGTTATATCTGTTCTGAACAAAGGTCCGCAGGGCATTGACCTGATATTCGGAACTGCTGGTACCGCGTACATGATTATTATAGACCCGGGAAGCCGCAACCATTTCGGCGTGTCGGTCGATGGATTCCATAGCCGTGGCAAGCAGGTCTTCTTTGACTTCATCCCATCGTTCCTGTACAGCCAGCATAAAATCATCCGATTGATAGAGATAGCTCATATAATGATTTTGCGCAAGATCATAGACCTGCTCCGCAGTTGCCCAATAAGCATAGCTTTTGTTGTCATTGTCAAAATTGCCGAATGCCATATCAAAATCCCATACAGGTCCTAACATGACTTTTTCTCCCGGACGCCGGTAGAGGAAGCTGCTCCGCCAGAAAGAGGAGTCGGTATTATTGGTCAGTTCCATGACAATAAACCAGTCTACCCACGAATCCATGTCGATATATTCTTCATATCCCGTACCTCTAACAAGCGCGCGGTCCAGTTCATTCATATAATTATAAACATAGTAAAATTCATCGCTGTAGGGTTTTTCTATAATAGGATATTGAAAAAACATTTTCGGAGAATGTGCAGTCATAAAATATTCCTGACCATATACATGGGGTCTCATCAGATCTCCGCCACACTCCAAGAAAAAGGCAAGATCCATATCCTCGCTATCTGCAGGCGGCTGATAATCTTCCCCGGAAAACATATTGATCTTTTGTAGATCCACATCTATTTTTTCGGAAAAGGTATAGACTCCCAGATACTCTCCATTCAGATAGACATCCACCGGAATCTGTTCCGGCGTATATTCCAAATGATCCATGCAGGCGGCGATATCCATGGCAACGCAGTTGCGGATCAGGGAGGGATCCCGGTAGGTAGAGACAAGGACCCATTTTTCGGAAGGGATCATGCCGAAGAAAGAGACCCTGTCATCAAATTTTATAAGATAGCTTTTCTGTGTAGAATATCTCCAACTGGTATTGCCTCTTCCGCGGATACTGATTTCATATGTTGTGTCGTCAAGAGTAAAATTACCGCTGACATATTCATACTTGGAAGTGATCTCTGCGCCCATATCCGTAGTAAGGAACAGAGTAGGTATATCAAAGGTCTGGCGTCTTGTTACAACAGGATAGGAAGTGATGTTTCCGTCAGAATCTACGATATATAGGATAGGATTCTGTGTCAAATCGATGCTGCCGTTGGCATTGATATATGCGGGTGTGAGAGATTCCGATGCATCGACAGGGGCAGTCGAAGACTGATCAGAAGCCCCGTTGTCGCCCGGATCATAAAAGTAGCAGCCACGCTCTGGAAGATCTTCTGTGGTTTGGTTGTTAGCAACAGTCGTCAACTCTTCATTGTCAGATTGTGTTTCTTCTGGCAGCTTAAAGGTGACGCGCGCGGCGGTCAGCATCGCGTCGTCGATATCAGGTGTGATTTCCAGATAGATGATATCGTTTTCAAAAGAACAGGTAACGCCATCATAAGCTGATCCGTAATAGGAAGTTTTATAATACGTAACAGATTCCGGCAGCAGTCCGGCGGATGATGCCGAAGTGTTATTCGTATCAGCTGTATTAATGATACCGGGTGTGCCGGGATTGACAGAAAGAGTATAAGTCCGCGGAATGTTTGGATCCTGATAAGCATCATCTGTCATATTACTGCTTGGACTTAAGACAGCGGATATGGTTTCATTGCCTGACAGAGCGGAGATATTGTCCCTGTTTTCTGAATCCGGCAGATGTGTACATCCGTATAAAACCGTTGCTAGAGATATAGCCGTTATCATGATGGTTTTATGTATGCGGGAAGAATATTTTATTTTCTTTGATTGAGAAATACATTCTTTCAATTTCATCACACCTTTATGTTTTTTGATGTCATCTTAGCGGATATCAGCAATCAGCCAGCTGCCATTCTGCAGTACAAAGTAATAGACGTTGTCGGTGGTATCGATCATTTCCCGCCCGCTGGATAACGTCATGGATTTATCAAAGGAGACGCGGCAGGAAAAGCACCGGTCATTATATGGGATATATTCCGTGATACTTTCATTTAAGAAATGCGTATCGGTATGCGCGGAAAAAATCTGCATGTCTTCACGGCGGTATTGGTCTGCCAGAGTAAGATAGATAGAATCTTCCGGAAATAATTCCCGTATCGGATCCACACTCTCCCGGCAGCCCGGCAGGTCTCTGGAAAAAAAGTTGGAATAGGTTTCTACCGCATCCAATACGACGGATCTTAATTCCGCGCTGATCTCTTCCTCCGCAGGAAGATAACAGAGGGTAATATTGTCGGAAGAGGTTTCCGTGTCATCGGTAACAACAGAGACCGTAGAGGAACCGTCAGATAATGGCAGTTCACAATCGTCTGCATTCATAACTGTGATTTGTGCAGGGTGTTTTAATCCGCTTACCTGATAAGTAACCTGTTCCGGTACGGTGACATATGACGCGCTGTATTCCAGTTCCTCATAAAATACTCTTTCCGTAATATAAGCGTCGGTAAGAGGGATATTATTGATTTTAACCGTATAGTTATCCGGTACGGTTATGGTAGCGCTGTAGTCTCCGTGGTCTTCATACGCGTCCAGTGCCGTAAGCTGCCAATCGGTAATCGGTATCGCAATCAGGCGCGTGGTGGTACTCATAGGTTGCAGAACCGCTGTTCCGACCGGCGTTTCTCCTGCGTAGATGCCATAGGTGAGGGTGCCGTCAGTATAGCTTTCCTTCAGAAAATGATACTGTAGGTCGTTATCTTCCAAAAGCAACCGCAGTTGTTCCTGATAATCTTCTAACGTCTCAAATTCATTAAAGGTCAGTACCGCCGTATTCATGGATAAAGTGAGGTCGGGCACGGCGATCAGCGCATCCATCAGATACTTTGGTTGAGATGCCTCATAAAGAATCAGGGTTTTTCGCGCATACCAAAGAAAGACCATCATCAATAGAAGCAGGATAGCCAGATAGATCATATAGATCATTTTTATTTTGCCTGACTTTTTTTTCACACTAATAACCATGCCTTTCCACAGCCTGCGAATTCTTGACAATAATAATCGTAAGCTTTTTGTTATATGTTGCCATAGGCACAAATTTGTGATTGAAAAATCTTTGATTTTTCAATCTAATTCCTCATATCGCAGCTTTACTGCGACTCAAATAGAAATGAAAAACGCCTTTTAAAAGCCTCACACTTATCTGGTAACGATAAACGCGGTTGGCAGCCGTTTGGAAGCGTCTGCATAGGAAAGCGTAGAGGAGGTGATCCGGTATTCGCCGTCATAATACAGAGAAGAGGAGCTTCCGCCGTCTAAATTGGCGGCGTTGACTGCGCCGTATTCCAAAAGGATGTTAATCAGATCCTGTCCGGTAGCGCCCAGATGACCTGCTGTTCCACGGCCATCCGTTACCAGAAATAGTACGGTTCCGTCAGCGCATTGTCCTATTGCGGTGCGGGGATTGGCGCCGACACCTCTGCCGTTTAGATTGACTGGGACACCATTTTCTATAAGTTTCGTAAAATGATTTGTATCACCGTTGCTGATGTCTTTAAAAGATACTGCGTCTATGATCGCGTGATCTGTTACATAGGAGGTAAATTGATCTGCCGTCATGGATCCGATTTCCTTAATAATGAGTACATGGCTGTCGTTAAATCCAATCATGACATCCCCATAAGACGGTTCATTAAATAGTATTTCTCCATCACAGACTACCACGCCCACCGGACGACCGCCCCAGTTGACACCGGCTGTAATAAATTCTCCTGCATTGATGGCGGCAAGAGCGTCATAAGCGTCACAATATTCACCGGTCGTCAGTCCATTCTTTTCACGTTCGGTTGAAGACCATGGATAAGATGTGGCGATACTGACACGGGACGGATCACGAACTACAAGAAGCTGCGCGTCGAAAGTTCTGCCGCTGATCGGAATCAGACCAATCTCACTGATTTCGCTGATTGTAGAAGGAGTCTCAGAGAGTATCGTGCCGTCCCCTATTCTCACGGAGGAAGAAGCAGCTTCCGCTGATGCATCTTCAGTAGTGGAGTTATCCGCAAGAGTCTCAGTAGTCTCTGTCCGCTGTCCGGAGGAGTCTATTAATGTGGCATACCGCGTCGCGGCGTCATCTGTAGTAGTACGGCTTTGCGTAATAGCGAGTACCTCTTCTTCCGACAGATACCAGGAAACAACAAATTTCATGCCACCGGTTTCCAGCATGGTTGCTACAAAAGTATTGCGTGCCGTAATAGAAGGTCCTTTGCAAAATAGCATCATCAGAAGGTATAAAGTCAGGATGACAACAGCAGCCGTGCTGACAAAAAATAACATTATCCATCCCAGTACCTTTAAAAATTTTCTGCTGTCCATCCGCGATCCTTTCCTTCTGTTGATCCTGTATCCGCATTTCTATACAGGAAACATTAGCTTGACTTTGTATTGTATCATAAATAGCTATTTTATACAAATTTATTCTTATCTTTATACATATTGCCAGATACTATGCAAACTTATGCCGGAGTAAAAAAATGTAAAAGATGACCGGAAATCCTTGTATGAAAGAGAGATTTATAATATAATAAAAAGGACTATCGAATATGTGGAGGTTGTTTTTTGTGCCTGTCGGAACCGGTTATGAGATAACTACCGTTATGATGTCGTTCATCATTATAATATATTTTAATAAAACCAGAAGAATTGCGGTTTTTCAGGATGAGATTTTATTGCTTTTAGTTGTTATGAATTCCCTGTCAGCTATCTGTGAACTTATAAGATACGGTATGCTAACCTTGCTGGGAAGTAATAACGTTGCGGCAGGTACGCTGATAGCATGCTCGACAGGATATTTTGCCACGCATATAATGGTACTTCCGTTGATGTGTTTGTATATTCTGAGTATCGCGAAATCTTGGCGGGAAACGTCTTTACTGTTTAAGCTGTCCTTTGCGCTTCCGTTGATTCTGGCCGACCTTATGATTCTGACAAATCTGTGGAACGGATGCCTGTTTACCATCACGCCGGATGGCATTTATCAGCGTGGAAAATGGATTCTGGCCTTTTATGCGATAGCAGGATATTATGTGATTTATTTGTATGGATTGATTTTTGTTTATCGGAAATATTATTCCTTTAGCAGAAAGGTGATCTTTGAGGTTGTGATTGCGATGTGTGTGATAAGTACGCTTATTCAGTTCCTGTTTCCTACGCAGGTTCTGGAGACAACCGCTATTGCAGTCGGTTCGTTGATATTACTTTTCTTTATTCAAAATCCCGGTGCGCAGATTGACCGTGTGACGGGAGCGTACTCGAAAAAAATATTTTATAGTGTAATGCGCCATAACTGTCTTTTTGGAAAACATCGTGAACTGTTTATGATCATGTTAGATAATCTGCAGAAAGATGATTTTAATGCGGACTACGAAAAGCTGGACGATGCGTTGACACAGATGGTTGGCTTTTTTAGGAATTTGCATACAAAATGTAATGTATATAGGATAGATAAATATATTTTTTGTCTTGAGTTTTCAAATCTGCAGGAGACTAAGGCGGAGCAAATCCTTGAAGAAATTCATGAGCGGTTTGGACAGCCTTGGGGATATGTGGAATGCAATCTGTATTTGAAAGTGAAGATGGGCAGGATCTCTATTCCGGGCGAACTTCATACGATTGATCAATTGCTGGGTGTTTTAGACTGTATGGCGTTAGAAGAATATACCGAAGAGACGCTGCGCGTTGAGAAGTATAATCTGGAAGAACTGGAACGGGAAAAGAAGATCAGCGATGTGCTGGCGCAGTCTATGGAGAACGGTAATTTTGACATGCGCTATACTCCGATCTGCCGTTTAAAAGACAGGAGCATCGTCGGCGTAGAGGTTACGATTCGTTTTTATGAAGAAAGTTTAGGATATATCTATGATGATGAAATACTGGAATTTGCAGAGAAGGCGGGTCATGTGGCAAATCTCGGACAGATGATCTTTGAATATACCTGTCGTACCATAGGGGAAGAGAAACTGGAGGAGCTTGGCATCAAATTTATCTGTATCCAGATCCTTCCGGCATTGTGCATGCTGCAGGGATTAAGTGATAAGTTGATCGACGTTATGGAGAAATATCACGTTGATCCTTCAAGTATTTGTCTACAGATCTCGGAGGATGCTATTGCTAATGCAACGGGAACTTTTTGTGAGAATATGGAATTTCTTGCTGATAAAGGAGTGAAGTTTTGTCTGACCGGATATGGAAGTGGATATACTAATATATCGTCTATCTATGATCTGCCGTTTTCGATTATTAAGTTTAGCAAGAGTTTTACGCAGTCGGCATTGGTAAACGAAAGGGCAAGAATCACGTTTGAGTGTCTGCTGGCGCTTTCTCGGGAGCTGAATCTGGAAACAAGAGTACCGGGGATCGATGATCTGGATTTCTTTGATATGGTATCGGATATGGCGTGCGATTATGCGGAAGGAGATTATTTCTTCGAGCAGCTTGATATGGCAGGATTCCGGCATCTTATAGAGGATGCGGCGGAGCAGACGGAAGAAAAAATAGAGGAGGCAGGCAATGGAGTATAATTTTAGTTTTAATTATGTTGCAATTGTACTTTATTTTTTGCTACTTTTCTTCTTTAGTGGTAAGAAAAAGGTCAATTTACAGATTTATAATATATATTATGTCATGCTGGGTTTTATGCTCTTTTCCGCTATTATGGATGTGATCCTGTTCCAGCAGATTCAGAGCGGGACGTTTCAGGGAACGATGATTATGGATATTCTGGCGGCTGTTTATATTCTGTTCCAAAAGATGATTTATCCGATTTGTGTTATGTACTTGCTGAGCATTTCTAATATAGATCTGACCAAAAACAAAAAATGGCGGTTGAGTCTTGAATTTCCGTATTTTGTAATTTTAGGACTGGTGATTGCATCTATCTGGACGGGATGGGTATTTGACTTTGATGGACATGGTATGATCGTGGCTGGCAGCATTCCACTGATTATGCGGATCTATATGGGATACTATGCCGTGTTTACTGCAGTAATTTTTATCCGTTATGGGAAGTCTATAGGTTTCGGGAAGATTACCTACATTTTAAATTGCATTGCCTTTATATTCTGCGCTAATATGATTCAGTTGATCTTTCCTGAGCAAAGGATATTCTTCTTTATTATGGCATTGAGTGTCATCTGTATGGTCTATTCGGTGAAACGTCCGGATGAAGAATTTGATGAGGTGAATGCACTTTACCGTGACATTCTGCTGGATAAAGTTGCTTTTGATTATAAATCCCATTCTCCGTTTTTTGTATTCCTTATCAGGATCCATGATTTTAAGATATTGACGGATTCGCTTGGTCAGGATTCGGTTAATGAAATGTTTTCCGATGTGGTCTCTTTTCTGACTGTTTTTACTAGAGGAACTAACGTTTTCCGGGTAGATGATAACGTGCTTGCGATCAAAATGAATGTCATGGAAGAGGAACAGACGGAGAATATGATCAAAGCTATTGTCCAGAGATTTAAGCAGGCATGGAGAAATGGAGCGATGAAAGCAATTCTATCTGCCAGCTATGTAAAAGCAAAATGCCCGGAGGATGTTCCGACATATGAAGACTTTGTGCATCTGATCAGCGTGGTAGGCAGGAAAGAGGGGATCATCGATCATGTATATGGTGCAGATGAGATCATAGGGGAGGATTATGAGAAGGATATCATAGAGGCGATCAAGCGAGGTCTGGAGAAGGATAAATTTCAGGTTTATTATCAGCCGATCTTTTCCACGAAAGAAAAACGCATCGTAGCAGCAGAGGCTTTGGTGCGGTTAAATGATGATAAGCTGGGCTTTATTTCTCCGGAGGTCATGGTGCCGCTTGCCGAGCGGGAGGGTTATATCTTAGAGATTGGAAAGAAGGTATTTACAGAGGTATGCCGTTTCTTTATGGAGGAAAATCTTACGGCTTTTGGGATTGAGTATATTGAAGTAAATCTGTCTGTAAAGCAGTGCATGCACCATGAACTGGCAAAGAATTTTTTAGAGATTATGAAGGAGTATGGACTCAGCAACAGCCAGATAAACTTTGAAATTACGGAATCTTCGGCGATGGTATCTAATGCGGCGTTGATCAGTAATATCAACTATTTTGAGGAAAATGGCGTTTCCCTTTCTCTGGATGATTATGGAACGGGATATTCTAACGTATCGTATCTGTATCAGATGCCGTTCCAGATTTTGAAGATCGATAAGAGCATTCTCTGGTCTTCAGAGAAGAATCAAAAGGCAGATTTTACGTTGCGGAGTATCTTTAATATGACTAACAAGCTGGGGCTTCATGTTGTAGTAGAAGGTGTGGAGACGGAGGCGCAGATTATAAAGCTGTTAAAATTGGGGTGTGATTATTTTCAGGGATATTATTTCTCAAAGCCTATTCCTGGAAAGGACTATATCAGATACCTTGAAGAATTTCAATTACCGGAGGTATGTGACGCATGAGGATCAATATTTACTATGGAGGACGCGGACTGATCGGCGATCCGACGATGTTTGTAGTAAAGAAAATGATGCAGGTATTGGAAGAGTTAAATGTCCGTGTTGAAAAGTATGACCTGTATGATCAGAAAAATAATATATCACGACTGCCGCAGACATTAAAGGAAGTGGATGGGGTTATCTTGGCTTCTACCGTAGAGTGGCACGGCGTAGGCGGATATATTATGAATTTTCTGGATGCCTGTTGGCTGTTTGGCGATAAGGAAAAGATACGACAGACTTATATGGCTCCGGTGGTGATGTCTACAACCTATGGGGAAAAGGAAGGACAGCTGGATCTGATCAATGCTTGGGAAGCATTAGGCGGAATCACCTGTAACGGTATTTGTGGTTATATTCCTGACGTAGCGGAGCTGGAACGCAGTGAACAGTATCAGACGATCATTGAAAAATGCGCGGAGAATATCTACCGTTCCATCAATCAGAAGATCAGTTCTCTGCCGGCAAGCGGTATGGCTGTAAAGCAGAAGATCTATAAGACAAGGGACAATTTTTTCAGTCAGCAGGAAACAGAGCAGCTTTCGGAATATGTGTCTGACGATCAGTATGTAGATAAGCAGAAAAAGGATATTCAGGAGCTGGCCAATATATTTAAGGGAAAGCTGGGAAGTACGCCAAAAAATAACCAGAGGAATTATAGTGAACTGTTTGAAAGGGTATTTCTTCCGCAGCCGGAGACGCATCTGAAATATAAGATTAATCTTCGCGGGAAAGCAGACCCGTTTGTTATAATCATTGACAATGCAAAGCTTGTGATTCAGGAGAAGGATATCAGCGGCCAGGATATCGAGCTTACTATGGATGTGGATACTTTTAATGAGATCGTGGATGGACGTAAGACGTTTCAGGGCGGATTTATGGAAGGAAGTATTGTCTCCAAGGGTGACTTCAAGAGTCTGCGGATACTGGACAGCATGTTTCCATTCATGAAGTAGACCATATAGTAGCTAATTGCGAAACAAATACTTTATAATTTTTCGTTCCACAATTCTATCTATGAGGTTTGCATAACTCAAAGTTTGAAAATATATGTTCCAAAAATGATTTCATTTATAGATTTTAAAACATCTATGTTAGAACATAGATGTTCAGAACATATATTTTCAAACAAAGAGTTATGTAATCCGGACTTGACTCTTTCGCAATTACCAATAAACCATATAGAAATGTGAGGTAAGAACAATGCTGGATTCCTGTATATTTTGTAAAATTGCAAATGGAGCGATTCCGTCGAAGACGATTTATGAGGATGAGGACTTTCGGGTAATTTTGGATCTTGGTCCCGCTACAAAGGGACATGCGCTAATCCTTCCGAAGGAGCATAGTGCCAATCTTTATGAACTGCCGGACGAAACAGCGTCAAAGGTAATGGTACTTGCGAAGAAGATGGCGACAAAGATGACAGAGAAACTTTCGTGCGACGGATTTAATATTGTACAGAATAATGGCGAAGTGGCAGGTCAGACGGTGATGCATTATCATCTGCATCTGATACCGAGATATCAGGATGACGGGCAGAAGATCCTGTGGAAACCTACCGAGGTTTCACAGGAAGAACTGGAACAAGTAAAAAACAGTATAATTTAGGGAAACGTTTATAAAAGCGTTTCCCTATTAGAAATCATTTTCTGCTTTCTGCAACGGTGTCCTCGATCAGTCCGGTGATCGTCCGGATAGAGTCGTGGGTGACAGATTTATTCATATTATTGATGTAATTGTCTTTGGTAAAGTACAGTTCATGGATTTTTTCTAGCAGAGTATTGTCATCCAATTCTTCTTCTTTAAGAACCATACTAAAGCCTTGCGCTTCAAAGGATTCTGCATTTAAGATCTGGTCTCCACGGCTGCTTTTGGCGGGCAGGGGGATCAGCAAATTGGGAATCTTTAAGGCAAGCAGTTCACATATGGCATTGGCGCCGGCCCTGGAGATAACAAGATCCGCTAAAGCAAACATATCTTTTAATTCTGCTTTTACATATTCAAATTGTTTATATCCAGTGGTATTTAATAAGAGATTATCGATTTTATCTTTGCCGCAAATGTGGATCACCTGAAAATCTGTCAGAAGTCTTGGCAGTACCTTTCTGATGCAGGTATTGATGGCATTGGCTCCAAGACTGCCGCCAATGACCAGAATGACCGGAAGATTGGCGGTAAATCCGCACATATTAAGCGCTGCGATCTTATCTCCCTTGGATAGCTCCTCGCGGATGGGGGAACCGGTAAGGACGGCTTTGTCATCCGGAATGCATTGCAGCGTCTCCGGGAAGTTACAGCATACTTTTTTGGCAACGGGAATACAGAGCTTATTGGCAAGACCCGGCGTTAAATCAGATTCATGAATGATGCAGGGAATTTTTAAGGCGGCTGCGGCCCTGACGACAGGAACGGAAACAAATCCGCCCTTGGAAAAAACAATATCCGGACGAATCTGTTTTAAATATTTTAACGCCTCCCGATAGCCCTTAATAACACGGAAAGGATCAGTGAGATTCTTAGGATCAAGATACCTTCTGAATTTGCCGGTAGATACGCCATAATAAGGAATTTCAAAGTCAGTGATCAGTCGTTTTTCGATTCCGTCATAAGAACCCATATAAATAATATCATATCCTAGTGAGCGGAGTGTAGGTAATAATGCGATATTCGGCGTAACATGTCCTGCGGTGCCGCCGCCGGTCAAAACGATCTTTTTCATAGAAACAACCATGCCTTTCCATTTTTAAGTCAAAATATTATTGGATCATTTGTTTTAACGCGCATGCAAGCTGATCCGGACAGGACGTGTTTTTTGCGCCGCATTTGATCCCTTCCAGCCGTTCAATGGCGTCCTGTACCTTCATACCCTTTACTAAGGCGCAGATGCCTTTCAGGTTGCCGTTGCAACCGTTGGTAAACTGAACGGATTTTATTGTGTCCTGATCCAGTTCTATGTCGATCTGGGAAGAACAAGTCCCGTGTGTCTTATATACCATAGTTTTATTTCCTCCTTATCATTATGAAAAATAATAGCACAATTGTAAAATTCTTTCCAGTCATTTACATAAAAATATGGGAGAAAATGTAAAGGAAAGGCGATGCCTTATATCTTGAGGCATACGGGTATCTATTTTATAATATTTTCAGTAGATAAGACCTGATTTTTGTAAGTAAAGAAAGGAGATTACATATGAGCCACAATGTTATCATCGGGATTGTCGTCCTTCTTATAGTATTGAGCATAATTTTCCAAATTATGATTGGAGTCTTATACCAGAATATGATTAATGAGACCGATAATATGACTGCTACAGATAATCAGCTTTTGAAACAATGCAAAAAAAAATTTGCCAATTGTTATCGAATGAATGGCGGAGTGACTAACATACCTGTTTTTGTAGATAAATTTATCAATCATCTGCGGATAGGAAATATCAGTCTGATCAGTCTGCAACATTGGTCGGGGCAACTGGTGCTTTTTTCCGTATTTGTATCGGGCATGGGTATTTATACCGGGATCACCAGAGGAGATCGTTTTATATCGCTGATGCCGTACTATATTATAAGCATGATTGGTCTTTATATATATTTCGGTGTTGCTTCCGCAATTGATATCACAGGGAAAAAACAGTTGTTGAAGACGAATCTGATTGATTATATGGAGAATCATATGGTGAAGCGTCTGGAGCTGCTTCCGGAAAGCATGCGTATGGCGGATATGACGGAGGAAGAGCTGGGATTTCGTAAGAGAAGAACCAGTATAGGGGGATCAAAAACTTCTGGGAATCGTGAAGAAAACGCTGTGGAGGATATGGAGCCGGCAGATGGGGATATTTTATCGGAGGCGGCGGATGATGTGGATATGACGGCGAGAGCAAAAGCGGCAAAAACGTCTGATGCAGCAAAAAAACGGATGGCAGAAAAGCAGAATCCGAAGGATGACGCCGGACATATGGGAGACGATGAACTGGAGATGCTTTTGAGGGAATTTCTCTCTTGAAAAATTTCGATAGGTTTTGATATAAAACCTATCGAAGCACTAATCAGCATTTTCCTGTGTTACTGGGGAGATAGATATTGCAAGGTGCCTGCAGGAATGCCGGTACCTTTTTCCAATAGGCTGACCAGTCCGTTTAAGGTATTCTCAATTTCTTTTTCACTGCTGGGGATCAGGGTGTTATCAAGCTTGATAATTAATACAATCAATACAATTTCCGCAAGTGCTTCGGGATTATCAAAATGAATTTCTCCAAGTTCGATCCCCTGACGGATCATTGCTGCCAGTTCCGGTTTTAATTTTTTGATCATATAATTTGTATATTTCTGATGGATATAAGTTTTTTCCTGAATGGAAGCAACTTCTTGTGTGCGATTTTCGCGGATAAAGGTAGCGGATACGCTGCGGCAGGACTGGAATAACATTGCGATTCTGGTAAAAAGGGGAATTCCGGGCTGATTAGCCAGCTGTCTCGCTGTTTCCAGAGGCATTTCGTAGCTTCGTTCAATCAGCGCGTTTAAAATGGCATCCTTGGAAGGATAATAATAGTAAATGCTCCCCTTGCTGATATTGGCTTTCCGGGCAATATCGTTGACAGAGATATTCTGCAATTTTTTTTCTTCCAGAAGTGTTTCCAGAGCATCCAGAATCAAATTACGTTTGTCATTCAATACCATAAGGTCCTCCGTCTCTGCAGCAGTGCTAAGCTCGATTTCGCTTAGCTTCATCTCGCTCACGGGCTTTGCCCTATTTACTGCATTATTGCTTTCGTGTATATTATACCATGTCAGCAGGAAATCAAGCGCGAACGCAGTGAGCATTTGATTTCACCTGACATGGTAGCGAAAGAATCTAATCTGCAAAGCAGATTTTAAGCGCGACAGCGCAACAGACGCGTAGCGGCTGGATTCTTGAGCTTATTATACCATGAATTATAAAGAAGTGATACGGCATAAACTTAAAAATGTATTTTGATTTCTGTATTTGCTCTATTGACCGATGGTCAAATTACATGATATAATTTCAAACATTATAGTTTGACCAATGGTCAAAGTAAAGAGAAGTTGTAAATAGGAAGTCATAAAGTCAATGGGTATAATTAGAATATTTTTAGGATGAAAGGAGATGGATATCCCCATGAAAATAAGAATTATAACGGATTCCGCATCGGACATTACAGATAATAAAAGAGAAGATCTTACGGTGATTCCCATGACAATTTCTTTTGGTGAAGAACAGTATCAGGATGGAATTACGTTGTCCCATAAAGAATTCTATGAAAAACTGATTGAAAGTGATACTTTGCCTACAACAAGTCAGATTCCGCCCTATGCTTTCCAGAAGGCGGTAGAAGAAGCGCTTGGTCAGGAAGAAAAAGTCATTATTATTACCATTTCTAGTAGACTTTCCGGGACATGGCAGAGCGCAATGATAGCAGCAGAGAATTATTCGGATTCCGTTTATGTGGTGGATAGTGAAAATGTAACGGTAGGAGAACATATTCTGGTAGAATATGCTTTACGGATGAAGGATAACGGAATGGCGGTAGAGGCTATTGTAGAAGAACTGGAAAGTATCAAGAAGAGAATCCGTCTGGTTGCTCTTTTAGATACACTGGAATACTTGAAAAAGGGTGGACGGGTCTCTAAAACAGTTGCTTTTGCAGGAGAGATGCTGTCTATTAAACCGGTAGTTGCCATTGAAAATGGAGAAGTTGTGGTAATCGGCAAAGCAAGAGGTTCTAAGAAGGCCAATAATTTTATTATAGAGAAGATTCAGGAATCCGGTGGAATTGATTTTGATAAACCCTATTTTCTCGGATATACCGGATTGAGTGATCAGCTGATGCGTAAATATGTAGAGGATAATTCCTCATTGTGGGCGGATCACGTTAAGGACCTTCCCATTGAAACGGTAGGAGGTACGATAGGAACACATGCCGGACCCGGCGCCATTGCGGTTGCCTGGGTTTCAAAGTAATACAATGAAAAGAATCATGTTTCAAATGATTAAATATTGTAAACTAAAAAACAGATCTCAATGTCTGTTTTTTTATTGGATTTTATGATTTTGACTACCATTATCAAAATTCAGTTTTTCTCTTGAATAAAAGAAGCAACTTTGCTAAACTATTATAAGTAAAAATAAATGGTAAATTATGGACAATAATTTTATGAAAAAGGAGCGAAGCAAGATGAGTTCAAAGGTAACATTTGATTATTCAAAGGTAGCTCCCTTTGTGAAGGATCATGAAGTGGAGCAGATGAAAAAACCGGTTTTAGACGCTAAAGAAATGTTGGTTGGCAAGACCGGCGCGGGCAATGATTTTTTGGGCTGGATCGATCTTCCGGTCAATTATGATAAGGATGAGTTTGCGAGGATCAAAAAGGCGGCAGCGAAAATCCAGAGCGATTCGGACGTATTGATCGTCATCGGAATTGGCGGTTCTTATTTGGGAGCAAGGGCGGCAATCGAATTTTTGGGTCACAGCTTTTATAATGTGATCAGCAAGGAGCAGAGAAAGACGCCGGAGATATATTTTGTTGGTAATTCCATCAGTTCTACTTATTTAAAACATCTGATCGATGTGATCGGAGACAGGGATTTCTCCCTGAATATGATCTCAAAGTCCGGTACGACCACAGAGCCGGCGATCGCGTTCCGCGTACTTAAGAAGATGGCAGAGGATAAGTACGGCAAGGAAGGTGCGGCAAAGAGGATTTATGCGACTACAGATAAGGCAAAAGGATCGCTGAAGAATCTTGCAACAGAGGAAGGTTATGAATCCTTTGTGGTACCTGATGATATCGGCGGACGTTTTTCCGTACTGACTGCAGTGGGACTTCTTCCAATCGCGGTATCCGGCGCTGATATTGATAAGCTGATGGAAGGCGCGGCTTCTGGAAGAAAGCGGGCATTGGAAGCTGACTATGAAGAGAATGATGCGTTGAAGTACGCAGCTCTTCGTAACATTCTGCTCAGAAAGGGAAAATGCATTGAGATTCTTGCCAATTATGAACCTGCAGTACATTATGTATCAGAATGGTGGAAGCAGCTGTACGGCGAGTCAGAAGGAAAAGATCAGAGAGGTATCTTCCCTGCAAGCGTTGATCTTACAACAGACCTTCACTCCATGGGACAGTTTATTCAGGACGGTTCCAGAAATCTGTTTGAAACAGTCATTGATGTTGAAACCTCAAGGGAGGAGATCATCATTGAGGAGGAGCCGGTAGATCTTGACGGATTGAATTATCTTGCGGGCAAGACCGTTGATTTTGTCAATAAGAGCGCAATGAACGGAACTGTTCTTGCACATACGGACGGACAGGTTCCTAACATGATGGTCCACGTACCGGAGGTAAATGAATTTTATCTTGGCGAATTGTTTTACTTCTTTGAATTTGCCTGCGGTATCAGTGGTTATCTCTTAGGAGTGAATCCGTTTAATCAGCCGGGTGTGGAATCCTACAAGAAGAACATGTTTGCGCTTCTTGGTAAGCCGGGATATGAGGCACAGAGAGAAGAACTTTTAAAAAGACTGTAATCTGACAGATGCGCTTTGTATCCGGTCTATGATGATGAATAAAGAGGGGGTATCTCAATCCGGGGATACCCCTGCCTTTTTTGACAGTAGATGGATTGCGAAACTCTCAATGATGCGCAATAGGAAAGTATTTAGACAGAGTTTCGCAATTGCCTATGGAATACAGATATGGAGAGGTTTGTAGATGAGAAACTGCCTGCGCGGATTTTTCATCGCGTGTCATCGAAGTAAAACTGCTCAGACATGGAGGATTAGGATGAATATTGTGATTTTGGAAAGGAACAGCGTAGGTACGGATATCGATATCAGCTGTTATGATCAGCTGGGTCATGTGACTGCTTACGGCAATTCACTAAAAGAAGATGTTGCAGGCAGGATCGGGGATGCGGATATTCTGGTTGCCAATAAGGTGCCGTTAAATGAAGAGACCTTAAAGGATGCGCCGAAAGTAAAGCTGATCTGTGAACTTGCAACCGGTTATGATAATATTGATCTGGATTATTGTAGGCGGCGTGGGATCCGTGTCGTCAATTCCAGAGATTACTGCACCCCTGCAGTGGTGCAGCATACCTTTGCGCTGGCATTGTTTGTATTGGAGCATCTGCATTACTATGATGGGTATGTTAAACATGGCGATTATGCGAAGCAGGACCGGTTTTCCCATTTTGATCTCCCGTATGCAGAGATACGGGGAAAGACCTGGGGGATCGTCGGCATGGGAAATATCGGCAGGGGCGTTGCAAGGGTGGCTGAGGCTTTCGGATGCCGGGTAATTTATTATTCCACTACAGGGAAGAATGTGGTGGAAGGCTATGAAGCAGTGGATAAGGATACGCTTTTAAAGGAATCGGATTTATTGTCCCTACATTGTCCGTTGAATGAAAATACGAAGTATTTCATTGATGCTCAGGCTCTACATAAGATGAAAAAAAGCGCGGTATTGATCAATGTGGCAAGAGGAGCAGTAGTCAATAATGAAGATTTATATACCGCTTTAATGGAGGAGACAATTGCCGGTGCCGGTCTGGATGTATTAGAGCAGGAGCCGATCACGCCTGAGAATCCTTTGAGCAGATTGATGGATTCCAACCGTCTGATCATCACGCCGCATATGGCTTGGGCGAGTAATGAAGCAAGACAGAGGGTGGTTGAGGAAGTCTATAAAAATATAGAAGCGTTTTTACAGGGCAGGGAGAGGAATATCATAGTATAAAGTCTCCGGGCGGATTTCGAAGATCAAAAGTTTTCAATATAAAAGGGTGTGGTTATCATATGGAGAGAGATAAGAGGAAAGCAAGATATTACGCGGTCATCAGGTTATGTACCATTCTGGTGGCGCTGGTTCTGCAGATCATATTAGTTGCCGGACTGGTTCTATATCTGCAGCAGTATGCGGTGGGAATCTATCTGGCATTGGAACTTTTTTCTGCTGTTGTGATTTTTCAATTGGTTAATGAGGATAATTATAACCGGCAATTCTGGATCATGATTATCCTGGCGCTCCCGGGATTTGGATTTATCCTTTATTATCTATGGGGTAGTCAGGCGAAGGATAAGAAACTCCATAAACGACTGCTGGATATTGAACTGGATATGAAGGCACATCTGATGCAAAGTCCGGAAGTGGCGGAGGACTTTGAAACGGTGCATATCAACAAGGTGCAGATCTCGCGTTATCTGCAAAGAGACGGCTTCCCGGTCTATAAGGATACGGATGTGATCTATTATCCGCTGGGTGATGACATGGAAATAGACTTTATGAAAGATCTTGCTGCCGCGAAAGAAAGTATTTTCATGGAGTATTTTATTGTATATAATGGAGAATGGTGGAAACGCATCCGTGAGATTCTGGTAAAGAAAGCGGCGGAGGGCGTTGATGTCAGACTTCTGGTTGATGATTTTGGATGCATTTATATGGGTGTTCATAAGCTGAAAAAGGAGTTGAAAAAGGACGGTATCAAACTATATTCTTTTGCGCCTTTGGAACAGCGAGTGGAATCCCTGTCTTTTAATTACCGGAATCATCAGAAGATTACGATCATAGACAGTACGATTGCCTATACGGGCGGTATCAATCTGGCGGATGAGTACATCAATCAGCTCGACCGTTTTGGACATTGGAAAGACAGCGCCATCCGTATGGAGGGGGCGGCGGTGTATAGTCTGACAGCTACCTTTTTAACGATATGGCAGCATTCCAGCAAAAAGCAGGAAGATATCGAACAGTATGCGCCAAGATGGGAAACCAAAGGAACAGGGTTTGTGCAGCCGTTTTCCGGTGGACCGCATCGAAATCCCAACAATCCGATCTGCGGAGTATATAGCAGGCTGATCAATAAGGCTAGGGATTATGTTTATATTACAACGCCTTATCTGGTACTGGATTACCATCTGCGGGATCAGCTGATACAGGCAGTGGAAAGCGGTGTGGATGTGCGAATCATAACGCCCCATAGATATGACAAATGGTATGTTTATATGGTTACGGTGTCGAATTACGGCAGGCTTTTGGAGAAGGGCGTTCGGATCTATGAATATACACCGGGATTTATCCACGCGAAGAATGTTGTTATAGATGATGAGTGCGGTATCTGCGGAACGGTCAATCTGGATTACCGCAGTCTTTATCTCCACCATGAAAATGCCGTCTTTTTGGCGGATAATAAGGCAGTTCTGGAGATTAAGGAGGATTTTTTGAAGACGTTGGAGCAGTGTAAAGAGATTAGTTATGAACAGTGGAAGAAGCGTCCGATACGTCAGAGGTTTGTACAGAGCGTATTAAAAATACTATCGCCATTATTATAAAAAATGTTTAATATTATATTAACATGAGGAGGAGTTTGGTATGATTTCACAGGAGTTTAAAGAAATGATCAGCGCGCCGTCCGTAATCAGGGCATTGTCCGTTTATGCAACGGAGCGTGGAAAAGAGATCGGTTACGAGAATGTATTTGATTACAGTCTGGGTAATCCGTCTGTGCCGGTGCCGAAGGAATTGACAGAAGCAATGATTGAACTGCTTCAAACGAAGGATTCCACATATCTTCATGGATACAGCCCCAATCCGGGCAATCCCGAAGCCAGAGAAGCGACAGCAAAGTCGTTAAATAAGAGATTCGGTATGGATTATAAGACCGACCATATCTTTATGACGTCGGGAGCTGCTGGCGCGGTAGCCCATGCGGTGCGCTGCGTGACAAAACCGGGCGACGAAGTATTGACCTTTGCGCCGTATTTCCCGGAATATAACCCATATATCAATAAGGCGGGGGCTGTACTGAAAGTAGTGCCTGCCAGTACAAAGGATTTCCAGATCAATTTTGAAGCATTTGAGGAAATGCTGAATGAAAAGGTCATGGCAATTCTGATCAATACACCGAACAATCCATCTGGTATTGTATATTCTTCAGAAACGATCCGGAAGCTTGCAGACCTGCTAAGGGCAAAGGAAAAGGAATATGGTCATGAAATTTTTATCATCTCTGATGAGCCATACAGGGAAATTGTATTTAAAGGAGTTGACGCACCGTATATTTCAAAGTTTTATGACAATACTTTATCCTGTTATTCCTATTCTAAATCCATGTCTATCCCCGGTGAGAGGCTTGGATACGTTGCTGTGAATCCAAACTGTAAAGATGCGGAGTTGATCGTGCCGATGTGTTGCCAGATTTCCAGAGGAACGGGGCATAACTGTCCGGCGTCCCTGATCCAGCTTGCTGTGGCAAAAGTGATCGATAAGACAAGCGATCTGTCCGTTTATGAGACAAATATGAATATCCTTTATCAGGAACTGACTGATTTGGGATTTGAATGTGTGAAGCCGGGCGGAACATTTTACATTTTCCCGAAGGCATTGGAGGAAGACGCGATTGCATTTTCCGAAAAGGCAAAGAAGTATGACCTGATTCTGGTGCCAAGTGATTCCTTTGGCGTAAAAGGATATTTTAGGATGGCTTATTGTGTAGATACCGAGAAGGTGTACCGCTCGCTGGAAGCTTTAAGAAAATTTGTAAAAAGTGAATATTGATTTGATTTGAAAGGTAATTGCGAAAGAGTTATGTAAGCCTCATGGACAGAATTATGGAATGAAAAATGATAAAGCAATTGTTTTACAATTATCTATTTTGATTTGAGAAAGGGAGGATAAAGATCATGATACAGGCCGGTCTTGTTTTGGAAGGCGGAGGAATGCGCGGAGTTTATACTGCCGGTATTTTGGATTTTTTTCTGGAAAAAGGATTGCAGTTTGCTTCCTGCTATGGAGTATCTGCGGGCGCGTGTCATCTGGCAAGTTATATGTCGGGACAGAAGGGACGGGCTTTAAAAGTATCCATCGATTATCTGGATGATAAGGAATACTGCAGCCCGTACAGCCTGTTTAAAACAGGAGACCTGTTCGGGGTAGATATGTGTTATAACCGTATCCCTAATGAGTTAAATCTTTATGATTATGAAGCATTTAAGAGATATCCGGGCAAAGGCTATGCTGTTGTAACGAACATAGAGACAGGCCGGCCGGAATATATTGAACTAAAGGATATGTATCAGGATATTACAGCGATCCGCGCATCTGCGTCTCTTCCTTTGGTTTCGCGTAACGTGGAAATAGGGGGTAAGAAGTATCTGGATGGTGGAATATCAGATTCTATTCCTATCCGCAGATCCATCAAGGATGGAAATCAAAAGAACGTGATTGTGTTGACGCAGCCCTATGGTTACCGGAAGAAACCGTCTTCCCAGATATCGCTGATCCGTGCGAAATATAAAAAGTATCCCAAGCTGGTAGAAGATATGGAAAAGAGACATATCCGTTATAATAAGACACTGAGGTTGATTGAAAAAGAGGAAATGGAAGGCAGGGCGTTTGTTTTCCGTCCGGAGATGTTGGTCAAGATCAACCGGATCGAAAAGGACGTAAAAAAGCTAAAGATAGTGTATCTGCAGGGATATTATGATGCGTCGATCAATTATGATCTTATGAAAAAATTCTTAGGAATTAAAAGAAAATACTAAGCTAAGATATGATATATGCAGATAATAACAAAAAGAAACAGGTAAATTTGTGCCTGCGGCCCAAATTTTGCAGGTTATTAGTAAGATATGGGGATTAATAATGGAAATGATAGAGATCTTCAAAGCAATATTATTTGGAATTTTGGAAGGGATCACGGAATGGCTTCCGGTCAGCAGCACGGGGCATCTGATCTTATTGAACGAATGGGTGCAGTTTGGCATCTGTGAATCGGAAGAAAAGCTGGCTGCCTTTATGGAAGTATTTGATGTGGTCATTCAGCTTGGAGCGATCCTTGCAGTAGTGATTATCTTCTTTAAGGATATCTGGCCGTTTGGGTGGAAGAAGGTGAAAGCTTCCGCAGAGGATATTGCAAAAGAAAAAACAGGGTGGAGTTTCGGCAGGATTTTGGTATGGAAAGATATTATTTTCCTATGGATCAAGATCTTCGTAGCATGTGTACCGGCGATGATCTATGGATTTTTGCTGGATAGCTGGATGGAAGAGAAGATGGCACTTTATAAGCCTGTTATTGTGGCTGTAATGCTGATTCTGGTGGGAATTGTGTTTTTTGCGGCGGAGAATTACTATAAAGGGAAACAGGCAAAGATCACAACAGCAGAAGCGCTGGATTACCGACTTGCTTTTTGGATCGGTGTATTTCAGTTGGTTGCAGCGGTTCTGCCCGGCACAAGCCGTTCCGGAGCAACGATCATTGGCGGGCTTTTATTGGGCTTATCCAGAAGCGTGGCGGCGGAATTTACTTTTTATCTGGCAGTTCCTACGATGTTTGGCGCCAGTCTGTTGAAAGTGGTAAAGTTCCTGATGGAGGGGCTGAGCTTTACCTCTGCTGAGATGATGATCCTTTTGATTAGTTCCGTAACTGCATTTGTAGTATCAATCATTGTAATTAAATTCTTTATGGCTTATATCAAGAAGCATGATTTTAAAGTATTTGGCTGGTATCGAATCGTTCTGGGAGCGATAGTGCTTATTTATTTTATATTTCAATAATATTTGACTTTTTGCAGATTTTGGGGTATCATTATAAGATAATGGGTTAACTTTACGAGTGGATAAGATTATAATGAAATGCTGTTATGGATGAAAGGAGCCCCACAAATGGCAGAAGATAAGAGCAAGACGGTAATTGTAAAAGCACGTGCAAAGGCGTTTCTTACCTCTCAACCAGAAGAAAACGATCCATTGACTGCGGTAACAGTACACAAAAGAACAGTGTCCAAGCTGCAGAAATCAACGCCTAGCGCAGCAGAAATTGCTGCGGCAATCCGTAAAGGAGAGGTTTCAGAGGCTGTAAAGAATACATCTGTGGATTCTGCTGCGGACGCGAAGAAATCTACAGTAGTTGTTGTTATGAGACAGGAATCAGTAATTAATAGAAAGAATAAATTGACGGAGGACGGCAGAGTGAAGAAGATACCTGCATGTAAGATGGCGGAACCAATGAAGAGACCGGCAGATGATACACTGATTATTAGCGGCAGAGTGGTCGCTGCAAGCAAGAAGATTCAGACACCGGTAATGGCGGTTGCGCCTACTATAGTGAAAGCAGCAAAACCGGAACCGGAGAAAACTGTAGAAAAGCCGACAGCAAAACCTGCGGTTAAGAAAGCGGAACCAAAGAAGGCAGCGGCAAAGCCGACAGCAAAACCTGTGGTTAAGAAAGCAGAGCCGAAGAAGGCAGCAGCAAAGCCGACAGCAAAACCTGCGGTTAAGAAAGCGGAGCCGAAGAAGACCGCAGCAAAGTCTGCGGTTAAGAAAGCGGAACCGAAGAAGGCAGCGGCAAAACCGACAGCAAAGAAGACTGCAATCGTACAGAATACTTATATTCAGTATCAGAATGAAACCTATAAGGAAGCAGATCTGGTTGCTCTGGCAGAAAAACTCTGGACAAAAGACATGAAGAGGAAAGCTGCTGATCTGAAATCCTTGGAGCTTTATGTTAAGCCTCAGGAAAGAATGGCATACTGTGTATTTAATAAAAAAGAGACAGGTTCTTTTGCAATCTGATTATAGAAAAATAGAATTGTTGATGAAAAAGTAAGAGGCAGACCAAAGTGTCTGCTTCTTTTATTTTGCTGTGGCAGAAGTTTGTTGACTGTTGAAAAGTTTTCTGCATACCCAGTCTCCCAACCGCTCTACTGTATAATAGCAGGCAAGAGATAGTGGAATCAGCAGGGAAAATAATATCAGATAGGTGAGGATTCCTGCGCAGGAATAATTGCCCATTAGGTCATTTGTTTGATGCATGATAAAATATCCCAGATGTTCTAGAAGCATGCTGTGTACCAGATAGATACTGAAAGAAATCTTTCCCAGAAATAGAAAGGGCTTTGTAGAAAAGAAATCAGCCAGTCCCTTTAACAGGAAAAAGGATGCCAACAGACAGGCAGCGGCGACGCTGTGGATCAGTTCATAAGCATCGGGGTCGCGGAACGCATAGGCATTAAAGATGCGATAGATGTTTTCCGGCTTGACGTAGGAAGGATATGCTCCGAGAAATAATCCTGCCAGCAGCAGAAGTATCCCTGCGGCGAATCGTAAGATTTTATTATGTATCAGTAATGCCATAAGTTTGTTAAGGATTCCGTGGTCCGAGGTCTCCTGCAAAGCTGTTCTGCAATGATACAGATAGCAGATCATCACTCCGAAGACGATGCCCGCGTAATAATGGTTTAGGATGCCGAGGACAGCAGCTAAGAACAAATGAATCAAGGGAGTCCATCTGTTTTTGAGTGGAGTTGCAAGGGCAATCAGTATAGCGAGGTAGGAGCCAAATAACAGATAATGCAGCATCCAGAAGGGCCCCTGTACTGAAGAGTCTACGAAAATCCACATATGAACGACAGCGTGATACAGGAAATTGAGAAAAGAACAGTCATTGACTTTTCCTAAATAATTCAGACCGGTAAGCGTCAGCAGGTCCCTCAGGAAATAGCTGAATATACCGATCAAAGCTGCCGGAATCATCAGACGAAGATACCTTTTTAACAAGGTCGTCGATAAGGTCTCAAATACAGGTATCAAAGCTTCATAGGAGGTTTTCAACTGAAATATTTTATTGCTGACTAAAAAAGCTGAAATCACCAGAAACAGACATACCCAGAAGTTCCCGTTGACAAAAAAGGAAAAGGGCTCCACAGACAGCGCGGCATCGAATCCGGATGCCGTCATAACGGCGGCTTCCGCGCCAAAATAACTTGCCGGAAAGAAGGAAAGAAAAAAATGGTGCGTAAATACACCAAGGCATGCAAATCCCCTTAACCCGTCAAGAAATGTGATCCGTTCTTTTTTCATCTTAGGTAGTTCCTCCGGTTTAAATTCTACATTATTATATAGCCGCCGCAAAGATTAATCAACAAAATCAAATCGTTGCCTTATGGCGCAAAACAATGCTGATGCGAAAGATTGGATCAAAAATCCCATTATTTTGAAAATATTATCTAAAAAATGAGCAAAATAATGTTGACAATAAACAAAGGTAGTGTTATTTTAGGATATAGAGATATTAGCACTCTAATTAAATGAGTGCTAACAAACAAAAAACAGGAAGCTGATAACACAAGACAGGATTTCAGAAGCGGAAAGAGATCATAAAACAGAAGGGAGAGCTGCAATGGATTTAGATGATCGGAAAATAAAGATTCTTTATGCAGTGATCCGTAATTATCTTGAAACGGGCGAGCCGGTGGGCAGCAGGACGATTTCTAAATATACAGACTTGAACTTAAGTTCCGCGACGATCCGTAATGAGATGTCAGATCTGGAGGAACTGGGATATATCATCCAGCCTCATACCTCTGCAGGCAGGATCCCGACAGACAAAGCATATAGGCTTTATGTCGATACGATCATGGAAGAGAAAGATCGTGAGATCTCGGAACTGAAGGGGATGCTTGTCGAGACAGAAGGCAAGATGGATCGCGTATTAAAAAATGTGGCGAAGCTGCTGGCGTCCAACACCAATTATGCAAGCGTCGTATCCGCACCCCAGTATCAGCGTAATAAACTTAAGTTTATCCAGCTTTCCAAGGTAGATAGCAATCAGATCCTTGCAGTGATCGTGGTAGAGGGCAATGTCATCAAAAATAATATCATACAGGTGACGGAACCGCTGAACGAGGAAACGATCCTGAAATTAAACATTTTGTTGAATACAAACCTAAATGGGTTATCCATAGATGAGATCAATCTTGCAATGATTTCCACATTGAAGCAGCAGGCGGGGATTCATAGCAATATTGTAGGGGAAGTGATCGACGCAGTCGCGGAGGCGATCAAGGCAGATGAAGATCTGCAGATCTATACCAGCGGTGCCAATAATATTTTAAAATATCCGGAGCTGGCGGATCATCAAAGAGCGGGTGAATTGATCACCACATTTGAAGAGAAAGAGATGCTGGCAAAACTGGCGGCGAAAAGTATTGAAGACGAGAGCGATACGGGTATTCAGGTTTATATCGGTGAAGAATCGCCGATTCAGTCCATGAAAGACTGCAGCGTTGTGACAGCAACTTATGATCTTGGGCAGGGAATGAAGGGAAGCATCGCGGTAGTCGGACCGAAACGTATGGATTATGAAAAGGTGGTGGGTACGCTGCGGACGATGATGACAGAACTGGAAAATATCTATGGAAAAGATAAAGCATGAAATAGAAAGGAAGATAAACATGGCAGACAGGGAGAAAGAACAATCAAAGAAAGATAAGGAAAAGGAAACGATGGAAACGGCTACAGAAGAAAATGAAGGAACAGTAAAGCCGGATGAAAAAGCTATAGAGGATTCCGCAGTGGAGGAAGCGTTTGTAGAAGATGAAGAATCAATAGTTTCAGAAGACGCAGAAGGAACGGCTGTCGCCCCGGAGGAGGAAGACTCTGAACAGAATGGCGAAGAAGATCATACAGATAAGAAAGAAAAGAAGCGCCATTTTATAAAAACAGAGAAAAAAGAGGATAAATTAAAAGAACAGCTCAATGAGTTAAATGATAAGGTAGTCCGCCAGATGGCAGAATTTGACAACTACCGCAAGCGTACCGAGAAGGAAAAACAGGCGATGTTTGAAACCGGTGCCAAGAGCGTTATCGAAAAGCTCCTGCCGGTAGTTGATAATTTTGAACGGGGGCTGGCAGCTTTGGAAGAAGGCGCAGAAAGAACACCCTTTGAGGAGGGCGTGCTGATGACTTACAAGCAGCTGATGGCGGAGTTGGAAAAATTGGATGTGAAGCCCCTGGATGCGGTGGGTAAGGAATTTGATCCGAATCTCCACAATGCGGTGATGCATGTGGATGATGAAAGCCTTGGGGAGAATATCGTGGTTGAGGAACTGCAGAAAGGTTATACTTATCGGGACAGCGTTGTACGGCACAGTATGGTGAAGGTAGCTAATTAAGTGATTTATCCGGTTTGTTTTCGGTCAGGAATCAGCCGGTTGAACAAATAAAAAATAAAATAATAATATATCAAATAGGAGGCAATGATTATGGGAAAGATTATCGGTATTGATTTAGGAACCACCAATTCATGCGTTGCTGTTATGGAAGGCGGTAAGCCGACAGTAATCGCTAATACAGAGGGCGCGCGGACGACACCGTCTGTTGTGGCATTTACAAAGACCGGAGAAAGACTTGTTGGTGAGCCGGCAAAGCGTCAGGCAGTGACCAACGCGGAGAAAACAATTTCTTCCATTAAGAGAGATATGGGTACGGATAGAGGACGTACCATTGAGGATAAGAAATATTCACCGCAGCAGATTTCCGCAATGATTCTTCAGAAGCTGAAAGCGGATGCAGAGAACTATATTGGTGAAAAGGTGACAGAGGCAGTCATTACTGTTCCGGCCTATTTTAATGATGCTCAGAGACAGGCAACCAAGGATGCTGGTAAGATTGCAGGTCTTGATGTAAAACGAATTATCAACGAGCCGACGGCAGCGGCATTGGCTTATGGTCTGGACAATGAAAAAGAGCAGAAGATCATGGTATATGACCTCGGCGGCGGTACTTTTGACGTATCCATCATTGAGATCGGCGAGGGTGTTATTGAGGTATTGGCTACCAGCGGTGATAACAGGCTCGGCGGCGATGATTTCGACCAGAGGATCACCGACTGGATGTTAGAGGAGTTTAAGAAAGCGGAGGGTGTTGACCTTTCCAATGATAAGATGGCGCTTCAGAGATTGAAGGAAGCAGCCGAGAAGGCGAAGAAGGAGCTGTCTGCTTCTACAACAACCAATATCAATCTTCCGTTTATTACTGCAACATCTGATGGACCGAAGCATTTTGATATGAATCTGACCAGAGCAAAATTTGAAGAACTGGTTCACGATCTGATCGAGAGAACGGCAGTTCCTGTCCAGAACGCATTGAAGGATGCTGGCGTAAACGCTTCCGAGCTTGGCAAGGTGCTGTTGGTAGGCGGCTCTACCCGTGTGCCTGCTGTTCAGGAGAAGGTAAAACAGCTGACAGGACATGAACCTAGTAAGACATTGAATCCGGATGAATGTGTAGCGATCGGCGCTTCTATTCAGGGCGGTAAGCTTGCCGGAGACGCTGGTGCAGGCGAGATCTTGCTGCTTGATGTAACACCATTGTCATTGTCCATCGAGACAGCAGGTGGTGTAGCTACCAGACTGATCGAGAGAAATACCACGATCCCTACAAAGCATTCACAGGTATTCTCAACATATTCTGATAATCAGACGGCAGTTGATATCGTGGTAGTACAGGGAGAGAGACAGTTTGCGAAGGATAATAAACTGTTAGGACAGTTCAGACTGGACGGTATTGCACCGGCTCCGAGAGGCATACCTAAGATTGAGGTTACCTTTGATATCGACGCCAATGGTATTGTAAATGTATCCGCAAAGGATCTTGGAACAGGCAAAGAGCAGCATATTACTATTACAGCTGGCTCCAATATGTCTGATGAAGATATTGATAAGGCAGTAAAAGAAGCTGCGGAGTACGAGGCACAGGATAAGAAGCGTAAAGAAGCGGTAGATACCAGAAATGACGCTGATTCCATGGTATTCCAGGTAGAGAAGGCGCTTAATGACGTCGGTGATAAGGTAGATGCAGGAGAGAAAGCAAATGTAGAAGCAGACTTAAATGCATTGAAAAGCCTGTTAGAGAGCACGAAGGATCAGGAACTCAGCGAGTCTCAGGTGGCAGAGATCAAGGCTGCACAGGAGAAGATGATGGCAAGTTCTCAAGCGTTATTTACCAAGATGTATGAGAATGTACAGGCTTCCGGCGGTGCAGGACCTGATATGTCTGGTATGGGAGGCGCTTCCGGAGCAGGCAGCAGCGACGGTGACAGCGGTGCGGATGATATTATTGATGGGGATTTCAAAGAGATCTAAAAGATCTCTTAGAGATATAAATCAATCTCTTAGAAATATAATTCAATTTCTTAGAGATCTAAATCAATAATGTAAGATAAAATAAAACTGTGGAATCTGTCCGGGCATAATGTTCTGACGAGCATTATGCCGGACATAATCTGCTTTATCATCATATAATGTAAGATAGGATAAAGGGAGAAGACAAACGGTGGCAGAAAAAAGAGATTATTACGAAGTTCTTGGTGTAGATAAAAACGCTGATGACGCGACAATTAAAAAGGCATACAGGAGTCTTGCCAAAAAATATCATCCGGATATGAATCCGGGAGATCAGGAAGCAGAAGTAAAGTTCAAAGAGGCGTCAGAGGCTTATGCTGTTCTTAGTGATGCGGAAAAGAGAAGACAGTATGATCAGTTTGGTCATGCAGCATTTGAAGGCGGCGGAGCAGGCGGCTTTGGTGGTTTTGATTTCTCCGGAGCTGATTTTTCTGATATTTTTGGAGATATTTTTGGGGATCTGTTTGGCGGAGGCAGAAGCCGTGGCAGAAGCAATGGCCCGATGAAAGGGGCAAATCTCCGTACCAAAGTAAACATGACTTTTGAGGAAGCTGTTTTTGGTGTCACAAAGGAGATCGAGATCAATGTTAAGGATCCCTGCCCTACCTGTAAGGGAAGCGGCGCAAAACCGGGTACAAATCCTGAGACCTGCTCAAAGTGCGGTGGTAAGGGACAGGTGGTATTTACACAGCAGTCATTTTTCGGTACGGTCAGAAATGTACAGACCTGTCCGGATTGCGGCGGAACAGGTAAAGTGATCAAGGAAAAATGTACTGACTGCCGGGGAACAGGATATGTTTCCATTCGTAAAAAATATTCGGTGGAATTTCCCGCCGGTGTGGATAATGGACAGTGCAAGCGTATGACCGGACTGGGTGAGCCGGGACAGAATGGCGGTCCGCGCGGCGATGTGCTGGTAGAAGCGGTAGTTTCCAGACATCCGGTATTCCAGAGGCAGGATCGGGATATCTTTTCAACAGTGCCTATGTCATTTGCAGTAGCCTGTCTGGGAGGAGAGATCATTATTGATACGGTAGACGGACCGGTAGTCTATGAAGTAAAACCGGGAACAGCAACCGATACAAGGATCCGGTTGCGTGGCAAAGGTGTGCCTTCTCTGCGTGATCCTAAGAGCCGGGGAGATCATTATGTGACACTGGTGATACAGGTTCCTGCAAAACTTTCCCATGAGGCGAAGGAATTGTTAAAGCAATTTGATCAAAAGACCGAAGATTCATTAAATGCTGCGGAGCGTTTCCGGGCGTCCCGTAATAACGACAAAGATAATGATACCACAAGTGGCGGTGGAGGAAAGAAGAGAAGGAAGAAATTGTTTTAAAATGAAATTGAATAAGAGGCGTAATAAAAGCCATCTGACACAGTTTGGAAAATGTGCCAGATGGCTTTTTTTGCTCGTCTTTTGTTTCAGTATTGATGAATATTAAGATGATGCCTATAATTGATATATTTTATCTTAAAATATTTTCGCATAGTATAATTTTATATTTTTTGGAGATTGCAGTCGAGACGGGAATAGATTATAATACGGAACGGAAAGGAGCGATTATGAAAAAAGTTTTAAGGATAACGGGAAAGTTTTTTTTGTGGGTGTTTGTGACGCTGATTCTTTTGCTGGCAGGTTTTTTGGTGATGATCTATCTGGTGTCCAAGGGACCTTCCCCGCAGATCAGGAATCTTTTCGTCACATCGGTGAGGGAGACCAGCGCAGCAGGATTTCTTGCGGATATCTTTCTGACGGAGCAGGAGGTACAGGATATCGTAGCTTCCAATGTCGTTGAGGTAGGGGAAATCAGTACGGATACGCAGCTTTTTGCTTTTGCGGAGACTCCCGTTGTGGAGGATGTGGAAAGCGCGGACATTGAAATTGTGGATGTACAGGGCGCTCTTTATAGAGGAAAAATGATGATCATCCAAGATCCCTCGAGAGTGAAGGTGGGCATCTGTGATGAATTTGACGCAAACAAGGCGGGACTGACCCTGCTGGAGATCATGGATAAATATGATGCCATTGCGGGCATAAACGGCGGGCGGTACAATGACGATAACGGCTTCGGCAAGGGAGGACAGCCGGAAGGTATTGTATTCTCGGAGGGAGAGCTGGTGTACGGAAGCCTGAGTCAGACATACGACATTTACGGATTTGACAATAATAATGTGTTTATCTGTGGGAGGATGACTGGGCAGCAGGCGGTGGATATGGGCATTCGGGATGCGGTGACATTCGGTCCCGCTTTGGTGGTAAACGGCGAGGCGGTTACCACGATCGGAACGGGGGGCGGATTAAATCCCCGGACGGCGATTGGTCAGCGGGCAGACGGCGCAGTACTTTTGCTGGTGATCGAAGGCAGGCAGACCGGTTCCCTGGGCGCAACCTATCTGGATCTGATAGAGATCATGCTGGATTTTGGGGCGGTCAATGCGGCGAATCTGGACGGAGGGATGTCTTCCTCTATGGCTTACGAAGGGGAAGAAATTTTAAACAATTGTTCTATTAAAGGTGCAAGAGATATGCCCACGGCTTTTATAGTGGAAAGATAGGTGACAATGATGAAAACGAAAAAAAAGATCAAAAGATATTGGATATTTTTGATTATCTGGAGTGTTTTACTGACGGTTGTTTTGGCGGTGGCTCTGGTACGGTTTTATAGATTTTTGGGGGATTACCAGACGGTATTCGAGGAGACGCGTCCGGTGCTGTATCAACAAAACGAGGTGATGACAGTATTTGAAACCGGGGATGCGAAACAGATTCTGAATTTGGCTGATCCGGTGGAGTTGGGACCTTTTGAGAGCAGAGAAAATTTTGTGGATTTTTTAAATGACTACCTGTCGGGGAAGGAAATAGGATTTGGAACCAAAGAGGGAGAGCATATTGAGGAGAGACCGGTGTATGTGGTGACGGTTGACGGGATGCCTTTTGCGAAGGTGCGGCTGAGGAAAGGGAGTGAGACAACAGCTTATGGGCTGCCGCTCTGGGAGACGGACAGTGTCGAGCTGCTGCTGCAGACGACAAAGGAATATGAGCTGATTGCTCCGTCTACTGTATCAGTGACAGTAAACGGGATTGCCGTGACGGAAGCGGCGTTGGAGGAAAGTGGTATTCGCGGAACTGCGGAGAACTATACGGAGACCTATGTGCAGATCCCTTCTTATAATCGGTACAGTCTGGGAGCGTTTTACGGTGAGCCCGTGGTTTCCGGCATCAATGCCGCCGGAGAGCCTGTGGATATCAGCTATGATGAGCGGGAGCACTGCTATCAGGCGGCTTTTGGAGGAGACGCGGACATGCAGAGCATGGTGGAGGACTATGTGTTACAGATGGCGGAGGATTATGCCATGTATATCTCCAACGATGCGGCATACAATGCGCTGGATAAGTATTTTCCCCAAGGGTCCGAGTTACTGGCAGGCATTAAGAGAAATACGAGGGAATGGTTTGACGCTCACCAGAGACCGGAAATTCAAAATCAGAAGATAACAGAATTTATCGTGTATTCGGAGGATGCCTTTTCTGCCCAAGTGTATCTGGAGCAGTATATGTATGTTCCCTATTCTCAAAAAACAGAGGTGGTGGTCACGGATCTTCACATTTATTTTGTCAGGATAGACGGAGAATGGAAGGTGTCAGGGATCGCTTTTGAGTAGCGGTGCGGAGGAACTTTCAATGTGTTGTTTCACTGATTCGGATATCGACAGAAACGGATTTCAATGCATAGGAATACAAGAACCGTTATATAGAAACCTTAAATATTACCTATATTGATTCAACCATCAGGTGAATTATTGTGCCATATTCTCTTACTGCGTTATGGAAATAACTATCCGATTATACTAAGATAAAGATATTACGACAAAGTAATTGATTTATCAATCATGGGAAGGATGGTTAAAATGGATAATCTGAAAACAGGGGAAGTAATTTGTAAAAGGCGCAAAGAACTGGGATTAACGCAAAATCAGCTGGCCAAGGTTCTCAACATATCATTTCAGGCAGTTTCCAAATGGGAAAACAACGCTGCGTATCCCGATATAGAAATGCTTCCGAAACTGGCGGCTGCCCTTCATACAACTGTAGATGCATTGCTTGGCTATGAAAGTGTTGTAACGGATTATGATAAACGCTATGATACGGAGGAGTATTACTGGGGACTTATGCCTAATGGTATCTGTTATGACATTATGAAAATTCTTCCGCCGGTCAGGCCTTATCATGTACTGGATATTGGCTGTGGCGAAGGTAAAGATGCAGTTTTCTTTGCAAAATGCGGTTATTCGGTAACTGCATTTGACATATCTGAACAAGGCGTTGAGAAAGCAAAGAAACTTGCGGAACATAACAATGTCAACGTGAATTTTTTTAAAGCCGACATATTTGATTATCGTCCCGATACGGAGTATGACATTATATTCAGCAGCGGAGTGCTGCACTTTATTCAGCAGATGGAACGAAGGGAATTTTGCGATAGCCTGAAAATACACACCGCGGAGGGCGGCATAAACGCATTGAATGTATTTATAAAAAAGCCTTTTATCATGCCTGCTCCGGACCGTATAGAGGAGGAAGAAAAAAGGGACCCATGGTATTCGGGAGAGTTATTCGGATATTATCATGACTGGTTATTCCATACCTGTAGGGAAGATATATTTGACTGTAATAGTGGCGGGATGCCTCATAAGCATTGTATGGATACACTTATTGCACAGAAAATGGAAGGAAGCGACATATGCGAAGCCAATATCTAGCGGATGTCCCTAGCTTGTAAAAGCAGGTAAATTATGATAGTATAGTAAATACAATCAATGTGTTTGATGTTTCCATAGTTAATCGGAAAAGTAAAATTATCTTAGCGGGGGCAGCATGAGTACCTGGGGATCAAGAGGGCTTAGAGGTTCAACATTGGAAGAGATGGTGAACCGGACCAATGAAAAGTATAGGGAAAAGGGTCTTGCCCTGATCCAGAAGATACCGACCCCGATTACTCCTATCAATATAGATAAAGAAAGCAGACATATCACATTGGCATATTTTGACCAGAAAAGTACGGTGGATTATATTGGCGCGGTTCAAGGAATTCCGGTGTGCTTTGATGCGAAGGAGTGTGCTGTAGAAACTTTTTCACTGCAGAATATCCATGAGCATCAGGTTGCTTTTATGAAGGATTTTGAGAAACAAGATGGAGTGGCCTTTTTCCTGATTTATTTCACAAAAATAGACAAGTTTTATTATCTCAGGCTGGATGAACTTCTGGTATTCTGGGAGCGTGCAAAGGCAGGGGACAGGAAGAGTTTTCGGGTGGATGAACTGAATCCTGATTACTGGATCCCTCTTAAAAAAGGTGTGCTGGTGCCTTATCTGGAGATGGTTCAGATGGATCTGGATGAGAAGGATGCGGCAAAATAGCATGATAAAGGGAAAAAACAAACGCAAAATAGTATATGAAGGGATAAACTATTATTGGTATGTGAGAATCAATGAGCATGGTCATAGGGTGCATATTATTTCTGAAGATAAAAAAGTGCATTTAGAATATCCCTTCTTAGATACGGAAATCCCTGTTACACCGCAGGATATTAGAAATCATTTGAAAGAATATTATGCCAATCTCTCATAGGGAATACTTTTTTGAAAATAAAAAATTTAGCGAAATCAGGAGGGTATGACATGGCGGATATAGCGAAGTTGCAGGAGTTGATTGACGGTTCGGATAACATTGTGTTTTTTGGGGGAGCGGGAGTATCTACGGAAAGCGGGATCAAAGATTTTAGGAGTGTGGATGGACTTTACAGCCAGAAGTATGATTATCCTCCCGAAATGATGCTTTCCCATACCTTTTATGTACAGCACAAAAAGGAATTCTTTCGCTTTTACAAGGATAAGCTTTTGAGTAAGACGGCAGATGTTCCCGGAGAAGAAAAGGCTTTGCCCAATGCAGCCCATAAGAAACTGGCTGAATTGGAGCAGTGCGGCAAGCTGAAAGCGGTAATTACCCAGAATATTGACGGACTACACCAGATGGCAGGAAGCAAAAAGGTGCTGGAACTTCACGGAAGCGTACTTCGCAATTACTGTGAAAAGTGTGGGAAATCATTTGATGTGCAGTATATGTATGACTGCGAGGAGATTCCTGTATGTGATCAATGCGGAGGGGATATCAAACCGGATGTTGTGCTTTATGAAGAGGGTCTGGATCAGGGGATTTTACAGGAATCCATCCAGTGCATCCGTGAGGCGGATATGCTGATCATTGGCGGGACATCTCTTGTAGTTTATCCGGCAGCAGGACTGATCGATTATTACCGCGGTAAGAAGCTGGTGCTGATCAATCGTGATGCCACAGCGAGAGACGGAGCGGCTGATTATATTTTCCATGGTAATATTGGGGAAATTTTGGGACAAATACGCTGCTAGTGTGAAAAGCACTTCTAACTGCTCGCAGCAAAGGCTGCTTCGCAAAGAAGTGCTAAGTTTCACACCGAAAAACGCTAAAGGCGGGCGTTTTTCATCTGGATAGTGTGGGTAATATAATCAAAAAAGAAAGAGGGCAATCAGAACGGTTTCAGATAAAAGAAAGCAAAAACAGATATATATTGTCGGTAACAACAGCGTTCCCACAGATACGGATGCGAAGAAGCAGAAAAAAGCGGTTATTCCATATCAGATAGGGGATATTGTACAGATGAAAAAACCCCATCCCTGCGGCAGTAAGGAATGGGAGATCCTGCGGACAGGAGCTGATTTTAAGCTACGCTGTAAAGGCTGTGAACATGAGATCATGATTCCCAGAAGAACATTTGAAAAATCCGTGCGAAACATATCCGGACAGAGACCGCAATGACAAGGCTTCATGCAGAACATAATCATGGAGACATTATTTTGCAAAAGATTTTTTCATCAAAAGAAAGTTAAAAGAAATGATAACCTTGGAAGATATTATACAGCTGTTAAAAAACGCAAAAACAAGTGATGAAATTGATGAGAAGAGAGAGGATATTGCTAGTGTAATACCGGCAATACGGGAAATGTTTGGATATGACCAGATGAATGCGGCTCATCAATATGATCTGTGGTTACACAGTGTAAATACCACATGGAATCTTCCGAGGAATCTTGATGATGACATGTTGTATCTGGCAGCGTTGCTGCATGATATTGGAAAGCCTGAATGTCGGTGCCAAGGAAGTAAACCGGAAGATACGAATATGCACTACTATGGTCATCCGGTGAAGAGTATGGAAATTGTGAGGGATGTTGTTATTCCGAAACTAGACAGACAGGGATTTCATATTGGGGCTGAGGACATGAAAAGGCTTCTCTATTACATTGAATATCATGATGATCATGTCAGTCTGAGATTAAAACATTTAAGACGCCACCTTCGAATTGCAGACTTTGAGGAATTCCAGAAGCTTATGCTTCTACAGGTGGCTGATGCAAAAGCCCATGTTCTGATACCGCTGGTTGAAAATCGCATCATGATCTGTAGCGCTCTTGCAGGAATGGAGGGAGAGGAATTATATAAGAGGATTTTAGCAGGCGAATGATGAACGGAGATAAATTGTAGGAAAAACAGAATGTTATGATTTTACTGTAAAAAAAGGAGGAAAAAAAGAGATGGCACAGGCAAAAGTATATTTTACAACATTTAAGGCAACAGAGCATGAAAATCTTCTGCAGAAATTACATAGGCTGATGAAAACAACAGGATTTGAACAAATCGATTTTAAAGACAAGTATGCGGCGATCAAGATTCATTTTGGGGAGTATGGCAATCTTGCGTTTCTGCGGCCGAATTACGCCAAAGTGGTTGCCGATTATGTAAAGGAATTGGGCGGCAAGCCATTTTTGACGGATTGTAATACCTTATATGTCGGCAGCAGGAAAAATGCGCTGGATCATTTAGATACGGCATATGTCAATGGATTTTCACCGCTTCAGACCGGCTGCCATGTGATTATTGGCGACGGACTGAAGGGTACGGACGAGGCTCTTGTCCCGATCAATGGTGAATATGTGAAAGAGGCGAAGATCGGACAGGCGGTCATGGACGCGGATATTTTTATTTCCCTGACGCATTTTAAGGGACATGAAATGGCAGGTTTTGGAGGCGCAATCAAGAATATCGGAATGGGCTGCGGTTCCAGAGCAGGAAAGATGGAGCAGCACTGTGATGGTAAACCGAGCGTAGATCAGAAAAACTGCGTTGGCTGTGGTGCATGTTACCGTATCTGCGCACATGAGGCGCCGGTGATTGCAGATGGAAAGGCAAAGATCGATCATGACAGATGCGTCGGATGCGGACGTTGTCTTGCAGTCTGCCCGAAGGATGCCATTGCGGCAGATTTCAGCGATTCCATCAAAGTGCTGAATTATAAAATGGCGGAATATAGTTTGGCGGTCTGCAAGGACAGACCCTGCTTCCATATTTCACTGATTTGCGATGTGTCGCCAAACTGTGACTGCCATGCGGAAAATGATATTCCAATTATCCCGAATGTTGGTATGCTAGCATCCTTTGATCCGGTAGCATTGGATCAGGCATGTGCCGATCTCTGCAACCAGATGACCCCAGTGAAGGAAAGCGTTCTGGGTGAGAATCTTAAGAAGCTGGAAGGAAAAGACAGCCATGCAGAAAGCATCGGACACGATCATTTTCATATGACGCATCCCGATACGGAATGGGAGAGCTGCATCAGTCATGCTGTCAAGATCGGACTGGGGACGGACCAATATGAGTTAATAAAAATATAAAGATGACAGAGAAACAAATAAGTAATTTTATAAAAAATTGCTTGAAATCCCAAATCTTCTATGATAAGATATAAGCCTGTGAAATATTCATGATGTAATTCATGAAGGTTGGTGCCATCGGATTTATGGTGCTGCATCGACCAATCCTTGCTTCTTCCGCATAGGAGGAGGCCATAAGACCAAAAGGAGGTAATGAGGCATGAACAAGTACGAGTTAGCCGTTGTTGTCAGCGCAAAGATCGATGATGAACAAAGAGCTGCTACAGTCGACAAGTGTAAAGGTTACATCGAGAGATTCGGTGGAGTGATTACCAATGTTGAAGATTGTGGCAAGAAGAAGCTTGCTTATGAGATTCAGAAGATGAAGGAAGCTTACTATTACTTTATTCAATTCGATGCGGACAGCACTACTCCATACGAGGTGGAGAACCATGTTCGCCTGATGGAGAACGTTATTCGTTATTTATGCGTTAGACAAGACGAGGCATAAATGAAAGCGAGGAAAACATATGAATAAAGTAGTTTTAATGGGTAGACTTACAAGGGATCCGGAGGTCAGATATTCGCAGGGCGATTCTTCTCTGGCGATTGCAAGATATACTTTGGCGGTTGACAGGCGATTCAAGCGTGATGGTGACGAGCAGACGGCAGATTTTATCAATTGTGTTTCATTTGGCAAGTCTGCGGAGTTTGCAGAGAAGTATTACCATAAGGGAATAAAGATCGCGGTCAGCGGCAGGATCCAGACAGGAAGTTATACCAATAAAGATGGTGTCAAAGTTTACACGACAGAGGTTGTTGTCGAAGATCAGGAATTTGCTGAGAGTAAGAATGCTCAAGGCGGCGGTCAGGGCAGCGGCTCGAGTTATAGCGGTGGTCCCGCTCCTTCCGGCGCAAGTGATGGATTTATTAATGTTCCGGAGGGTATTGATTCGGAGATTCCGTTCAACTAAGATACCATGACTGCAAGATGGTTGCGCATATGCGCGAAGTAGTGTGAATAGGAAAGGTAAGGTAAATAACATGGCATTTAATAAAGAAGCTGAAAAAAGTGATGCACCTATGAAAAAACGTGGGGCAGCAGGCGGTATCCGCAGAAGAAAGAAAGTATGTGTATTCTGTGGTAAGGAAGGCGAGATCAGTTATAAGGATACGGTCAGACTGAAGAAGTACGTGTCTGAAAGAGGAAAGATCCTTCCGAGAAGAGTAACAGGCAGCTGTGCAAAACATCAGCGTGCTCTTACAACAGCAGTTAAGAGGGCAAGACATATTGCGCTTATGCCTTATACCTGCGACTAAGCCTTAGAAAAGTAAACTTAAAGACCGATCATTACATAATGGTTGGTCTTTTTTTGTTGTTTTATGTATGCCGTCAAAAAAGTGGAGACTAGATGATGTGTCGGTTTTTGTCGTTAAAATACCATATGTAGTTATGGAATCATCATTTCAGAAGTGTTATAATGGGTATTATGAAAAATAAACTGAAGTTAAAAGGAAAATTGAAGACCTATTTGGAAATACCATTGATTTTAGGATTTATCCTAGTGCTTTTGGATATTTGGATTTTTGGTATTAGCATTGAAGCAGGGATTCTTTTAGGCGTATTTACTTTTCTTTATCTGGTCATTATGATCGTGACTATGACATTTACGAAACCGGGATTAATCAATGAACTTGTCACTTTCGCTACAGAATATGGGCAGATACAGAAACAGTTGTTAAAGGAACTGGAACTTCCGCACGCGTTGTTGGATGAGACGGGTAAATTGATCTGGATGAATCAGGCGTTTGACGAGCTGATTGGTAAGGAAAAGATCTATAAGAAATCCATTACAACCCTCTTTCCGGAGATTACAAAAGAGGGAGTGGCGGCACTGGAGTCAATATTGGAGTACAAGCTTTCCTATGAGGAAAAGGATTTTCTGGTCAGATTAAAACGTGTTGATATGCGTGATATGGCGTTGCTATCTGAGACGGTGGTTGTTGGAAAAGAATATGAAGGTTATCTGATTGCGCTTTATATGTTTGATGAGACGGCACTCAATCTGGCATTGAAGGAGATAGATAACCAGAGTCTTGTGGTTGGGATGATCTACATAGATAACTATGAGGAAGCCATGGAAAGTGTTGAGGATGTAGGACGAAGCCTTCTCAGCGCATTTATTGACAGGCAGGTCAACCAGTATGTGGCGGCGATCGACGGGATCGTCCGTAAGACAGAAAAGGACAAGTATCTGTTAATTTTAAGGAAAAGTGCTCTGGTAAAACTTCGGGAAGAACGTTTTAAGCTGTTGGAGGATGTAAAAGGCATCAATATCGGCAATGAGACGGCCGTGACACTCAGTATCGGAATCGGTTTAGAAGGGCTGACCTATGCTCAGAATATGGAATTTGCGCGTAATGCCATTGATCTGGCATTGGGGCGGGGTGGTGATCAGGCAGTTGTTAAGAGTCCGTCCGGAATCACCTATTATGGCGGTAAGAGCCAGCAGAAGGAAACAACAACAAGGGTAAAGGCAAGGGTAAAAGCACAGGCGCTGGAGGGCATTATCACGGCGAAGGACAAGGTTTTGGTCATGGGACACAGGGATTGCGACGTGGACAGTTTTGGTGCGGCGGTAGGTATCAAATGTGCCTGCGACAATCTGGAACGCAAATCCCATATCGTTCTGGAAACCATATCCACTTCCCTGAAGCCGTTGGTAGATCTTTATCGAACTCATCCGGATTTTACGGAGGATACGCTTTTGTCTGGTCAAGAGGCATTGGAGATCGCGGATGCGAATACGGTGCTGGTGATCGTGGATGTGAATAAACCAAGTATTACGGAATGTCCGGAACTAATCAAACGGTGTAAGACTATCGTGGTATTGGATCATCATCGACAGGGAGCGGAATCTGTGGAAAATGCAACATTGTCTTATGTGGAACCTTATGCATCTTCCGCATGCGAGATGGTTGCGGAGATCCTTCAATATATCAAGAATGGTATCAAGTTAAAGGGAATTATTGCAGACTGTCTATATTCCGGTATCGTGGTGGATACACAGAACTTTACAGCGAAGACAGGTGTCAGGACATTTGAGGCGGCTGCGTTCTTAAAGAGAAACGGCGCAGATGTGACCAGAGTCAAGAAGATGTTTAGGGAGGATGCGCAGGAATATAAGACAAAGGCAGACGCGGTAAGGCAGGCGGAGATTTATCGGAAAGATTATGCTATTTCGCGGTGTCAGAATGAAGGAATCCAGAGTCCTACCGTCATAGCTGCGCAGGCGGCTAATGAGTTGTTGAATATCAATGGGATCAAGGCCAGCTTTGTCATGACAGAATACATGAACCGGATCTATATCAGCGCACGTTCTATTGATGAGGTAAATGTGCAAATTATCATGGAGCAGTTAGGTGGAGGCGGACATATGAATATCGCCGGCGCTCAGCTGGAGGATACCACCGTGGAAGGTGCGATGATCATTTTGAAGAATACATTGGATAAGATGATACAGGAGGGTGATATTTAATGAAAGTTATTTTAAATCAGGATGTGAAATCCCTTGGAAAAAAGGGAGATATTGTAGAGGTCAGCGACGGATACGCAAGGAATTTTATTCTTGCGAAGAAGCTTGGCGTGGAAGCTAATTCTTCTAACTTGAACGATCTGAAATTAAAAAAGGCTAATGATGAAAAGATCGCGCAGCAGCAGCTAGAAGATGCAAGAGAATATGCAAAAGTGATCGAGAGTAAGAAAGTGGTACTAAAGATCAAACAGGGAGAGAGCGGTAAGACATTTGGCTCTATTTCATCTAAGGAAATTGCGGCTGCTGCAAAGGACCAGCACGATATGGAACTGGATAAGAAAAAGATCGTATTGAAAGATCCGATCAAATCTGTCGGTACATTTCAGGTACCAATCAAGCTGCATCCGAAGGTAACGGCTTCGCTACAGGTGAGCGTAGAAGAAGAGTAGATTGAAAATGTAAGCCGCTGAAGGTGGCGTGGAAGGGAATGGTTGCATGGAGGAAGAGATACATAAGAGAATGAAACCGCATAGTGATGAGGCAGAGCAATCAGTAATCGGCGGAATGTTCTTAAATCAGCAAAAGATTCCCGAAGTACTTGAGATTATTCCTAAGGGTTCTTGTTTTTATAACAGGACTTACGGCGCAATTTATGACGCTATTGCAGAATTGAACAGGGAGGGGAGATCTGTTGATCCGGTAACGGTGCAGGACAAGCTCCGGGAGATGAATGTGCCGGAGGAAGTCAGCAGCATGGAATTTATCGGATCATTGATCGCAGCGGTTCCGACCTCTGTTCATTTGGAAGATTATTCCAAGATCGTTATGGAGAAAGCGGTCCTGCGTGATCTGGTTAAAGTTACGGAGGGAATTACAGAGGATTGCTATCAAAGCAAGAAAAGCTATAAGGATCTGATGGAAGATGCAGAAAAAGAAATCTTCCGAGTGGTACAAAAACAGGATCATGGCGATATTGTTCCCATCGGGAAAGTGATCATTGAGGCATTGGAAAGTATTGACCATGCGGCGCGGATTACCGGCGATGTTACGGGACTGGCTTCCGGTTTTATTGATCTGGATCACAAGACGGCAGGATTTCAGAAGGGTAATCTGGTTCTGGTGGCAGCAAGACCAGCGATGGGAAAGACTTCATTTGTTTTAAGTATGGCAAGGGATATTGCGTTCAGACAGCGTAAAACGGTTGCAATGTTTAGTCTGGAGATGTCGAAGCAGGAATTGGTCAATCGTCTGTTGTCCATGGACTCCAAGGTAGATTCCCAGAAATTTAAAACGGGCAATCTTACTGAGAGAGATTGGGAGAGTCTGGTGGAAAGCGGCAGTAAGATGGGAGAATGTCCGCTGTATATTGATGATACCTCTAAGACAGTGAAAGAGATACGTTCTAAATGCAGACAGTTAAAGCTTGAGCAAGACCTTCAGATGATTGTCATAGATTATCTTCAGCTGATGGAGAGCAGCGGTCGGACAGATTCGCGTCAGCAAGAGATCTCGGAGATCTCCAGATCTTTGAAGTTGATGGCAAAAGAGTTGGAGATTCCGGTGGTAGCATTATCCCAGTTGTCACGAGGGGTTGAAGCGCGTACAGACCACAGACCGATGCTTTCGGATCTTCGAGAATCGGGAGCGATCGAACAGGATGCGGATATGGTCATGTTTATCTACAGAGATGAAGTGTATAAGCCGGATACGGAAAAGAAAAATATAGCCGAGATCATCATAGCGAAGCATCGAAGCGGACCGATCGGAACGATCGAACTGGCATGGCTGCCGGAATATACGATGTTTCACAATCTTGGAAGATAGATTACATAAGAGGACAAGCCAAAACGGCATGCCCTTTTTTGTATTGCAATTATCTTAGTATCATTTTAGGTAATTGCGAAAGAGTTATGCAAACCTCATGGACAGAATTGCGCAACGGAAATATGCAAAAATCGAGTTTCGCAATTACTTATTAGTACCATTTTAGTGAAAGGAGACAGCATATGGCCAAATCAGTATATTTGATTTCAGAGGCTGCAAAAGAGGTATGTGTGGAAAATCACGTATTAAGATACTGGGAAGAAGAACTTGCGCTTCCCGTTAAGAGAAATTCTCAGGGACATCGATATTATACGATGGAGGATCTCAATACATTTAAGAGGATCAAATATTTAAAGGAACAGGGACTGCAATTAAAAGCGATTAAATTATTCCTTTCCAGAGACAATCGGCGGGAGAAAGCTTTTATCCAGCAAGGAGACAAAGTAACGGCATTTTGCAGGGAAACCTCTCAGCGGAGCATGGCGGAACAGGATAGTTCCGGGGCAGACACGATGGAACAGGAAAAAAATACGGAAGTAGTCTTAGATAAAGAGCAGATATCACAGGAGAACCGCAATGAGAAGGCACAGAAGCTGCAGATGATATTAAGACTTATGATCGAAGAAGTGCTTAGAGAATATGACAGTGATCTTAAGGAGGAGTTGAAAGAGGGGATCAGTGAAAAGCTTTGCACTGATGTTAAGGACGCTGTAATCAAGGAAATGGATTATCAGTTCCGTATGCAGGAGGAACGGGAAGAAAAGCGTGGACAGGAGCGCGAGGATAAAGATCAGGAACTGCTTCAACGTATAGAAGAGATATTAAAGGCAAAAAAAATAGAGAAGGCTGATAAAACAGAAAAGATTGGAAAAACAGAGAAAACAAGACAGAAGAAACTGGGATTCTTTTCATGGAAAAGCAAAAATGCACTTTCTTAACAGCCATTAAAAAACCAAGCACAGATCTTGCGTCATGTGCTTGGTTTAATGGATGTTTTTATGCTTATTCTTCGGAAATAGCGCCAACAGGACATGTGCCTGCGCAAGCGCCGCAGCTGATACAGGTATCAGAAGCGATTTCAAACTTTCCGCTTCCTTCAGAAATAGCGCCAACAGGACAGCCGCCTGCACAAGAGCCACAAGAAATACATGAATCAGAAATAACAAATGCCATAATATCATTCCTCCTTATTTTTATATAATTGCTATAGCTATTTTAATACATTTCCGCTGTGATGACAAGTGCTAATCTATTCCTTTTCCTCTTCACGACGTTTGCGGATGCCGTTTAAGATGACTTCTTTTTTCTCGATGACGTCTTTCTGGCTCATGGCCGGAACATCTTTTAATTTATAATCAATGCCAAGTTTTTCATATTTAGGTTTTCCCATGGTATGATAGGGAAGGACATCCAGCGCTTTCAGATTATGGAGTCCCCCGATAAAGTAACCGAGCTTATAAAGATACTCATCGTCATCCGTTAATCCTGATACTACCACATGACGGATCCACATGGGAACATCCCGGTCAGAAAGATACTGTGCAAATGCAAGGATACCGTCATTCGGCTGTGAAGTTAGCTCCTTATGTTTTTCAGGATCAATATGTTTGATATCCAGCATAACGAGATCCGTGATTTTCATAAGCACGTCCAGCTTTTCGATCAATGCCGTGTTATTGGGTTTAAATACGATGCCGGAAGTGTCGATACATGTATGGATATCGCGTTTTTTTGCTTCCGTAAACAATTCGATCAGAAAATCCACTTGCAGCAGCGGTTCGCCGCCGGTTACGGTCAGACCGCCATCCTTATAGAAACTGCGGTTCCGCTCATAAGCTTCCATAATTTCTGAAACTTCCACCATCCTGCCGCCGTTCATTGCCCAAGTATCCGGATTATGGCAGTATGCACACCGCATGGGGCAGCCTTGTACAAATACGACGAATCTTACGCCGGGTCCGTCAACCGTTCCAAATGATTCCAGTGAATGAATTCTTCCGCTCATATGATCTGTCTTATCCTTTCTTAAATGAAATCCTATACAGGATAGTATTAGTATACTATTTTTTTTGATTTCAAACAACAGATAACACAAAGATAAAGGAAAAATATTATAATTAACATAAAGCATATGGTATAATGTAAAAAGTGCAAAAGAAAGGCGGATTAATATTTTGGATTTTAGCGGAGATATTATCATTGTCGATTCATGTAATGCTATGGAAAAATCAATTTTAAGGCGATAGAAGGATTAGGTTGAAAAATCACACTGATGTGCTGATTTTTCAACCAGCAATTTGAGTCAGAGCCTCAAATTGCCTTGATCGCAGATGAGAAACCGCCTGCGCGGATTTCTCATCGCGTGTCATCGCAGCAAGCTGCTCTGACATGGAGGATAAGTATGAAAGAACAGGAAAAATATACAGCGGGGCAGTTAATCAAAAGATTTCTGCCTTATTATAAGAAATATCGGTGGATTGTAGTGCTGGATCTGTGTTGCGCCGGTCTGACTACGATCTGTGAGCTCGTATTGCCATTGATCATACGTTATATTACCGACATAGGCATGAACGACCTGCAATCTTTGACCGTAAAGCTGGTTTTGCAACTGGGGATGATTTATCTGATCCTGCGGGTGATCGATCTGCTGGCTAATTTTTATATGGCAAACACGGGTCATGTGATGGGTACCCGTATTGAAACCGATATGCGTAGAGATGCTTATGAGCATCTGCAGAAGTTGTCTAATACCTATTACAGCAATACAAAAGTGGGGCAGATCATGGGTAGGATCACCAATGATCTGTTTGACGTGACGGAATTTTCCCATCACTGTCCGGAGGAATTTTTTATTGCGGGAATCAAGGCGGTGGCTGCGTTTATCATATTGGGAAATATTAATCTATGGCTGACGCTGATCATCTTCCTGATCGTGCCGGTTATGGCTGTCGTATGTACGATCATCAATCTGCGTCTGCGGAACGCATTTCGGGAGCAGAGAGTCCAGATCGGTGAGTTGAACGCAAGAATTGAGGATAGCCTGCTTGGACAGAAGGTGGTCAAAGCGTTTACCAATGAGGAAAAAGAAATGGAAAAATTTGAAAAGGATAATCTTCAGTTTTTCTGGATCAAAAAGAAAACCTATTGGTATATGGCTTTTTTTCAGACGACAACAAGGGCGTTTGACGGACTGATGTATCTGGTAGTACTGGTGGCGGGAGGAATGTTCCTGATTTATGGACAGATAAAACCGTCAGATCTGGTGGCATATGTAATGTATGTGACAACGCTGATCGCAACGATACGGCGTATCATTGAATTTGCGGAGCAGTTTCAGCGTGGTATGACTGGTATTGAACGATTTGTTGAGATTATGGATTCTGATATTGAGATCTTTGATGAACCGGACGCAGTGGAATGTGTTGCTCCGAAAGGGGAGATCAAATTCAGGGATGTCAGCTTTGAATATCCTGATGATCATAATGTGGTATTCCGGAATTTGAATCTGTTCATCCATGCTGGAGAGAAAATAGCGATTGTCGGACCTTCCGGCGGCGGGAAAACCACGCTTTGCAACCTGATTCCGAGGTTTTATGATATTGACAGCGGTGAGATTTTTTTGGATGGAGTAGATATCAGGCATTACACGCTGAAAAGCCTTCGGAAAAATATTGGTATGGTGCAGCAGGACGTGTATCTGTTTTCCGGAACCGTATATGAAAATATCGCATACGGACGGGAGGACGCCGGGAGAGAAGAAGTCATGGAAGCGGCAAAACGTGCTGGCGCACATGAATTTATCATGGCGTTGAAGGACGGCTATGATACCTATGTCGGAGAGCGGGGTGTGAAGCTGTCCGGAGGACAAAAACAGCGGATCAGCATTGCCAGAGTATTTTTGAAAAATCCTCCGATATTGATTTTGGATGAGGCCACTTCTGCGCTTGACAATGAAAGCGAATTTCAGGTGGCAAGATCACTGGCGGAACTGTCCAAAGGAAGGACGACGGTGACCATAGCCCATCGACTGTCCAGTATTCGTAATTCAGACAGGATACTGGTGTTGACGGAGGAAGGGATCGCGGAAGAGGGTAATCATGAAACGCTGTTGGCGAAGCAGGGAATTTATTATCATTTTTATCAGACGGCCAACGAACTGAAGTAACTGCCATATAGAGGTTATGAAATGAACGGGAAAGGAGGCGCAGGAAGCATGACGAAGCAGGAAATAGCGGAACTTCGGGAGTTGAGAAATCAGGATCAGATCTTGAAAGATAAGATACATATGGTAGAAACGGAGATCATGGATGTGGAGATGCGGATGAATTATTTTAAACGTACCAGACACGGAAAAGGTTTAGGGCTATTTATCTCGCTGATCTGTTTTGGGCTTTCTGCCGCCGGACTGATTTCCTATTTACTTTTATATTTGGATTCTTCGGGAAAAAATTTGGACGGCTACGCTGCAGCTGTTGTCTTTTCTGTAACTGCGACGATGATTCCTTTTCTTATGATATTCGTCCTGATCTTTGCTTTGATAACCATGATACAGGCACTCTTTCTGATCATGGATCTGTTTCCAAGTGAGGGTGCGTACCGTTCGGCAGTCAGATGGCATAGGGTTAACATTCCGCATGAGAAACGGGTATGCATCCAGCAGCGGAAGGAATTGGAGGAATCTTTGGGAGAATTGAAGCGCGAAAGTTACGATCTAAAAGACCGATTAGAGGAATTGAAGGAAATGGAACGGAAAATGTTATGGGAATAAAATAGCATTGCCGGAAAATAATGATTAAAAAGGAAACTTTAGGGGCAGATGCCGTTTAGATGGCATCCGCCCTTATATATTAATATAACTGATTTTATTATTTTAATATTAATATATTTAAATATTTTAATATTTTGACTGCACATTTTACGATGCAGGATCGTTATACATTATGAGAGGAGGTTTCGCTATGGCGGAGGATTTGGACGATATTTACAATAAGATATACCGATACTGTTTTTATAAAGTCAGAAATTCCGCTATTGCCGAAGATATAACGCAGGAAGCCTTTCTCAAGTATTTTGCGCGAAATAAAATATTAAAGCGTGGGGAAGACATGGCATATTTATATACAATTGCCAAACATCTCTGTATCGATTTTTTTCGGAAAAGGCGTGACGACGCTTTGACCGGCGATTATCCGCAGGAGGATTTCCGCGATAACAGCGACACGAAAATAGCTGTCCGGGACGCTCTGGAAAGACTGGCGGAGCAGCATAAGGAGATACTTCTTTTGCGATATCTCAGCGGTCTGTCAGCTAATGAAACGGCAGAAATCATGGAAATATCAAGATTTAAAGTGTATCGTCTTGAGAAAGTCGCTCTTGCGGAGATGAAAAAATATCTGAAAGGGGCTTTAGATTGAAAATCAAAGGTATAGTTATAATGAAACTTAATTTAAAAAGTGAAATCAGAACGGCTTTTGAGCCCCCTGAAACAAAGGGCAGAGCGAGTTTTCTCGCAGCGATACCCTATCCGAAGCTGACATACACAGAATTTGTTTTTTCGCAGATCGGCTATATACGAAAACGCGTGTGGTTTGTTTCGGCAGCAGTTGTATTTGCGGCAGTCAAAATCGTATGTGTCATTCCGGAGGAAGCGAAGTTTCTCGTATGGTTGATTGCTGCGTTTGTTCCATTTCTGGCGATGCTGACAACTGTGGAAATATCACGGTCAAAAATATACGGTATGTCGGAAATAGAAGCAGGATGCAGGTTTTCTCTGCCGCAGGTCACAGGGGCGAGGATGATCATTTTGGGGATCTGTAATTTTGCAGTTATGATAACCGTTTCGATACTGTTGGGAAATCATGTTCCTTTTGGCGTTGCAAGATCGGCTTTGTATATTTTTACACCATATATTGTTGAGAGTGGGATTTCTTTTATGATTTTCAGTAAAGTAAAGGGACAGGAAGCGGCTTATCTGAGCGCTGCTGCGGCTTTAGCAGTCAGTTTTGCGGGAGTTATCCCAATCAGGGGTATTTATGAAAAACCACTGGTAAATCTCTATATCATTGCCGCCTGCCTTGGCGGTACGCTGATGGCAGTGGCGCAGACAAAAAAATTATTGTTTGGAAAGGATAGTTATCTATGGAATTAAAGATTGATCGTGTGACAAAAAAATATGATAAAAAGATAGCCTGCGACAGGATCTCCCTGACGCTGGAAAAGGGCGTTTACGGACTTCTTGGTGCCAATGGTGCAGGAAAAACAACGCTTATGCGGATGATATGCGGGATTTTAGATCCTTCTTCAGGAAGCCTTTCCTGTGACGGAATAGACGTTTCACAGGAAGAATATCGTGAACTTCTAGGTTATCTGCCGCAGGATTTCGGATATTATCCGGAATTTACAGCACAGGATTTTATGCTGTACATCGCTGCGTTAAAAGGCATACCCAAAAGCAAGGCAAAGGTAAAAACGGCAGAGCTTTTGGAAATGGTATCGCTGAAAAACGAAGCGAAAAAGAAAATAAAGACTTTTTCAGGCGGAATGAAACAGCGTCTGGGAATTGCACAGGCATTGTTAAACGATCCGAAAATACTGGTGCTTGATGAGCCTACCGCGGGACTTGATCCTAAGGAGAGGATAAAATTCCGTAATATTATTTCCCGAATGGGAGCGGACAGGATCATACTTTTATCTACACATATCGTTTCTGATATTGAACATATTGCCAACACGATACTTATTATGAAAGATGGACAGATGATCCATGAAGGTTCTCTGGAAGATATTATTGCGGTGATACGGGACAAGGTCTGGGAGTGCAGCGTTTCTTGTACTGAGGCAGATGAGTATGGTGAAAAATATCCCATAATTAATACAAGAAATGAAGGAGATATGGTTTTCCTACGGCTGGTAAGCGATGAAAAGCCGTGTGAAGACGCTAATAATGTAGAGGCAACTTTAGAGGATCTTTATCTGTATTATTTTAGCGGAGAAGAAGCATGAGAATGAACAGATTACAGAAAGGAATGGTTTTTGATATGAAATTATTTTTTCAGCTTACAGGTTTTGAATTAAAAAAGATCTTATGTAGAAAGCGCAGCGTTATCACGCTTCTGGTGGTTATTCTTTTGGGAATCTTTAGCGTTTTTGGAACCATTGTGGGAAATTATTACTTTTTGGATGAAAACGGTGAGGAAATAGCTGTTTCACGTTATGAGGAAGAAATGATTGACCGCAGGAATGGCGAGGCTCTTTCGGGACGTGTGGTCGATGCAGACCTTATTATGGAGGCTGTGGATGCATACAGGCAGGTGCCGTTAGACAAAGTCTATTATGATATTACTCCGGAATATCAAAATGCGAGAAAATATAGCGAAATATGCGAAATCGTCTGTTGGACAATGGATTTGAGTATAGACGAATTTCAACAGCTTACCCGTGAACAGGCAGAGCAGTTTGATCAAATACGAAGAGAAAATAAAGAGTATATGATTGAAAATTCGGATATCAATATGAGTGAAAATATGAAGGAATACTGGCGTGAGTGCATAGAAAAATCCCCGAAGACGCTGACTTATGAGTATAGCGGCGGATATTATCGGTATGTTGCCGTTATGTATACGACTGCATTTATGGCTGCAGCAGCGGTTGCGATCATGATATCCGGGATTTTTTCTGAGGAGTATGTGAGCGGCGCGGACAACCTGATCCTGTCGTCAAAGCATGGAAAAGGGCTTGTGATCGGCGCAAAGCTGCTTGCTGCGTTTGGAATTGCTGAAGCCCTGATCATTTTCCTTATCGCGGTCAGTTATATTGAAACGATGGCTGTCTGGGGTACAAGTGGAGCGGACGCTTCCCTCATATTACTAGGGAATATTTTTGAGTATCCTATTACCATAGGACAGAGCGCACTGTTTTACTCTATATGTATGCTTGGGAGTATACTGTTATTTACTGCGCTTACAACATTTTTTTCGGCGGCATTTAAAACCCCGTTCAATACGATTGTGGTAATGGCGATTATTTTGATCGTACCTATGTTTATAGTCATACCGGACAGCGCACCTCTCTGGGTATTCCAGCTGGAACAGCTGATGCCCACGCATATGATGGCGTTCTGGGATGCAATGAGTGATCTTCAGTATGAAATATTTGGCGTCGTAATTCCGCCTTATGTTTTTCTTCCTGTATTTGCTATAATTGCTTCCTGCGTTTGTGTCTGCCTGTCGTACCGGATCTTTAAACGTCATCAGGTAGTGTAAAGGGAACGCTAAAGCGTTCCCTTTAATAAAGACCTCCATAAGCTGTGTTCTTATGGAGGTCTTTTATAGTGTTTTTAAAATTTTAATCCGTTTCTTATTAGAGAGATCTTTTATTAGATTGCTTCATGGAATGTACGGGAGATAACATCTGCCTGCTGCTCCGGTGTTAACTTAATGAAGTTAACAGCGTATCCGGATACACGGATTGTCAGCTGGGGATAATTCTCAGGATGCTTCTGAGCATCTAAAAGAGTATCTCTATTTAATACGTTAACATTCAAATGATGACCGCCCTTTGTAGCGTATCCATCTAATAATGATACCAGGTTGTTTACCTGTGTTGCACTTGCTTCTGCCATGATAATAATCCTCCTTATATAAATTATTGATAATCATCTAATCCTTGGTGAAGTGTGGGAACACTGCATGCCAGTGGTGTCCTGGAACAGTCAGTGCAGCCCATAGTCTGAACATCTTTTTTAGCGTCTGCATTCTCGTCAACATCTACATTTACATGACCGACACCTTTAGAAAACCCATTGTCTAACTGTGCAACCATATCCTGTATCAGTTCTTCTTCGCTTTTTGTTGTGCCCATACTTAGAACCTCACTTTTTAGTTTTATATAGATATCTGCGCTTTGCGCTTAGACAAAGCGCAGAGTATCAAAACCTTCAGTCAAAACTTACAGTTTAACTTATTATTTTACTTCTTGCTCAGGTCGATATCGATATCACCTGCAAATACCTGATCTTCCTTACCAAGAGCGCCCGGAATGATAGAGAAGGTATTGGAGATACCATCCTGTGCATCCTTAAACGGAAGCTTGGATACAGAAGCCAGAGAAGCTACCGCACCATGAGTGTCACGACCGTGCATCGGGTTAGCGCCCGGAGCAAACGGCTGTCCCTTCTTACGTCCATCAGGTGTGTTACCTGTTGCCTTACCGTAAGTTACGTTAGAAGTGATGGTAAGGATGGAAGTTGTAGGAATACCATTTCTGTAGGTGTGATGTCTTCTGATCGCCGTCATGAACTTATGAACGATGTCCTGAGCAATCAAGTCAACGCGGTCATCATCATTACCATATTTCGGGAACTCACCGGTGGTCTCGAAGTCAACGATTACGCCGTCCTCGTCCCTGATCGGTTTAACTGTTGCATATTTGATTGCAGATAAGGAGTCAGCTACGATGGAAAGACCTGCAACACCTGTTGCGAAGTAACGCTTAACATCTCTGTCATGAAGTGCCATCTCAGCTCTCTCATAGCAGTATTTATCATGCATATAGTGGATGATATTTAAGGTGTTAACATATACGTCTGCCTGCCACTCCATCATATCCATGAATTTTGCATATACATCATCATAATCAAGTACGTCACCGCTTACAGGACGATATTTAGGACCAACCTGTTTCTTGGTAACTTCATCAACACCGCCGTTCAAAGCGTACAGCAGACATTTAGCCAGGTTAGCACGAGCGCCAAAGAACTGCATTTCCTTACCAACAACCATGGAAGATACGCAACATGCAATTGCATAATCATCGCCGTGGGTTACTCTCATCAGGTCATCGTTCTCATACTGGATGGAAGAAGTCTTGATGGACATCTTAGCACAGAACTCTTTCCAAGGCTGAGGAAGTCTGGTTGACCAGAGAACCGTTAAGTTAGGCTCAGGTGAAGCGCCTAAGTTATTCAATGTGTTCAGGTAACGGAAGGAAGTCTTTGTTACAAGAGAACGTCCGTCAACGCCTACACCACCAAGGGATTCTGTAACCCATACAGGATCGCCGGCAAAAATCTGATTGTATTCCGGTGTACGTGCAAATTTGATCAGACGAAGCTTCATAATAAAGTGATCAACAAACTCCTGAATCTCTTCCTCTGTAAACGTACCGTTCTTAAGATCTCTCTCAGCGTAGCAGTCGATAAAGGTAGAAGTACGTCCAAGTGACATAGCAGCACCGTTCTGCTCTTTAACGGAAGAAAGGTATCCGAAATATGTTGCCTGAATAGCTTCCTGTACGTTAGTAGCAGGTTTGGAAATATCGCATCCGTAAGAAGCAGCCATTTCCTTCATCATCTTTAATGCTACCATCTGCTCGGAAAGTTCCTCACGAAGACGGATCACATCATCAGTCATAACGCGTCCTGTGGAATCTTTCTGTGCCTGTTTGTCTTCGATCAGGTAATCAATACCATACAAAGCAACTCGTCTGTAGTCGCCGATGATACGACCACGTCCATATGCATCAGGAAGACCTGTAATGATATGGGAGGAACGGCATGCTCTCATTTCTGCGTTGTATGCGTCGAAACATCCTGCATTGTGTGTTTTTCTATGTGTGGAGAAGAACTCACTGATCTCAGGATCTACGGTATAACCATTATCTGCACAAGCTTTCTCTGCCATTCTGATACCGCCGTAAGGCTGTAAAGAACGCTTAAATGGCTTGTCTGTCTGGAAACCTACGATCTTTTCCTTGCTCTTATCAAGATATCCGGGAGCATGGGATGTGATGGTAGAAACTACCTTGGTATCCATATCCAATACGCCGCCTGCTTCACGCTCCTGCTTTGCAAGATCCATAACCTGTGCCCATAAGTCTTTGGTTGCCTGTGTGGGTCCGCTTAAGAAGGAATCGTCTCCGTCGTACGGAGTGTAGTTTTTCTGGATGAAGTCGCGTACATTGACTTCAGTCTGCCATTTTCCGGCTGCAAAGCCTTCCCATTCGGGTCTCATTTCTGTGCTCATTAAAATGCCTCCTATTTATATATTTTTTACCCGATCCGTTCGGGTTTAACGGTTTTTCCACCGTTGATCGCTATGGTTTCATTATAGCGAGAAATCGGGTAGATAGTCAATAATCCCTTTGCATTTTTTTGTATACAATTTGTTAAATTTTTGCGAACAACTTAAAAAATAGTATGCTGGAAAATTAAGGCACAAGATATAGTAGCGACATAATGAAAAGTCATCAGATAAAGTAAAAATTAAAAGTAATCATACTTTTTCCGCTTTGTGATCAGAAAAACAAAAGAGAGAAAAAATGCAAAAATTTCCGCTGTTACCTCAGCCCACCAGATACCGTCCAAATGAAAGAGCAGAGGAAGAAACCATACGGCGGAAAGCTTGAAAATAAAAGTTCTTAAAAAGGAAATCGCTGCCGAAATACCGCCATTGTTCAGCGCAGTAAAAAAAGAGGAAGCAAATATATTGAATCCTACAATAATAAAGGAAAGGGAGGCGATCCGCAGTGCACGCACAGTCATGGTAAGAAGACCCGGATCATATCCTACAAAGATCAGGGAAAGCGGCCTTGCAAGCAGTTCTGCAATCAGAAGCATTCCGAAACCGGTGGTGCCCATTAAAAAGATGCTTTTACGCAGCAGGTTCTTCAGTTCCAAATGATTGCCCGCGCCATAGTGGTAGCCGATGATCGGCGCGCTTCCGATAGAATAGCCGATAAAGATCGCTATATAAAAGAACTGGATATACATCAGCACGCCATAAGAGGCAACGCCGTCTTGACCGGCATATTTCAAAAGCTGAAAGTTATAAAGCATTCCTATAATAGAGGCGGTTACGTTGGATACCATTTCAGAAGATCCATTGGCACAGGCTTTTAGGATGGGAGCAATTTCCGGCTTTGTCCTTTTCAGGGATAGCAGACTGCCGTTTGGATGCAGGAAGTAAATCAGCGGAAGGACACCGCCAACGCACTGGCTGAGTCCCGTGGCAATCGCCGCGCCTGTGACTCCCCAATTTAAGAAAGCAACAAACAGGGCATCTAAAAGCATATTTGTAATGCCTGCCGCCACCGTAGCAGCAAGTCCGAGATTCGGCTTTCCAGCCGTGATCAGAAAACTTTGGAAAGCATTTTGCAGCATAAATGAAGTACAGAATATCATGGTGATGCTGCCGTAGATGACACAGTCCGGAAGAATGATTTCATCAGCGCCCAAAAAGACCGCTACCGGAGAAATTACGATAACACCAATCAAGGAAATAAGGATTCCGACCACTACGGTAGTCTGGATGATCATGGAAAAGTAACGGTTCGCTTTTTCCGGCTGTTGTTCGCCCAATGTTTTTGCCACTAAAGCGCTGCCGCCGGTTCCAAGCATAAAGCCTACACCGCCGAAGATCATGATAAATGGCATGATCAGGTTAATTGCCGTAAAGGCATGCTTGCCGACACAGTTGGAGACAAATAAACCATCTACAACACCATAGATGGAGGTAAATACCATCATGATAATGGATGGAAATACAAATCTTAAAAGCTTTTTATATGTGAAATGATCAGATAGGCTGATACTGATCACGCGTTTTTTCGAAAGCAATTATATTCCCTCCTAGTTGTCGTAAGCTGACAGTACGCTAGTATAATGGAGTTCTATAACAATGTCAATAAGTCCGGTTGCCTGTTTTTTAAGATGGTGTTATAATATCCACATAAGCAATATAGAATAAAATAGTAGTCCTTGGAAAAGATATGTAATGTAATCAGAGGAATGAAGGAGGTTTGATTCATGGCAGCAATTACGAAAGACACTACGATTGGTCAGGCATTGATGGAGAATCCGGATATTGCACCTGTTCTTTTGGAGGCAGGGATGCATTGTCTCGGATGTCCTTCCGCACAGGGCGAGACATTGGAAGAGGCGGCAATGGTACATGGATTTGATGTGAATGATCTTCTTGCCAAGATTAATGCCTAATAATAAAGTGTATTGAAAAGAAGGGCGGTAAGGATTTACGAGAAAAAGGCTGATGCGTTGCATTGGTCTTTTATTGCAAAAAGGGGGTTGGGGATATGTTAAAGAGTTGGGAGAAACCGGAAAGACCGTCAGATGAGGAGATTGAGGAACGTCTTTCCAAAGCAAGGGAAGGATTGGCGACAAAGCAGACTGCTATGAAAGAGCAAAAGCTTCCTGTGTTGGTCGTGCTGGATGGATGGGGTACAGCAGGAAAGGGAAGCGTGCTTGGCAGGATCATCCGTAATATTGATCCAAGATTTTTTCAAGTAGAGACAATGGATCGTAAGACAGAAGATGAGAAAAGGAAACCGTTTTTATATCGGTACTTTATTCGGATTCCGGAGGCGGGAAAATATAAATTTCTTGATGGAAGCTGGATGGATGAAGCGGTTGGAGAATATATTCACGGAAGACAAAAAAAATCGGAATATAAGAAATGTGTGGAAAGTATCTGTTGTTTTGAACGCCAGCTTACGGATCAGGGATATCTTGTGTTGAAGTTTTTCTTTCATATCGGAAGAAAGGAACAGAAAAAAAGAATTGATGAATTGCTGTCTGATAAAAATACAGGATGGCGTGTCAGCGGAGATGATCTTTGGCAAAACAAAAATTATGCAAAATATAAAGAAGTCTATGATGAATATATGACGGCGACGAACCTGCCCGCAGCGCCCTGGCATCTGATTGACGCGAAGCATAAGAAGTGGGCGGAGTTACAGGTATTGGAAATCTTGTTAGAAGGGATCGATCATGCATTGGCAGAGAAATCAGCAGACAATGCGGACAAAGTGCATAGGGCGTCAGAAATGGACACAGATGATATGGCGGATATGAAATTGGCAAAGATATTGCCGATTCCTAAGCTGTCTGAGATCCCGTTGGATAAATCTTTATCAGAGGAAGAATATCATAAAGAGCTGGATGAATGCCAGAGAAGATTAAAAGAATTACATAACATATTATATAGAAAGAAGATACCTGTTATCATCGCATACGAAGGCTGGGATGCGGCGGGAAAAGGCGGCAATATCAAGCGTATTACAGGTGCACTCGATCCGAGAGGATTTGAAGTACATCCGATTGCGAGTCCGGAACCCCATGAAAAAGCAAGACATTATTTGTGGCGTTTCTGGAATAGACTGCCTAGGACGGGGCATATTGCAATCTTTGATCGGACATGGTATGGACGCGTCATGGTTGAACGGCTGGAGGGATTCTGCAGTGAGAGCGATTGGAAATCTGCGTATCGAGAAATTAATGAATTCGAAAAAGAGTTGAGTGACTGGGGTGCCATCGTGATCAAGTTTTGGGTACAGATAGATAAGGATGTACAGCTGCAGAGGTTTACCGATAGACAGAATACACCGGGAAAACAGTGGAAGATCACAGAAGAAGATTGGCGTAATAGGGAAAAGTGGGATCAGTATGAGACGGCAGTTGATGAGATGCTGCAAAAGACCAATACCGCTTATGCGCCATGGGTGGTACTGGAGTCTAATGACAAAAAGTACGCAAGGATTAAAGCGTTAAAAACCGTGATCGAAGCTATCAAAAAAAGAATCTAAAAGGAATTACTGGAAATAAAAATGAAAAGAAGCTGTGTCATATCAACGCAGCTTCTTTTTGTAATAAAGTTTTCTGATTAATATTACTTTTTGCTTTTTGATGCAACAGTTTTCTTTGCTGTAGTCTTTTTAGCGGTCGGCTTTGCAGCAGTTTTCTTCTCTGCAGTCTTAGCAGCCGGTTTTGCAGCAGCTTTCTTCTCTACCTTAGTAGCAACAGTATTTTACGCAGTATTCTTCTAAGCAGTAGTATATCTGTATATTAAACAAATGTGACT
>JAIDPF010000070.1:62010-84157 GCA_029062895.1 Lachnospiraceae bacterium
CGGTCTTAGCAGCTGGTTTTGCAGCAGCTTTCTTCTCTGCGGTCTTAGCAGCCGGTTTTGCAGCAGTTTTCTTCTCTGTAGTCTTAGCAGCCGGTTTCGCAGCAGCTTTTACTTCTGCCTTTGGAGCAACAGTCTTTTTCGCAGTAGTCTTCTTAGCAGTAGTCTTTTTCGCAGTGGTTTTCTTTGCTGTTGATTTCTTCGTAGTGGTTTTCTTTGTTGCAGCAGCTTTTGCGGGAATCATATCCTTTAATTTCAATACGCTGTCAAGATTACCTTCTACGGTGATCTTACCAGCTTCATAAGCTTTTACTGCATCCAGCTTACCACTGAACAGGTCAACGCAATCCTTACCTGAGATAATAAGCTTAGCATCGTGGTCATAATATTCATAGGGTTCTATCGCAAGCGTACCATCCTTGACTTCTACATAAAATGCGCCTTCACCTTCTCCAACAATGTCAACCTGAATGGCTACCTGATCGGCTTGGCTGACATCCACCTTAGCAAGAGCTTTCTTTGCTGATGTTACAATCTGTTTGTAAGTCATTGGTTTTCTCCCTTTCCCTTCTGGGTTCTGATTTTAGAATTAGTATATAATAATAGAAAAATTCAATCTATTTCTATTTTTAATAATAAATCACTCTAAAAAACGCCTGATTATTGTGCTTTTGTATAAAAAAACGTGTATTTTGGGGGAAATTGTTTTTGCGGAGTTTGGAATTAACCGCGAGGAAAGACAAAAAATTCTTCCATAAAAATTAACAAAAAAATAAAATCAGAACATTCAAATCGTATGCATTGATTTTAAATTGATATTATCCTAAAATAAATGAAATATCTGTATGTTTCCATATTATAAATCCTGCTGGATAATAAAGTGTTTGATTTTTTGTAGAAAGGTTGGGATTAGATTTTGAAAATATTATTGGTGGGAATCAATGCAAAATATATTCATTCCAATCTGGCGGTATATAGTCTTCGCGCGTCTGCCATGAAGCATCTCAAAAATGAAAAAAACATTAGAATAGAAATTGCAGAATATACGATCAATCAGACTGTGGAAAAGATCATACAAAGTATATATATGGCGCAGCCGGATATGATAGGTATCTCCTGTTATATATGGAATGTAATGATGGTGCAAAAGATTGTCGCGGAAATTCATAAGCTGCTTTGTCATGTTCCGATCTGGTTAGGCGGACCGGAAGTCAGCTTTGATCTGGAATGGCAGCTGCAGCGTTTTCCGGCAGCTGCAGGGATCATATACGGAGAAGGGGAAGGGACATTTTCTAAATTAATCAGGGCATACGCAGAGAGAAAAAACGATATTGCATCCGATGCTTCTTATGACGGAAATTTCAAGGAAAGTATCGATGAGTGTTTTAAGAAAATAAAAGGAATCATATACCGAGATCAGGAGGATAACATTATTACAAACGCACCTGCGGAAATTATGGATCTAGACGATCTGCCGTTCCCTTATGATAATATAGAAGATTTTCAAAACCGTATCATTTATTATGAAACTTCCAGAGGTTGTCCGTATTCCTGCGCGTACTGCCTTTCCTCTGTGGAAAAGAAATTGCGTTATCGAAGTTTAGATAAAGTATATGCGGAACTGCAGATTTTTCTTGATGCCAGAGTAAAGCAGGTCAAATTTGTGGACCGTACATTTAACTGTAATCATTCTCATGCCATGGCTATTTTACATTATATTAAAGAGCATGACAATGGTGTGACGAATTTTCATTTTGAGTTAGCGGGGGATCTTTTAACAGAAGAGGAAATGATGCTGATTGGAAGCTTAAGACCGGGGTTGATCCAGTTGGAGATCGGTGTGCAAAGCACAAACGAAAAGACATTAAAGGCTATACAGCGGAGAACCGATTTAGAATTGCTGAAAGATAACATCAGAAAACTTTTAAAAAATGGCAATGCACATTTGCATCTGGATCTGATTGCAGGGCTTCCTTTTGAAAATATGGATTCTTTTATTCATTCTTTTAATGAGGTCTATCAGATGGGCGGTCATGAACTGCAGCTGGGATTTTTGAAGCTTCTGCGAGGGACTCCCATGATGCAGATGAAAGAGGAACATGGTATCGTCTGTACTGATTTTCCACCTTATGAAATGCTTTGTACAAAGGAACTTTCTTATGAAGACGTTCTTCGGTTAAAGGCAGTGGAGGAAATGTTGGATATCTATCACAACAGCGGACAGTTTCGGCTGACGGAACAGTTTTTATTATCTTTGTTTGCATCGCCCTTTGATTTTTATGAAAGACTGACAAAGTTTTACGAAGAAAATAATTATCCGGTGATCTGTTCCGCAAGGGAGCGGAGATATGTGGTCCTGTTGGAGTTTGTCACGGAATATATGAAAACAATATCTTATCGTGATCTTTCGCAAAGATTAGAATGTGATCATGGCAACATGATTAAATATAAGGAAGAGAAAAAAGAGAACGGCAATAAGATCCTTGAGACCGTCAGGGAACTTATGACAGTGGATTATTATCTGCGGGAACGGGCGAAGGCAAGACCGTCGTTTGCGCAGGATGAGAACAAGCAGTATCGGAAGATTCAGGAGTTGGAGCTGGAAATCAATATGGATCGCAAAGCTGGATTTCGGGAGTGGTTACGATCAGTCTATCAGCAGTATGCAGAGTCCCAAAACTGTGACGCAAGACAGTTGGAGGGGCAGATGCATCTTGAGATATTGCATTATGCAGCGGTCATACCGAATGTTTCTTTGCCGCAGATTATTTTATTTGATTATCGGGATCGTGATCCGGTGACGAAAGAAGTAAAAATAACGGCTGCTCAAATCCAATGCTCACTGTATTTACGCGGAATGGATGAATGAACAAGAGTCAATACTGTTTTTAACATATAATTATTTTTATACAAATTAGGAAGGTGTTATGCTATAATACATTGTGTATGTTTGCGCACAGATGCAAAAGTTTAATATAATCAAAAATTCATTTAAGTAAAGAACATATGTTCTGGATATTTTATCTTTAAAGTGATACAATTAATGAGGAAGGAGCATGCAATTATGGCTTATGCAATAGATTTGTTTTGTGGAGCTGGTGGAATGAGCGAAGGTCTCATTCAAGCGGGATTTCACATTCTTTTCTCTAGTGACATTAATGCTGATGTTCAGCGAACATACATGAATAGACATGAACAGTTAGGATTACATCAAGGTGTAAATACACATTTTCATAGAGGCGATATCAGAGAGCTGAATGGCGAGATGATTCGTGAGGCAATTCAGGATTTAGAAATATTTAGAGGTCAAGATATTCCAGAGATAGATGCAATATTTGGCGGACCGCCTTGCCAAGGATTTAGCAGAGCTGGAAGAAGAAATCCAAATGATCCAAGAAATATGCTGTTTAGGGAATATTTAAGAGTTATTAGTGAAGTACGTCCTAAATATGTGGTTTTAGAAAATGTAACAGGGTTTACGGATACTAGATTTTATGGATTCGTTGGTGTAACTGGACATCAATATGAAGATGGCGAATTGGTACCGAATATATTGTGCAATGAATTTAGGCTAATTGGTTACAAAACACTTGAACCAAAGATTTTAAATGCTGCGCATTATGGCGTGCCACAAAGAAGAAATAGAATAATTGTTATGGCATATAGAAACGATATGGTTGCACCGGAATATCCAGTGGCAACATATAATGATGAAACAGCTTTAACTATTACGGATGCAATAAGTGATTTGATTCGTGATGAAAAAGTGCTTGATCAAGTTCATGCAAATGATACGGAGTTTCAAATAATGTCAAAAAAAGGTCGTACTCAGGATATAAATGGTAATACCATTCATAGCAATGGGATTATACATAATAATGAAATATCCACACATCAGCAAATTATTTCTGAAAGATTTGCATTGTTCAGAGAAGGCGAAGATGGTGCTGAGTTGAAAGATCGTGTTATGTCAGAAGGAATTGATCTTATTAATTCACCTGCGTTGATTGCGCATTGCGTAGAAAAAATGGGAATTGATGCAAATGAAGTTATTGAATTATTTAGAACTGGAAATGTAAGTAAAGAAAATGCGGATATTTTACTTACAAAGAAGAATATTCGAACAAGACTAGACAGAACTAAACCATCAGCAACTGTCATGACTATTGCGGATGATTATATCTCACCATTTGAGCCAAGAACATTCACGGTTAGAGAATTGGCACGAATGCAATCGTTTGATGATAGTTTTGAATTTTTGGGAAAAAGGACAACTGGAGGATTGCGAAGACGTGTAGAAGTTCCTCAGTATTCACAAGTTGGTAATGCTGTACCACCATTATTGGCTAAAGCAATAGCAGTTGAAATAATGAGAGTTTTATAATGTAAACATTTACAAAGCAATCCAGATGTTTCAAATAGCCTTGTGATATTTTTAGAGAAAAAAGATTGAATTGTAAACTTATTGTTTCCAGAAACAAGGGGCTGCGGACTGGATTAAAATACGAGATGGAGAAGGTACTTTATGAGTCAGAATATTGTCGAAAAATTAAGAGAAGAATCAATAAAGAGTTTATTTAATACACAAGGGTTTGCAACTGCATGGATAACATGGGAAGATAAAATCAATGAGTTGGTTCCTAATAGAAGCGCAAGTCAATTTTTTGATTTAGGTGATCATTTGAAAGAGATTTTTGATACAACCAATATGTCAAAGGTGCGAACTGATGGAACGCGAAGTCAGAGTGAAGTATCGGGAGGAGGGGCAAATTGGGAGGCTTTGGTATGCTGGTATTTAAATTTATGTTGTGTTGGCAGAAGAAGTGTGGTTATAAAGCATAATAAAAGCTTAATACCGGACCCTATTAGTAATGCTATAACAGTTAATTATGGAACATTTATATCTAATACTGAGTCTGACTTGATTGCAATTACATTTCCGGATAAGCAAGAGTATAGTATTGATAAGGAACAAATCGAAATTAATGATGAGGATGGAGAACCAGTAAAAATAAAGTGTATTGGGAAAATGCATTACAATTTAAAAGAAGTTTTAAATGCATTAGTTGCTAGGGATTTTTCAGAGATTGAAATTCATGTTATTCAGTGTAAAACAAATTGGAATGATAATGCACAAATTCCTATGTTATGGGATATGATTTATTCAGCTGATAATTTTAAGACAAACATTACAGTAGGGAGAGAAGGATATTCCATTAGCAATGCGAGGATATTTACATATGCATTTGCAACTGTGCCAACTGTAAAAGTCAATAAATTCAAAAGCAATTCTGTGTCAGTGCTGCGCGTGAGTAATTTGAGTGGTGGCAATTATTGGGGTATAAAGTCTGTATCTGGAGTCGCTAGCTCAATGAAAGAAATGTTAAATAGAAATTTATCTGGTGGTGCAATTGATAATCATAAAACTACATTGAAGGCAGAAATTCCTAAGTTATCATCTGTTTATAATTATTTTAAAATTTAGAAAAATTGAAAAAAGGAAACGGATATTTCAATTTGTAAAAACGTTTATTTAGATGAACTGCTTGGAGGGGTATGAGCGGCTTACAAATTGTAAGTAAAATAGAACTGATTGAAAAAACGTGAGAGGGAATCACTTATGAGAAAAACAGAAAAAGTACAGGAGATCATCCGCCGCTTGGATGAGGAATATGGGACGGACGGTGTTTGTTATTTAGATCATGAGAATGCGTGGCAGCTGTTGATCGCAACGATTCTCAGCGCGCAGTGTACGGACGCCAGAGTGAATATCGTAACAAAGGATCTGTTTGTAAAATATCCCTCTGTGGAAGCATTTGCAGATGCGGACTTAAAAGAGCTGGAACAGGACATCCATTCAACGGGCTTCTATCATAATAAAGCGAAAAATATCATTGCCTGCTGTCAATGCCTGATGGAGCGCCACGGTGGAGAAGTGCCGAAGGATATTGACGAGTTGACGGCTTTGCCGGGTGTGGGCAGAAAGACTGCCAATGTGATCCGCGGCAATGTATATCACGAACCGAGCATTGTGGTAGATACTCATGTGAAAAGAATTTCTAAGAAGCTGGGGCTGACCAAAGAGGAAGACCCGGTCAAAGTAGAATTTGATTTGATGAAGATACTTCCGAAGGATCATTGGATCCTTTATAATATTCAGATCATCGCTTTGGGGCGGAGTATCTGCAAGGCACCGGTCCCGTCCTGCGAGAAGTGTTTTTTGAAAGACATCTGCGATGATTACAATAAAAAGAATAAGCGTAAGAAATAGGAACAGTTTTGGTGTCCTGATTGATATAGAAAGTAAAGAGAATTATAGTGATTACAGAATATATAGCGTTGGATCTGGAGACAACAGGATTGGATCCAAAGAAAAATAAGATCATAGAGATTGCTGCGGTACATGTGAAAGATGGTGCGGTCACAGGGCGGTTCCAGTCGCTGGTGAATCCCGGCTGGAGATTGCCGGAGAAGATCACGGAGCTGACCGGCATTACCGAGGAAGAACTTTTGAACGCGCCAGTGATCGGGGAAATGTTGGGTGAATTTCTGGAATTTATACAGAACCGGACGATCGTCGGACATAGTGTAATGTTTGATTATTCTTTTTTAAAGCGCGCCGCAGTCAATCAGGGACTGGTTTTTGAAGCAAAGGCGATCGATACGTTAAAGATTGCCAGAAAATATCTTGCCGATCTGCCCAGCAGAAATCTGCATGCGCTTTGTCTTCATTACGGGATAGAGCATCATGCGCATCGCGCGCTTGCGGACGCGGAGGCAACCCATGAGTTATTGATCAGATTGTGGGAACAGTTTTATCAGGAAGAAACGGCGGAGGATTTTCTGCCGCAGGATTTACACTATCAGGTCAAGCGGGAAGGTCCCATTATGAAGTCGCAGAAGGAGCGGTTATTAAGAATGCTGGAGCAGCATAAAATTAATCCGGAGTATGATGTGGCGCGGCTGACCAGAAATGAGGCCAGCCGGATCATAGATAAAATAATCCTAGAATATGGAAAATCATAACCGCGCATCAATGAGTGCTATTCGCCCGTCTTACTCTTAAGATTTCTGACAATGGATGGCGCCAACAGCGTATCTAATGAGGAAGCGGTGTTGATCAGGCTTTCGAGCTTTTCCGGGTGCCCGTCTGCGATATAAAGATCCGCCAGAAGCAGATAGGAAGCGCTGATATCTGTTCTTGTGGAAATAGCATATTCCAGAACTTCCATGGCTTCTTTTGGATGATCATTGCCCGCCAGAGAATCGGCAAGCTGTTGTAGGGCATGTGCCAGCTGCGTATAGTTCTGGTCATACTGCGTAAGGACAGTAATATTGGCGGTGCCGTAAGTCAGTTTTAAGTCTGTATTTGTGATGCCGGTCAGGTTGACGATTTTCTGGCTGCTTAAATGTTTCAGCATATCAAGCGCATCCAGAGCATGTGTATCCTCTTTGGAAACCGGCATGGAAAGAAAATGTTCTGGAATCGTTAAATAGGTCAGACCATCTAACGGTTTTTTGCGGACAAAATTTGCTTTGTGTTCTTTTTCCCAGAATTTTTCAGTTTGTTGTTTCATTTTTTTGTTTGAGTTATTGATCGAAATGGTTAAAATAATAATAAAGATGATGACGATCGGTAATATCGGCAGTCTTAAAAATATTGTTATAAATAAACAAAATGCAATTATGCTTGCAAAAAGTAGAAATTTCATATATAATATCCTTTCAAGATAGAGACTCGAAACGGTATCATAAGCGTTGGAATATTGCTATTTTAAGCCGTTTTCGGGTACTAGGGAGGCAAGATCATGTTTAATATGCACAATAACAAAACAAAGCGGACGATTTCTACCGTTATTATCGTTCTTTTAATTCTGGCAATGATTATTCCCACTATTGCGTCATTTTTGGGATAAGGCACTTATATTATAAGTGGGTTTGTATTGATTTGTAAAGGTTTCTGTTTCAAGTTAGGAAGTTAGATTAAAAAATAAGCTCGATAGCTTATTTTTCAATCATAAATTTGTGCCTGTGGCATAGCACTAAAGTGCATTAAAATTTACAGGCTGTGGAAAGGCATGGTTATTAGTTAAAAAAGGAGATAGGATCGACATGCAGAAAAGATATCGTTATTTAATGACGGCGTTGTTGACAATACTAACGATAATTCTGACAGGTATATCGCTTGGCGGCGGTCTTTCTGTGGCAGCAGGAAGAGGCACGATTTTTACCGGGGTAACGATAGACGGTATTGACCTGTCTGGCATGACAATAGAAGAAGCAGAGGCTGCTGTGGAAGCTTATCTGGAGGAAATGTACGCAACTTCCGTTACGCTTGTTGCGGCACAAGGTAATAAGGTTGCCGTACAAATTGCCGATTTTTCTCCGGTATGGTCCAATCGGGAAGTGATCAGTGAAATTATTGGTCTGGCGGCAAACGGTAATGTTGTAGAACGTTATATGATGTCAAAGGATATAGAAGTCAATGGGGCATTATATACCATTGAACTGACTTATGATGAGGATAAGATTCGAAGTATTCTGACAGAGCAGTGCGCGGTTTATGATATTCCGGTGGAAAACGCGGTGTTGACCCGTGAAAACGGTGTGTTTTCCGTGACCGGCGGTAATGTGGGAGAGATGCTTGATGTAGAAGCTTCCTTAAATGATATTAAGACCAATCTGTTGACTTATTATAAAGAAGGTATGACAGAGATTTCTCTGGTTGTAAATGAGGAACAGCCGCAGGGGACAGAGGAAGAATTGTTGGCGGTGACGGATGTGCTGGGCTCATATACGACAAATTACAATACTTCTGGAGCCAACCGAAGCGCCAATGTTGCCAACGGCTGCCGTCTGGTGAATGGCACTACATTATATCCGGGGGAGGAATTCTCCATGTATGATGCAGTAAAACCGTTTAGTACGGATAATGGCTACTATATGGCAGGTTCTTATCTGAATGGTCAGGTGGTTGACAGTCTTGGCGGCGGTATCTGTCAGGTATCCAGTACCTTATATAATGCAGTACTTTTAGCAGAATTGAATGTGACAGAGCGTCATCCCCATTCCATGATCGTTACCTATGTGCCGCGGTCCGCGGATGCTGCGATTGCGGAATCTTCGGGAAAGGATTTCCGTTTTACCAATAATACTGATCACCCGATTTATATTGAAGGATATACGTCAGGGAAAAACATTACGTTTACTATTTACGGCGTAGAGGAGCGTTCCGCCAACAGAACGGTGGAATATGTCAGCGAGACGTTGGAGGAGAATGTGCCGACCACGGAAAAGATTATTGCTGATGCTGGTCAAGGTGTTGGATATATTTCGGTGCAGTCAGCCCATATTGGATATCGTGCGAGATTGTGGAAGGTGGTATATGAAAACGGCGTGGAAGTGAGTCGGGAAGAAGTAAATACCAGTAGTTATTCCATGTCGCCGCGTACGGCAGTTGTCGGTACTAATACGGATAATCCGGATTTCAATGCACGTATTCAGGACGCAATTGCCTCCGGAAGTATAGATAACTGTAAGACGGTTGCAAATCAGATCCTTGCGGAGATCAATGCTGCCTCTGCTGCGGCAGCTGCAGCAGCCGCTCAACAGGTGCCTCTTCCGCCAGAGTCCGAGGTTGTTCCGGAACTATAGCGGAATGAGAATCAAAATTAGATAATGAAAATTTGAGATCTGCAGCTACAAAGAACATATAGACTGCGGAATAGAGATAGGTTATGAAGACAGGTAAATTACCGGAAAATATATTTAAACGCTCTGTTTTAAAAGAGTTGAACTATAAAAGAAAAGAGATTATCAGTGGCGCAGGGATAGGGAACGACTGCGCCATTTTATCTTCTGAAAATGAAAATATTGTAACCGGTATGGTTTATATGGTGGAGAAGGCTGATAGGATCGGTATGCTTGCTGTTCATAGGGCGGTCAATCAGATCGCGGCTTCGGGAGCCGAACCTGTGGCAGTGACAGGAATGGTATTGCTGACGGAAGAAACATCGGAAGAAACGTTAAAGATCATCATCCACCAGATTGAACAGACCTGCAAGGAAATAGGGATACAGGCTGCGGGAATCAATGTATCGGTTAATTCTGGAACCAAAGTTCCAGAGACGGGTTATATAATGCTGGTTATGACGGGTATTGGTAAAATGAAGAGAAGATGTCTTCCGGTGGATCAGAAGACGGGGGAAGATTTTGCCAGACCGGAGCAGGATGTGCTTCTAACCAAATGGGTCGGTCTGGAAGGAACTTATCGGATCGCAAGGGAAAAAGAGAATGAACTGGTCAAGCGTTTTTCCGCAGAATACATAGAAGAAGCGAAAAGATTTGACCGGTATCTATCAATTTTACCGGAGGCCGCCACCGCCATGGAGTCCAGCGTGGGAGCGATGCATCATGTGTCAGAGGGCGGCATTTTCGGCGCACTCTGGGAAATGGCAGAACGTTCGGGCGTTGGACTGGAAATAGAATTGAAAAGGATCCCCATCAGGCAGGAAACAGTAGAAATCTGCAATTATTATGATATTAATCCTTATGTGTTGCTGTCTTCCGGATGTTTGCTGATGACAGCTGACAAGGGTCATGAACTGGTGGAGAACTTACATAAGAAAGGAATCAGCGCAGCGGTGATCGGCAGAACGACCGATAGTAACGAAAGGCTGATTATCAATGAAGAAGAAAAAAGATTTCTGACTCCTGCACAGCAGGATGAATATTTTAAGCTGGTGTAGATGCGCGCAACTAATTTAATGCTTTAAGAAGTTGCGTAATTTTCTAAATAAAAACAGGAAAAGAGGTAGGGAAATGAGAGAAAAAATATTAAACATCATGGAAAGGAACAGCCGTATTGATGTACATGAGATGGCTGTGAGACTGGGGACTGAGGAAGCGCTGATCGTAGAAGAAATGCAGAAGATGGAGAATGAGGGCATCATTTGCGGATACCATACGATGATTAATTGGGAAAAGACTTCTGAAGAAAAAGTGACGGCACTGATCGAGGTACGTGTGACCCCCCAGAGGGGACAGGGATTTGATAATATTGCAGAGCGGATCTATAAATATCCTGAGGTAAAGTCCGTCTATCTGATCAGCGGCGGATATGATCTTCTTGTAACACTGGAAGGCAAGACATTAAAGGAGGTATCTTCTTTTGTGTCAGATAAGCTTTCCACCTTGGAAACCGTGCTGAGTACGGCGACACATTTTATCTTAAAGAAATATAAGGATCATGGCACGATCATGACGACAAAAAGCGAAGATGAAAGGATGATGATCACACCATGAGAAATCCATTAGCAGAACATGTAGTAGAGATAAAACCTTCCGGTATCCGCAAGTTTTTTGATATTGTCAGTGAGATGAAGGACGCGATCTCTCTTGGCGTTGGGGAACCAGACTTTGATACGCCATGGCATATCCGTGACGAGGGTATTTATTCGTTGGAAAAGGGGAGGACATTTTATACCTCCAATTCCGGATTGAAAGAGCTTCGGATGGAGATCTGTAATTATATGAAGCGCAGAACCGGCGTATCTTATCATTTTAATGACGAAGTGATCATAACGGTAGGAGGTTCTGAGGGAATCGATATTGCGCTTCGTGCGATGTTGAATCCGGGAGAGGAGGTGTTGATTCCGCAGCCGAGTTATGTATCTTATGAACCATGTACGATCCTTGCCGGTGGAAAACCTGTGATTATCAATTTGAAAGCGGAAAATGAATTCCGTCTGACGGCGCAGGAACTCCGGGATGCCATCACAGATAAGACGAAGATCCTGATCCTTCCGTTTCCGAACAATCCCACCGGGGCGATCATGGAAAAAGCGGATTTGGATGCGATCGCTGAGGTGATACGCGAGAAAGACATCTTTGTCATATCTGACGAGATCTATTCAGAGCTTTCTTATAAGGGGGACCATGTTTCTATCGTATCGCTGCCGGGGATGCAGGAGAGGACGATCCTGATCAATGGATTCTCGAAGGCATATGCGATGACCGGATGGCGTCTGGGATATGCTTGTGGGCCGAAGGAGATCATTGCGCAGATGACAAAGATCCATCAGTTCGCGATCATGTGTGCGCCTACCACCAGCCAGTATGCGGCAGTGGAAGCGCTTAGGAATGGAGATGCTGATGTGGAGATGATGCGGGATGCTTATAATCAGAGAAGGCGTTTTCTGATGAATGCATTTCAGGAGATGGGGTTGGAATGCTTTGAGCCCTTTGGAGCATTTTATGTATTCCCTTGCATCAAGGAGTTCGGATTGACTTCGGAAGAGTTTGCCACAAGATTCTTAAATGAGGAGAAGGTTGCAGTCGTACCCGGTACGGCATTTGGTGATTGCGGGGAAGGGTTCCTGCGTATCTCATACGCTTATTCCATCGAAAATCTGAAAGTCGCGCTGGAGCGGTTGAACAGGTTTATTGAGCGTTTAAGGGCGGAGAAACAATAAATACAAATGAAATGTAAGGATGATCATAAAACACGTATGATCATTCTTGCATTTCATTGCTATTTTTGAGAAGGTAATAAAATGTTGAACAGCAAACACATTTGTAGTAAAATAATATGTATATAGGTTGCAGGCGGAAAAGAATACTTTTTCGCCCTAAAATTTGTGTTTTTAAATATGTATAACTTTATTATAAATGTGGTCAAGAATAGATGCGTGTGGTTAGATTTATAAAATCTTAAAGTAAGTTGGTTTAAAGTGTGGTATTGTCTGTGATTTTATAAGAATTTTGTGGTATTAATAAATTGAGATTAGATTTTACATTTAAATAATTAAAAATAAAAACGGAAAGAATATACAACATGAAAAAAGTAATTACGTATGGCTCGTTTGATTTGTTCCATCGGGGTCATTATAACCTTTTAAAAAGAGCAAAGGAATTAGGCGATTATCTGGTTGTCGGTATAACGACAGAACAGTATGATGAGTCAAGAGGAAAACTGAATATTCAGGACTCTTTACTTCAGAGAATTGATAATGTCAGAAATACCGGTTTTGCTGATGAGATCATAATAGAGGATCATGAAGGACAAAAGATTGAGGATATTCAAAAATATAATATAGAAGTTTTTACTGTGGGATCCGATTGGCGCGGAAAATTTGATCATTTGAAGAAATACTGCGAAGTGGTATATCTGGAACGTACTAAGGACATTTCGTCTTCTGATCGTAGAATTGCCCGAAATCCCATTATCCAGCTGGGTATGATAGGAACCGGACGAATAGCCCATAGGTTTGTTGGAGAAGCGAGAGCAGTCAGCGGAATCACAATTAGGAACGTGTATAATCCGCATATTGGCAGCGCAGAAAAATTTGGCGATGAATTTTCCCTAAATACTGCAACAGATGATCTGGATATATTTTTTGAGGATATTGATGCGGTTTATGTGGCAAGTCCGCATGAAACGCATTATGAGTATGTCAAAGCTTCTTTGCTTGCGGGGAAACACGTGCTTTGTGAAAAGCCAATGGTTTTCCGGGAGTCAGAGGCAGAAGAACTTTTTGGAATTGCGCGTGAAAAGAAGCTGATTTTGATGGAAGGGATTAAGACAGCATATTTGCCAGGATTCCAAAAACTTATGGGTGTAGTTAAAAGCGGAGTAATTGGCGAGATTAGGGATGTAGAGGCTTGTTTTACCAGATTGACGCCGCCTGATCGGCGCGAAATGATAAATGCTGCATACGGAGGAGCTTTTACGGAGTTTGCGTCCTATTCTCTGCTGCCTATCATAAAGTTGCTGGGGAGAGATTATAAGGAGATTCGTTTTGACAGTATTAAAGCGGAGAATGGCATAGATTTATATACTAAGACGAGCATCATTTATGACCATGGTTTTGCACTTGCCAAAAACGGTGTCGGCGTAAAATCAGAGGGTCAGTTGGTGATCGCCGGAACCGGCGGTTATATTCTTGCAGAATCGCCATGGTGGCTTACGAAGTCATTTGAGGTTCGATATGAAGATTCTACCAAAATAGAGAAATATTCGACAAAGTATTTGGGCTATGGTTTGCGTTATGAAATCAGTGATTTTGTGACAATGATCGGTTTGGAGGATAAAAGTAAGATTGGTTATAAACTCACAAGGGGAGATTCTATTGTAATAGCAGGAATTATGGAAAAATTTTTAGCAAAGCGGTAAAAGGTGTTGAATGAAAAGCTGTATATTACATTAAGAAAAATAAAAGCGTTTTGGAACAGGGTCTGTTTTTATCTTTGCAGAATATTTCCTATCAGGAAGAATCTTATCAGTGTCTGTACCTTTGAAGGGAAAGGCGGGTTTGGGTGCAATCCGAAATATCTGGTACAGGAACTTCACAAAAGAAATCCGGAATATAGGTTTGTATGGTTTGTTAATGATATGAGTAAGGAATTTCCTTTTTATATCAGAAAGGTTCCCAATACGTTATGGAGCAGGGCGTATTGGCTTACACGATCTAAGGTATGGATCGATAATTATAGGAAACCTTATGGGACTTGTAAGAGAAAAGGTCAATATTATTTGAATGTGAATCATTACACGATTGGCATCAAATGTACCGGCTTATGGCGTGGAGATGGATTTTCTAAGATGGCATATCTTGTGAGCAAGAATGATTCGGATATGATAGATGACTTAGTGATTGACTCCGCATGGTGTGAAGAGGTATCGCCTAAGGGGCTTGTGTATGACGGAACCTATCAGAAGACAGGAGCGCCCAGGTGCGATGTGCTGTATGGAGATAGAAGCTGGGCTAAGAAGATATTTCGTAACAGGCATGATCTTCCTGATGATGCCAAGGTTCTATTATTTGCACCAACTTTTAGAGAAGGCGCAAAGGATGGAAAAAGATTCGTGTTTTCAGAGATCTGGACCATTGATTTTAAGCGCCTTATCAATACGCTGGAGAAAAAATTTGGTGGTATATGGTATCTATGTGTAAGGGTACATCCGCAGTTGGCGCCGACTTTTAAGGAGTATAAAAATCCGGATGTGCAGGATAGAATCATTGATGAGAGTCAGGCTGATGATATGTATGAGATCTTAGCAGGAATGGATGCTTATATATCAGATTATTCCAGTGCCTGCTTTGAAGCAGGATTTACTCATATCCCGGTATTCCTATATGCGGATGATATACAGAAGTATGCTAATGACAGAGGCGCTCTTATGTGGAACATTGCTACTGATCCGAGAGACTGTATAGGGAATAATAAGGTGATGACACCGAGTTTTGACGTGAAGTTACCATTTACGCTTGCGGGTGATAATGACCAACTGGAGAAAGATATTATGGAATTTGATCAGGAAGAGTATGATAGGGTGTTGGATGAATTTCATAAGAAAGTCGGATTAGTGTTTGAAGGGAATGCAAGTGAGAGGCTGGCAGGGAAGATAGTAAAATTTTTGAAAGAGGGCAAGGTGTAAATTAATAATATCCCATGACGGTGTATGTGGGATACGGGGTGGATACATTAGTATTATATTGGAATGAAATGAGTTAATTGTTATCAATAAATACAGATTTAGGGGAAATGCAAAATGAATGAAAATGTAAAAAAAAGAGTCTTACATTTTACCATAGCAAATACAGGAGGAGGTATAACAAAATATGTATTAAGACTATGGAAATATATAGACAGGGAACGATTTCATTTTGATTTTGTAACGATGAGTAAGAAGCTGGATTTCGCAGAACAATTAGAAGCGGAAGGATGTAAAATTTATTATTTATCTACTTATGCGGAAGATGATAGAGAGCAGTTTATACGGGAAGTGAATGAAATTTTAGATAATGGCTATGATATTGTACATTTGCATACAAGTTGGTGGCGTGGATATATTTTGGAGGAACTTGCCAGAGAAGCTGGGGTTCCGAAGATAATTGTTCACTCGCATAATACGGATGTGCATATTAAGGAAAATCAGTCCAGAGAAGAAGCAAGGCAGCTTCACATGGAGCAAAGGGCTTTGCTTAAGGAAAATATAGCGACAGATTTTTTGGCATGTTCTCCGGAGGCTGCAGACTGGCTATATGGGGACAGGATATCGAAGGATAAAATAGAAATTGTACCATATGCTATTGAATTAAAGGATTATCAGTTTAACTATGAAATTAGAAAAGAGTATAGAGATAAGCTGGGGATAAAAGAAACAGATTATGTTATCGGACATGTTGGGAGATTTGCGTACCAAAAAAATCATGAGTTCCTGATAGATGTTTTTAAAGAATATTTAGAAATAAATGATAATGCAAATCTTATGTTAATAGGTATAGGGGAGTTAGAAGAAGAAATCCGGAATAAGGTTATACAATATGGGATAGAACATAAGGTTATGTTTCTCGGAAAAAGAGAAGATGTGGCTAATCTTATGCAGGCAATGGACATTTTTGTATTTCCTTCCAGATTTGAAGGGTTTGGCATTGTTTTAATCGAGGCACAGGCCGCGGGATTGAAATGTATTGCAAGTAACGTAATACCGGCAATCGCTAAAATAACAGATAACATTGAGTTTTTAACGTTCGATAAAAACGAATGGGTTGATAAGATAAAGGAATATAGTAATGGTTATGAACGAGAGGATATGTCAAAAATAATGGAACAGGCAGGATTTGGGATGAAATCAATGGCAAAAAAAATAGAAAATATATATAGCCATATTTAATGGAAAATTATAGTCTTAATTTTAGAATGACACTTTTGCTCCTTAGGAAAACGAGAAAAGATAAGCGGACAAGAAGTGCTCTTTAAGTATAAGAAAAGTGACATAAGTTGTGTTGAAACATTAGTTGATGGAGGATGGAATAGTGGATGAAATCAGGGAAAATCAGATAGAAAAAATATATCATTTATTGCAAGATGATTTGTCAAAGTATATTTTTGAAAATCGTTTAATGTTTAGTTTGACAAAAGATACGAAGTTTATGAAAAATGTAGTTTATACGATTAAAGAGGCTAGGGAAATCTATGATTATTTAAAAACAATAAAAAGTAAGATTGGCATTTTTGGAGCGGGGCGAGCAGGGAGATATTTGTTGGAAACGTATAGCGATATTGAGTTTGAATGTTTTATTGACAATAATAAGATTGAAGACAAGTGTTTAAAGCTACCTGTAGTATCTCTCCAAGAATTTAAAAAGAAATATTCGGATGGGTATATTGTTATATCGACAAAATTATATCATAGAGAAATATTGCAGCAATTAATAGAAGAAGGATTTGATCAAAAAAGGATTATTAATGTAGGAATTATAACTGAAAAATTATCCCAATTGCAGTATTTTGATTTAACCGCAATTGAGAAAAAACAAAAAGAGATATTTGTTGATGGAGGAAGCTATGATGGAGTTACGTCTCTCAGATTTTCAAATTGGTGTTCTGGGAATGGATATGTTTATGCATGGGAACCGGATCCGAATAATTTAATAAAGTGTAAAACTTTGTTTGAGACAAATAATATAAATTATAAATTGATTCCTAAAGGATTATGGAGTAGTAATAAAAAATTGAAATTAAAAGCAAATGAAGCATGTTCAATGATAACAGATAATGGAGATAATGAAATAGAAGTTGATAGCATAGATAGATTAATAGATAAAGAGGTAACTTTTATAAAAATGGATCTTGAAGGATCTGAATATGAGGCTTTACTAGGTGCTGAAAAAATGATAAAAAGATCAAAACCTAAACTGGCAATATGTGTTTATCATAAACCAGAAGATATTTGGAAATTACCATGGCTAATATATAAATTCAATCCAGAATATAAATTTTATATGAGACATTATTCTTTTTCATGGAGTGAAACAGTATTGTATGCATTATAGAAATAAAATGATATCTAAAAGCAACTTTGATAAATGATATATTATTGGTTTAGATTATGCAAAAATGTTAGTTCGGAGGGCTGAATGAAAGTCAGTGTTGTTATACCATGCTTTAATGCGAAAGTTTATTTAGAAGATTGTCTCAATAGTATATTAAATCAGACCCTTAAAGAAATTGAAATTATTTGTATTGATGATGGAAGTAATGACGGAACTAAGGAACTGTTGGAATATTATAAAAAAAGATTTGATAATATTTGTTTCATATCCCAAAAAAATGAAGGGGCTGGAAATGCACGAAATAAGGGAATTAAATTAGCCCATGGAGATTATATTGCATTTATGGATGCGGATGACTTTTATCCGGAAAAGGATGTTTTGGAGTGCCTGTATAAAGAAATAATAAAAAACCATACAGATATTTGTGGGGGGTCTATTTGTAGTTATAGAAATGGTGTATACACGTACAATGGCTTTAGAAAAGGGATGGTTATTGAAAAAGATGGCTGGATTAAGAAGGAAGATTTTTTGACTTTTGCAGGCTTTTACTGTTATATTTATAGAAGAGATTTTTTATTAGAGAATAATATTACATTTCCTAATTATAAAAGATGTCAAGATCCCCCCTTTTTTTTGAATGCTGTTTCTAGAGTAGATAAAGTATATTGCATGAAAAAAGTAGTATATTGTTACCGTAAGGAGCATAAAGAGGTTCAATTTGATGAGAGTAAGGCAATTGACTGTGTTAAGGGTATAAGAGATAGTCTTATTATTTCAAAACGTGGAGGAATGAGAAAAGTTTATTCTTCTTTGGTAAAGGATCTACATGGTGAAATTTCTGCGCTTATGTATTATTATGCGCATGAAGGCTCAGAAGAAATGAAAAAAATAATACATAATATCAATTTAATAATATGTGATACTGAAGATTTTGAAAGAACAGTTCTTTTAGAAGGGAATTATCTGGATGAATATATAGAAAGGATATGGATCGAACGAGAACAATTTTTTGATAGTTTAAAACAGTTTCCTAAAATACTTATTTTTGGGGCTGGAACTGTAGGGAGGAAAGTGTTAAATTTTCTAAGGAAGTATCAATTTGAACCAGATGCATTCATCGTTTCTGATCTGAAACAAAATCCAAGTGATGTGGAAGGAGTTGTTGTTAAATCTCTTGAAGAATATATTCATATACGGAAAGAATGCTTTGTTATAGTTGCTACTTTTTCTTATCTGCATAAAGAGATTGAAGATATTTTGATTGGGAAAGGATTTGATCAGTTTTATCTAATAGATTTGGAAAAATTCCATTTGTGGCGTGGAGAGATTAATCATTAGTTTTTTCTAAACATAAAATGATTGAAAATAAATAGAGAGTGTTGGGGAAGTGAAAAAGAAAAGATTTTGTTAGTTATAGTTTAATTATTTAGTTGTAACACATGTATTGTAATCCTACAAAGGTGGGAGAAATAGTAAGCAGAGAAAAGGATTGCACTCTAAAAGAAAAAATGTTAGTATTAAAGAAATTTAAAGAAACATTTTTATTAATTGTTTATTTTCGAGCATAGATTAAACCGTCGGGAAGGATTTTTTGGAGGAAAAAATGCTATGAATGAAATAAAAGTTAGTATTATAATGCCAGTTTATAATGCGGAGCAATATATTAACGAAGCAATAGAAAGTGTGCAAAATCAAACATTAAAAGAACTAGAAATTATTTGTATAAATGATGGTTCAAAAGATAATTCTCAACAAATAATAGAGAACATTAAGAAAGAAGATAATCGGATCGTCTGTATTACAACAGAAAATCAGGGCGCTGGCAGGGCACGTAATTGCGGACTCAATATAGCAAGAGGAAAATATATATTTTTTTTAGATTCTGATGATTATTTATTTTCCAATTCTATATTAGAGAAGCTATTTTTTTTAGCGGAAGAAAATAATGTCTTGATTAGTGGAGGTAATTGTTGCTTTTACAAGAACGGAAAGCATGTTATTGAGAGTCAGGTATTAAAGTATAATTTTCTGGAGGATGGTTTAAAAGAATATAAAGATTATCAGGCCGATTACTATTATGGTCGCTTTTTATATAATAGAGAAATGCTTATAAAGAATAATTTTTATTTTCCTGATTATAAAAGATATCAGGATCCTCCGTTTATGGTCAAAGTAATGACTCATTGTAAAAGCTTTGTTGCAACTTTAGATATTGTTTTTTGTTATCGCTGGTCGAATAAATCTATGGTATGGACAGAGGAAAAATGTATAGGATATATTATGGGAATGCGTGATGAGGTCTTATTAGCAAAACAGATGCATTATGACGAATTATATTTGACATTATTTAAAAGAATGTATTCTGGATGGGCTCATGATGCTCTTATTAATGCGCTTAATGATCATTATTCCGCTGTCGTAGAAGAATATATTGATCAGATTCGCAGTTGTATAGATATTATCTTTTTAATGTCAAATGGTGTAAAATTAGACAATTCAATTTGGAAATTACCGGATTATACTGAAAATGTGGGATATCCAAAAACTTTTTTGCAGGCATTAAGAAGTCCTCAAGGGGTAATTTTCTATGGGGCAGGAATTGTTGGAGAACGAATGGTAAGGCAGTTTAAATTAAAATATTGGGATAATATTATTGGTTTTGCAGTTACAGATTCTCAAAAAGATAAGAAAGATGTCTTAGGCATACCTGTCTTTCAGATAGATCAATTGTCAGAATATAAAGATACGGCAAATGTTTTTATTAGCACCAGTCCGATTTTTCATAAAGAAATTAGAGACAGTTTATATGAAAAGGGTTTTAAAAATGTGTATAGTATAGACTGGGCTGATTTAAAAAGAAGTTCTTGGTTTTAAATGTTATGTTTAAAAATTAACTATAGATGAGGAAAAATATATGATAAAAACAAGTGTAATTATTCCAATGTATAATATAGAAGATTATATCGGAGAAACTTTAGAGAGCGTATTTCTTCAGACACAAAAGGAAATTGAAATTATTGTTGTTGATGATGGCTCTACAGACGGAAGTCTGGAGATAGTAAAGAATTATCAAAAAGAACATGATAATTTGATTATTGTTTGTCAAGAGAATAAAAAATTGGGAGCTGCTAGAAATGCAGGTATGGATATTGCCAAAGGCGAATGTATCTATTTTCTTGACGCAGATGATTTAATTGAAAAAAACACTTTAGAGGTTTTATATGATAAGGTTAAAAAAAATAATTTAGATTTTGTAACCTTTGATGCAGCTATTTTTGATGGGACAGCTAAAGATGAAGAAAATTATAAATTTTATGATAGAAGTCAAATAGGTATTAATGTTAATAACGTGTATAAAGGGTTTGATTTTTGGAATCAATTTTATGGTGATCGCAGTCCTATGGTAACGGCGTGGTCATCATATTTTAATAGAGATTTTTTAGAACGATATGCGTTCAGATTTCAAGAGAATTTATTTCATGAGGATACTGAATTTACGATTAAGCTTTATTTAAAGGCAGAAAGAATGATGTATGTGCCAAATAAGTTTTATAAAAGAAGAATGAGGCAAGGAAGCATTGTAAAAAGTAAAATTGGTTTTTATCACGTTAAGGGTATTTTGATCAATATAAAATTGATATTTAGTTACCTTAAAGAAGATAATCATTCTCCAAATGAAAAAAAAGCATTTCTTAGGCATTGGGAGATGTTAATAAGAAAAGCTGCTGTTATATGGATCAGCCTTAGAGGAGAGGAAAGGGAAGAATTAGATGTAATTATAAATGACATTTTAAAAGAATTAACAGAAGAGGATTTTTTTTGGGAGATATTACACAAACAGTTATATCAAGATATTAAAGAGTTACTTAATAAGATTTTACAAGACAATTATTCAACTGAAAAAGTTCATGTTTTAGATAAAAAGCTTGATAATTGGTACGATAATAATATTGAATTTTTTCAAGGAGGTTATCCCAGAAGTTATTTGGAAGCATTGAAAAATAAGGATGGTGTTATATTATATGGCGCCGGAAAAATAGGTCGTTATATGGCAGATCAATTTCAGTTGAAGTATTGGGAAAATATCATTGGATTTGCTGTTTCGGACATGAGTTCTCAAGAAGAGACGGTGAGGGGTTTACATGTATACTCAATAGAAGACTTATTAGAATATCGTGAAAAAGCTAATGTCTTTATTACTACAACCCCGAAATTTCACGATGAAATTATTAAAAATTTAAAAGAAAAAGGGTTTCAAAATATTTATCCTATTGAATGGGAAAAATTACTAGAGAGTATATGGATATAAA
>JAIDPF010000071.1 GCA_029062895.1 Lachnospiraceae bacterium
TCTTCGGCAGCGTCATATTTGTATAAGAGCCAGATATTATTCCATTCGCTATATACCGGCGTATATGAATGTGCCGTATTTTTTCATGGGAGAATACAATCCGGAAACAAGGATCATAAAAGATGATCCGATCGATTCACCCAAATATACTACGATAGAAAGTTTTTTGACACTTGCGCTTGGAAAATGGGGCATTTATGTTCCTTTCACAGAGGAAGCGAAGGAGGAAAGCAGTGAAGTGGTTATCGACACGGAGCGGGATGTGACCAATGGCAGGATCGATATCTGGAAGGCTTATCTGGAAAAAACCAACTGGGAAGGACATTATCCGGGACATATTACTCTGGAGAGCGGGTATTTTACTTATCATGCACACAGCACCTATATCCATGTATTGTATCAGTATGGTATTTTAACCGGGATCATCTATGCACTGCTTAATTTCTGTGCTTTTGTCGTAGCGGTATGCAGATATTGGAAAAAGGGTCAGGAAGAAGATTCCCATGATTTGCTGTTGGCGGTACTGGTGATAGGAATTTGTCTGATGAGTCAGGTGACGGAATGGATGGGACATCCTGCTTATGTGATCAACATGATGTTATATATGATGTATGGTATGCTTTTGTGCAAGACGAAGGATAATGATGTGCCGGTAGTGAAAGGACAGACATGAAGGATAAAAGCTACGAACAGTATAAAAGAATATTTCGCTTCAGCGAAGTCCTGCTGACCTTGGACGTCATGTGTGGAATGTTTGGGTATTTATGGTATCAATATCTGAACAAGCTGAATGAAAAGCCGTTTACCGGTTCCGGTAATCTGATGCAGATTGCGGTGTATGTGGTGGTAACGTTGATTCTGATACAGATTTTCGGCGGTTTTGAGATCGGTTTTTTTACGCCGCTAAATGCGATTTTGTCTCAGGTGCTGGCAATGTTCTGCGTGAATCTGGTTATGGCGGTACAGATCGTGTTGACGATCAGTTCTATCTATACATTGGATGAGATTTTTTTGGCAATGCTGATCTTATGGGGAACACAGATCTTTTTGTCGATCTTTTTGGTACTGCTGTTTGACAAGCTGTATGTCAGGCTGTTTCCTGCATGGGACATGCTGGTGATCTATGAGAACGATTCTGTCCGGCTTTTTTTGGACAAGGTCAATACCAGAAAGGATAAGTATGTCGTCAGTGAGAAAATTCATATTTCAAAGGGTTTTGAGAAGATATGCGATAAGATCAGGGAACATGATTCGGTGATCGTTTATGATGTTACGTCCAATCTGCGCAATGACATCATCAAATTCTGTTATGGAGAAGGGATTAGGGTGTATCAGACGCCGAAGCTTTCTGATATCATGATCCGGAGCGCAAGGGAACATCATCTGTTTGATACACCGCTTCTGATGTCCAATAACATCGGATTAAGTTTTGAACAGAAGCTTCTGAAACGTACCATTGACATCGTAATCTCCTTATTGATGCTGATTGTCACATCACCCATTATGCTGATCACGGCGATTTGCATTAAATTAGAGGATCATGGTCCGGTGATGTTTATTCAGGAAAGAATTACCTTAAACGATCGGCCGTTTATGATCTATAAATTCCGTAGTATGATCGTGGATGCAGAGGCAGATGGAAAGGCAAGACCTGCCATTACGGATGATGAGCGTATTACCAAGGTGGGTCGGTTCATCCGTAAGACCAGAATTGATGAACTCCCGCAATTGTATAATGTTCTTAAGGGCGATATGAGTCTGGTGGGACCGAGACCGGAGCGCGTAGAGCATGTAATTAAATATACGGAAAAGATCCCGGAATTTCGTTTTCGTACAAAGGTAAAAGGCGGACTGACCGGATATGCGCAGGTGTATGGTAAATATAATACCACGGCTTATGATAAATTGAAGCTGGATCTGATGTATATCGAAAATTATTCTCTGACGTTGGACTTTAGAATTGTTGTTATGACAATCAAAGTGCTTTTTATGAAATCCAGTACGGAAGGATTTGTGCAGGAAGATTTGTCGGTCGGGACAGTACAGGAGATGGCAGCATCTGTTGATGAGGAACTTTTATTGGATGCAGAAAAGAAAGAAGGCAAAGTTGGATCATGACAGATGTATTTTTAGTCGCAAGTAAAGGAATCCCTGCAAGGTATGGGGGATTTGAAACATTTGTGGAACGTCTTGTGCGGGGAAGGACGACCGATCAGATCAAATATCATGTTTCCTGTATGGCGCAGAAAGAAGATCGGAAGAAACAGGAACATTTTGAATATCAGGGTGCGGACTGTTTCCGGGTCACAGTTCCGCTTCCGGGAGCACCGGGCAGGATACTGCATGTATCAATGGTGCTATCTGAAATCGCCGGATGGAAAAAAGGGCATCCGGACAGTGATACGGTGATCTATATTCTGGGATGCAGGATCGGACCGCTGATGAAATATCATGCGGGTATTCTTAGAAAGCTGGGATGCAGGATCTATGTAAATCCTGATGGATTGGAATGGAAACGCGCTAAATGGAATATGGCGGCGAAGAGGTTTCTGCATTATTGTGAGGGATGCCTTGTAAAAAATGCCGATCTTGTCATCTGTGATGCGAAAGCGATAGAACGCTATATTAAAAAAAATTATGACAGCAGGGTGAAACGGACGGTCTATCTGGCTTATGGGGCGGATATTAACGAGGATGCGGATGATCATCAGGGATATAGGGAAGACCTAGGGCAGAAGCAGGGACAGACTGGGGATTCTTGGCTGCAGTGGTGTAAGGAAAAGGGAATCAGAGAGAAAGGGTATTATCTGATCGTAGGAAGGTTTGTGCCGGATAATAATTATGAGACGGTCATCAGGGAGTTTATGAAATCGGATTCGGAGAGGGATCTGGTAATCATATCTAATATTGAAAAGAATAAGTTTTATGAGCAGTTAAAGCAAAATACCGGATTTGAGCAGGATCCGCGGATCAAATTTGTGGGGACGGTATATGATGAACATCTGCTTTCCACCATACGGAAAAATGCGTTTGCTTATTTTCATGGTCACGAAGTAGGCGGAACCAATCCTTCCCTGCTGGAAGCGCTGGCGGTGACGGATCTGAATCTGGTGCTGGATGTGGAGTTTGGAAAAGAAGTGGCGGAAGATACCGCCTTGTATTGGTCTAAGAAAGACGGCGATTTGCAGCGGCTGATCGCGCAGGCGGAAAAGCTGCCGCAGGAGGAAATCCTTTCTCTGGGGAGAAAAGCAAAGGAGAGAGTCCGTCGATACTATAGCTGGGAAAAACTGGTGCAGGATTATGAAAGACTCTTCACAGAAGATCGTATTGATCTCTAATAGTTTTGGAAGCTTATATAATTTCAGATTTGAATTGATCTGCGCGCTTTTGAAAGAGTATCAGGTCACGCTGTTTACGCCCATGGAAGAGGCAGACTATAAAAAGTATGACGAGTTGAAGGAAATGGGCTGTCAGCTGTTAGAAACGCCTTTTCAGCGCAGAGGCAAAAATCCGTTGTCCGAGATCGCTCTGTACCGCCGGTATCTGCGTTTATTAAAAGAAGCCGATCCCGCGCTGGTCCTGACCTATACGATCAAGCCCAATGTCTATGCGGGTATGGCATGCCAGAAGCTTAAAATCCCTTATATGAGCAATGTTACGGGATTGGGGACAGCTTTTCAAAAAAACGGTCCATTGCAGTGGATGGCAATTTGGCTATATCGTAAGGGCCTGAAAAAAGCAGTCCGTGTATTTTTGCAGAATCGGAGCAGTCTGGACGTTCTTGCTGAGAAAAAAGTCCTGCATGGAAACGAAGTTCTAATGGCAGGTTCCGGCATCAATTTAGAGAAATTTGTTTGTTTACCTTATGAGGAGCAGTATGCAAAAAGCTTTTATTATATTGCCAGAATCATGAGAGAAAAGGGGGCGGAAGAATTTTTAGAAGTTGTGATGAGAATGAAAAAAAAGTATCCGGACGCGCAGTTCCATGTGATCGGATTCTGCGAGGATGCTTATGAGGAAAGGATTCGGCGGATGGAAGCTGACGGATTGCTGACTTATCATGGATGGCAGGATTATATGCAGCCATTCTTTCAAAAAGCGGGATGCGTGATACAACCCTCCCATCATGAAGGGATGTCCAATGTATGTTTAGAGGCGGCAGCCTCCGGAAGACCGCTCATTGTTTCGGATATTCCCGGATGCCGTGAAGCGGTGGAGGACGGGAAAAACGGTTATCTGTTTCCGGTGACGGATGCGGAAGCCCTATATCAGAAAGTGGAACAGTTTTATCTTTTGCCTGTGGAGGAAAAAGAGGCTATGGGAAAGTATGGAAGGGAGAAGATGTGCAAAGAATTTGATAGAAAGATAGTTGTGGAGAGATATCTCACGGAGATTGTGGATGCATTGAATAGGTATTTCTGAATGGTGATTGTTTTTGCAATTGATTAAATAAATAGATGAAAGCGAGGAATAAATATGGGTCTTTATGAAAAAATTGTGGCAAAAGAGGAAAAAATATCATTGGTAGGACTTGGTTATGTAGGGATGCCAATAGCCGTGGCGTTTGCCAGAAAGGTAAATGTTATTGGCTTTGACTTGAACGCAGAGAAGATCGCATTATATCAGTCCGGCATTGATCCCACGAAGGAAGTCGGGGACGAGGTCATTAAAAATACAAAGGTGGAATTTACTTCTGATGAGCAGAAATTAAGGGAGGCAAAATTTCATATTGTTGCTGTGCCGACTCCGGTGAACAGCGACCATACACCGGATCTTTCTCCTGTAGAGGGAGCAAGCAGGATTCTGGGCAGAAATCTGACGAAAGGGTCTGTCGTTGTATTTGAATCTACGGTATATCCCGGCGTTACAGAGGATATCTGTCTGCCGATTCTGGAAAAAGAGTCAGGATTAAAATGCGGTGTGGATTTTAAGATCGGTTATTCTCCGGAACGTATCAATCCCGGTGACAAAGTACACCGTCTGGAGACTATTACCAAGATCGTATCCGGTATGGATGAGGAGACATTGGATACGGTTGCCAAGGTTTATGAGCTGGTGGTGGAAGCGGGTGTATATCGTGCGGAATCCATCAAGGTGGCAGAAGCGGCGAAGGTGATAGAGAACAGCCAGAGGGATATTAACATCGCGTTTATGAATGAGCTGTCCATCATCTTTAACCGTATGGGCATTGATACAAAGGCAGTTTTGGATGCTGCAGGAACAAAATGGAATTTTCTGAAATTTTATCCGGGACTGGTTGGGGGACATTGTATCGGAGTAGACCCATATTATCTGACTTATAAAGCGGAGGAATTGGGATATCATTCGCAGATCATCCTGTCCGGACGTAGAATCAATGACGATATGGGAAAATATGTGGCGGAAAGTCTTATCAAAAATTTGATCAAGGCGGATATCAATGTCAATAAAGCGAAAGTGGGTATTCTGGGATTTACGTTTAAGGAGAATTGTCCGGATACCAGAAATACAAAAGTAATTGATATTTATAATGAATTGATGGAGTATGGAATCACGCCGATCGTGGTGGATCCGGAGGCGGATGCGGACGAGGCGAAGCGTTTGTATGGAATCACATTTCAGGGAATGGATGCAGTAAAAGATATGGATGCGGTGATCATTGCCGTCAGTCATACGCAGTTTATGTCGCTGACAGAAGCGCAGATCGATGGCTTTTTTGCAGCGGATCATCCAAAGAAGGTTCTGCTGGATCTAAAAGGGATTTTGAACCGGAAGGCTTACTATGCTAAGGGGGATTATTTGTACTGGAGGCTGTAAAGAATAAGGGTAAAATTCAGGAAAGAGGTAAAAGCGACGATGGGATATCAGAATCTGAAGTTTGAAAAAGACAGTGTTTTTCTGGTGACCGGCGGAGCCGGTTTTATCGGATCAAATCTGTGCGAAGCGATTCTGGATATGGGATATCAGGTGCGCTGTCTGGATGACCTTTCTACCGGAAAGCAGGAAAATATTGATTTTCTGCAGGGCAGGGCTGGATATACCTTTATTAAGGGAGATATTAAGGATCTGGACACTTGTATGAAGGCGTGCGAGGGTGTCGATTATGTGATGAATGAAGCAGCCTGGGGCAGTGTGCCGAGAAGTATAGAGATGCCTTTGTTTTACGAGGAAAATAATATCAGAGGAACATTGAATATGATGGAGGCTGCAAGACAGCAGGGTGTAAAGAAGTTTGTCTATGCTTCCAGTTCTTCCGTGTATGGCGATCATCCTGTACTTCCTAAGGTGGAAGGACAGGAGGGCAATCTGTTATCGCCTTATGCGCTGACGAAGCGGGCGGATGAAGAGTATGGAAAATTGTACAAAAAGCTGTATGGACTGGATACCTACGGACTGCGCTATTTTAATGTGTTTGGACGAAGACAGGATCCCGATGGGGCGTATGCGGCGGTGATTCCGCGTTTTATTCGTCAGCTCCTTCATGGGGAGGTGCCTACCATCAATGGGGACGGTAAGCAGTCCAGAGATTTCACTTATATTGATAATGTTATCGAGGCCAATTTAAAGGCGTGTCTTGCGCCATCGGAAGCCGCCGGAGAGGCGTTTAATATTGCTTATGGCGGACGGGAGTTTCTGATCGATATTTATTATGATCTTTGTAAGGCGCTGGGAGTATCGGTAGAACCTCATTTTGGACCGGACCGGCCGGGCGATATTAAACATTCCAATGCAGATATCAGTAAGGCAAGAAAACTTCTGGGTTATGATCCGGAATATGACTTTGCGTCAGGAATAGCATTGGCAATTGACTGGTATAAAAAGAATTTGGGAAATTAGATTGAAAAATCAAAGATTTTTCAATCGCAAATTTGTGCCTGCGGCCCAAAGTTTGCAGGTTATTGGAAAGGCATGGTTATTAGTGTGAAAAGTGTTTCTAATTGCTTTAGCAATTTTGCTCACTTCCAAAGGGAATTAAGGAACCAAAGGTTCCTGGCATAGAAACACTAAGTTTCACACCGAAAAACGCAAAAAACGCGTTTTTCATTCCTATCTGAGCCGCCGGAGGCGGCATGGGGGTTTAGTGTGGTGTTTGGAAAGGTCGAATAGCATATGAGAAAGATTACCATCCGGATTGACGATATTACGGAAGATATGGATTGGGAAAAATTTCATCGGTTTGAAGCACTACTGGAGAAGTACGGCATCTGTCCCCTGATCGGCGTCATCCCTGCCAATCAGGATCAATCTCTTAAGGTTGGAGAGAAAAAGGAAGACTATGTGGACTGGCTCAAGGAGAAACAGAAACAGGGTTGGGTGATCGCCATGCATGGATATGACCATATCTATACCACAAAAAAAGGCGGTATATTTCCGTTGAATCATTTTTCGGAATTTGCAGGGTTGGATTTTGCAACGCAGGTGAAGAAACTGCGTGAGGGAGCCAGAGCGTTGCGGGAGATGAATCTTCGGACGGAGATATTTATGGCACCGGCACATTCCTTTGATCGTAATACGGTAAAAGCGTTAAAGATGTGTGGATTCCGATATATTACTGATGGATTTGGCAGCGGTCCCTATGAACGGGGCGGGATGATCTATCTTCCCATTGCAATACAGAAAAGCAAGGAATTTGGGAAGAAAGATGGGATTACGACTTTTGTAGTCCATACGGCAACAATGCGGGAGGAAGACTTTCGGTCCTATGAAAAGATGTTTGAGAAATATCAGGATCAGTTTGTCAGCTATGGAGAGATGCTTAAAAGGAGTGCGGCTTTCAGGAATCTATTTATGAGTATATGGGAATATAGCCTTGCTGTGATGAAGAATTTTCTCTGTGGGGTTCGTGCGGCGGGCAGATGACAGAAGTACATTGAGTAAGGATCAGGAAGGGATTGGGACATTGGAAAAGAAGATCGTCGTACTACAGGTTTTGAGTTGTCTGGAATTGGGCGGGGCGGAGAGCCGTGTGATGGATCTATGCCGTAAAATGAAGGATTCTGAGGTACAGTACGATTTTTTACTGCATGATGTGGGACCTGATTATTATGAAGAGGAGGCGGCGCAGTTAGGATGTCGGATCTACCGGGTGCCGCGGTTTCGTTTTTTAAATTATTTTTCTTACTGCAGAGCAATGCGGAAATTTTTTAGGGAACATCCGGAGATTGATATTGTTCAGGGGCATATGACCAGCACGGCAGCGATCTATCTGCCGATAGCGAAAAAATGCGGTGTGAAGACAACGATTGCTCATGTGCGGAGCGCAGGAGTCGATCCGGGGATCAAGGGAAAGTTGACAAAGTGGCTGCGGCGCAATCTGGACAAAAAGACGGATTATATGTGGGCATGTTCTACAGAAGCTGCCAGAGCAGTTTATGGAGAGAAACATGTAGATGCTGGCGAGGTCAGGATCCTTCCTAATGCCATTGATGTAGAAAAATTTGTTTCCACAGAGGCTTTGAAGGAAGCAGGGAGAGAGATCCGCAGGAAGTATCATATGGAAGGCAAGTTTGTTATCGGTCATGTAGGAAGATTCCACTATGCGAAGAACCACGAGTTTCTGTTGAATGTGTTTGCAGAGATCTTAAAAGAACAAAAGGACGCGGTGCTTCTTCTGGTAGGGGAGGGCAGTCTGATGGAGGATGTCAGACTGCAGGCGGAAGGACTTGGTATTAAGGATCAGGTCATCTTTGCTGGCCGGCAGAGTGCGGTAGAGAACTATTATCAGGCGATGGATGTATTGGTATTTCCCTCCCGATATGAAGGCCTTCCGGGAACGATTGTGGAGGCGCAGGCGGCGGGGCTTCCCTGCGTTGTTTCCGATACGGTGACCAGAGATGTGGCGGTGACGGAACTGGTAGATTATGAGAGCCTGAATCGTAGTCCGAAGGAGTGGGCGGTAATCACACTGGCGCATTACGAGGAGATCAGGAATCGGAAACAGAAAAAATTTGACCGATGGGATCAGAGGTATGTCTGGCAGCCGCCGGAGGGCATTTTAAAGACCAATGGGTTTGATGTGAAGGAGCAGGCTGCGCAGCTTAGGCAATTATATAGGGAGATGTTGTAGTTTTCGACGAGATAAATAAGTTGTGAAAGGAAAGCGGTTATATCCATGAAACGTATGCTTCATATCGTGGGAGGTATGTATCCCGGCGGTCTGGAAAATTTTATCATGAATATCTACAGGAATCTGGATTGTGAGAAGGTGCAGTTTGATGTGATCGTACACAGCATCCGTGAAGGCGACTATACAAAAGAGATCGAGGCGGCAGGGGGAAAGGTATATCTTGCGCCCAGAAAATCCAGACATCCGCTGGGGAATTTTCTTGCGATCAGGAAGATCGTGAAGGAGAATGGATATCAGGTGGTGATCCGCCATTCGGACAATGCATTTCCGGTGCTGGACCTGCTGGCTGCCTGGATGGGTGGTGCAAAGAAACGCATCTATCAGTCACATTCTTCTAACAGTTCCCATGTGGGACTTCATAAGTTTTTTCGGATGTTTATGGGTTGGATTCCCACAGATCGGTTTGCCTGTTCGGAAAATGCGGGGAAATGGATGTATGGAAAGAGATCATTTCAGATCGTAAAGAATGCCATCGATGTGGAACAGTATCGGTTTTCTGATCAGCTTAGGGAGCAGGCAAAAAACGAGTGGCAGATGGAAGAATGTATTGTCTATAGTCATGTGGGGATCTATATGCCTGCAAAAAACCATAAGTTTTTAGTAGAATTTTTTGCTGAGATAGTTAAGAAACAGCCCAATGCCAGATTGCTGTTGATCGGGGAAGGCGGACTCAGGGAAGAGATCGAACGGCAGGTGAAGGAACTGCATCTGGAGAAACAGGTGATTTTGACAGGGATTCGTTCGGATGTACCGAAGTTGTTACAGATGACGGACGTATTTTTATTCCCATCCATTTATGAAGGATTGCCGTTATCGGTGATTGAGGCGCAGGCGGCAGGACTGCCCTGCCTGATCTCGGATCGGATCACAAGGGAAGTGATTGTAACAGAGCAGGTGGTTAGCATGTCGCTGGATGAACCAAAAGAACGCTGGGCGCAGCAGGCGGTTGCACTGTCAGAGAATCCCAGAGATAGTTATGCCGTGACGTCACAGGAACTGGTCAGAAAAGCGGGATATGATGTGAAGGATCTGGCAGAGTGGTATGCAGGCTTATAAAATGTGAGGAATTATAATCTATGGTCAGTAAAATGATGTTTCATATCAACAGCCTCGGCAAAGGCGGAGCAGAGCGGGTGGTTGCTAATCTTTCCGAGGAGTTTGTAGGGATGGGGAAAGAAGTGGTCATCGCTACGGAATGGGAAGCAAAGGACGAATATCCTCTTCCTGATCAGGTGCGGCGTCTTGATGCAGGGTTAAAGGAAGAGGAAGAAAAGCTGTCCGGAAGTAAACAGCGCAGTCTCCGTACCAGAAGGCTTCATGATCTGATACTCAGGGAAAGACCGGATGTGGTTTTATCTTTTTGCAGGAATGCCAATTACCGAGCTGTGCTGGCGGCAAAGGGGACAAAGGTGCCGGTGATCATATCTGTCAGAAGTGATCCATATGTGGATTATGCATCGGCAAAGCAAAAGATGTTAAGCCGTTGGCTGTATGGAAAGGCGGCGGGTGCCGTATTCCAGACGGACTATGCAAGGGATTTTTTCCCGAAAGCAGTACAAAAAAAATCCACCGTCATACTAAATCCATTGCATAAAAAGTTTCTCTCGCTGACAAAATCAAAACAGCGCAAAAAAGAGATTGTAACAGCCGGAAGGTTCCATGAAGCCAAAGATCATATCGTGTTGGTCAAAGCATTTGAGCGGATTATGGAGGAATATCCTGAGGTTTTGCTTAAGCTGTATGGTGACGCCAGTGAGGATAATACGCATCATATGCTGAAGGAGTATATTAAGGCGCACCAGCTGCAGGACAGGGTACTGTTTATGGGAAACAGCAACCAATTGGAACAGGATCTTATAGATGCTGCAGTATTTGTAATGTCTTCCAAGTACGAGGGGATGCCGAATGCGTTGATGGAAGCGATGGCTATGCAGCTGCCTGTCATTTCCACCGATTGTCCCTGCGGAGGACCAAGGACGCTGATTGAAGATGGAAAGAATGGGCTTCTGACTCCTGTGGGAGATGATGAGGAAATGGCAAAAGCGCTCCGAAAGGTGTTGTCAGAACCGGAACTTGCTGAAGAGATGGCTGTGCGTGCCGGAGAGATCGTAAAAAAAGCATCGCCGGATCGGATCGCCGGGGAATGGCTGGATTATATCAAGAGAGTAAAGGAAAAAGAGTCTTGTTAAAAAAGAAGAAAATCGTAATCATAGGGCCGGTTTATCCGTATAAAGGGGGGATATCCCATTATACCGGAATGTTGAGCCGGACGCTTGCAAAAAAATATGATGTGGAAACGGTGTCTTATAAACTGCAGTATCCCAAGTTTATGTTTAAAAAAGAACAAAGGGATTATGGCAATAAGACCTTTGAGATTCCGGATACAAAATACTGGATCAATACAGCCAATCCGCTGAATTGGTTAAATTCCGCGGGGAAGATTAAAAAGTTGGATCCGGATTTGATCATCGTACAGTGGTGGCATCCGTATTTTGCGCCGTGTTATCAGATCATGCTTGCCGGTTTAAGAAAATACCCGATTCTTTTTGTTTGTCATAATGTGCTGCCCCATGAGCGGTTTCCAATGGACAGGCTTCTGACAAAAACAACATTGAAGAAGGGGAATTACTGCGTGCTTCATTCTAAGGAGGATGAAGGCAATCTGAAACTCCTTCTGCCCAAAATGGAATACCGGCGGACAGTACTGCCGACCTATAATGCATTTAAGCTGAACAACATCAGCAGAGAGGATGCAAGAGCGCAGCTTGGACTGCCTGAACAGGAGAAGATGCTGTTATTCTTTGGATTGGTGCGTAAATATAAGGGATTGAAATACCTGATTCAGGCAGCGCCCGCATTGATCCGGGAGGATTCCTCCATAAAGATCTACATTATAGGGGATTTTGGCGGTTCCAAAGAGATGTATATGGATATGATCGAGGAGACAGGCGTTAAGGACAGCTTTGTGATCCGGGACGGATATATCCCGGATGCCGAAGTGGAGCCTTACTTTGCGGCAGCCGACCTGAATGTCTGTCCTTATGAATCGGCGACCCAGAGTGCCATCGTCCAGATCGCTTTTGGATTTGGACTTCCCGTGATTGCCACCAGAGTGGGCGGACTGCCGGAGGCGGTGACGGATGGAAAGACAGGGTATGTGGTTGATCCATGTGACCCGGATGCCTTAGCAAAAGCGATTCTGAAATATTTTCGAGAAAACAGAGCGGAAGTATTCAGAGAAAATGTCCTTCAGGAGCAGGAACGTTTCTCGTGGGACAGGACGGTTGAGATCATAGAAGAACTTGCCGCCATAAAAGATGCAGTAGAAGAATAGAAAGGAATTTGGGCAGAACAAGCATGCCGGAAGAAAGCTATATTACCGTAATTCCAATTTATAAAAAACAGCTGTCCGCAGATGAAGAAGCCTGCGTCGGTAAATATGCTGAGGTTCTAAAGGGAACCCCCATCGTATTTATTGCGCCGGAACAGTTGGATTGTGAATGGTATCGGGAGCACTTTCCCCAGATCGGCTATGAACGCTTTGCGGACCGTTTTTTTACGGGAACCAAATCCTATAACAGGCTGATGTTATCTGAATCGTTTTACCAACGCTTTTTAAAATATGAATATCTGCTGATCGCGCAGACAGATGCCGTAATCCTACAGGATAAGAACCGGATTCCGGAGTTTATCAGGATGGGATATGATTATTATGGTGCGCCATGGATCCCGGAACGCCGGATCTGGGAGTGGACATTCCCGCGAAAGAAGGGTTTTCCCGGATTTCGAGTCCAGTGCTGCAAAAAGAAGGGATGCGGTATCCAGATGGGCAATGGGGGATTTTCTCTGCGCAATATCCGCAAGTGCATTGCATTGATTCATGAATTCCGGCATCGTAAAATATACTGGTTTTTTAAGAGGAATGAAGATATCTTTTTTGGCGTCTTTGGACGGGAGAACCGGTGCGGTTTCCGGCTGGCAAGCGTAGAATGCGGTCTTGCGTTTGCAAGGGAATATCATCTGAGGGACTGTTTTGAAAAGGGAGATATCCCCTTCGCGGTCCATGGCTGGCGGAAAGATTTTAAGGATTATAAAGAAATGCAGGACTGCCTGTGTAAAGGAATAGATTGAAGTTGCAGCATAGGGTCATTTTTGTGGCTGGAAAGTGAGGAGAAAAGATATGGAGAAAAACCCATTGATCAGTGTGGTAATACCGGTACACAATGCAGAGGATACTTTGGATGTGTGTATCCAAAGTGTTGAGATGCAGGAATTTAAGGAGTATGAGATCATTTTGGTAGACGACGGCTCTACGGACCAGTCCGGGATTATATGTGATACACGGGCGGAGGAAAATAAAAATATCAGGGTATTCCACACGGAAAATAGGGGCGCTGCGGCAGCAAGGAATTATGGCGTCCGGCAGGCCAGAGGAGAGGCTGTGGCGTTTATTGACAGTGATGACACCGTATCAGAAATTTATCTTTCTTATTTGTGGGAATTGATGCAGGAATATGAGTCGGAGATTGCAGTATGTTCGTATGATAAGGTGTATGACGGCAACAAAGTGATAGAAGTGGATGTAGGAGAGGACGAAGTGCGTTTCTGTATCTCAGGAGAGGATGCCGTGGAATGCCTGCTCTATCAGAAATATTTCCTGAGTGTCCCCTGGGGGATGATCAGCAAAAAGAAGCTTTGGGATAAAGTGCAGTTCCCAGAAGATACTAAGGCGGAAGATATGGGAACGATCTATAAACTCTTTGCCGCAGCGGATAAGGTGGCATATGGGAGTGAGTCGGAGTATCAGTATTACCAGCGTAAGAGCAATACGATGTTTTCTACCTGTGATGAAAGGAATCAGGATTACTATAAGCATTGCCGGGAGATGATCACATATGTAAAGGAGCATCTGCCTTCCTGCAGAAAGGCAGCGGTCAGCCGTTTCTTTTCCGCCTGTTTTCAGATCTTATCAGAGACGCCGAAGGATGAAGATCATGAAACGATGGTCCGGCAGATCTACCGGGATATCAGGAAGATGCAGAATACGGTGCTTCTGGACTCCAGAGCAAAACTGAGAAACCGCGCGGCGGCATTACTGTCCCTTGTCAGCATCTCTTTGATGCATAGGATGCTGCGGGCATACTATATCATAAACCGCAGGATAAAATTATAGAAGACATAGTAATTGCGAAAGAGTTAAGTCCGGTCTACATAACTCTTTGTTTGAAAATATATGTTCCAAAAACATCATAAATGAAATCATTTTTGGAACATATATTTTCAAACTTTGAGTTATGTAAACCTCATAGACAGAATGGTGGAACGAAAAAATAAAGCAATTTATAACAGAGAGGAAAGTGCATGAATAAAGTATGCATGGTGGAATATCAGGGCAGATGCGACGCGGAGGGCATGGCGGTAGGTCATGCACCGAAGGTTCTGCAGGAATATCTGCAGATGATCCGTAATGACTGTGAGGTATCAATTTATGCGCCCAAAGTGATCTTAAAGGAACTGCCGCGGGAAGAGCGGAAAAATGCGGGGTCACTGCAGGCTAAAGTTTTACCCTGTCATATCGTCATGAAAGGGAAAACCCCTTTTCTGGAAAAGATTACAAATAAGCTTCATATGTTTACCAATATTCGTAATGCCATAAAACATACGAATGCGGATATCCTCTGGTTTTTTAATGTAGAATATTATCTGATGCTGTATTTGTTCCTGCATAAAAAGCCAAAGCAGAAGATTGTGTGTACTTTATTTCTGGACGGGTATCATGCAGATGCACAGGCAGGATGTAAAGCGAGGTTTGTGGCAGGTATCAAACAATGGGTTTTTGAGCAGGTACAGAAAAAGATTGATCTGATTATTTCCACGGGAAAACAATTTACCTTTCAAAACTGTCGATGGGAGTATATTCCCGATTATTATGATAAAAAATGGTTATATGAGCCTTATCGCCGTCAGTTCTCTTTAGAGGCGGAAAAAGAAGAACGGGCAGTCTGTCTGGGAACCATGGGAAACGGAAAGCAGTTGGAAGAAATGGTAAAGGCATTTGTCAGGATCGGCTATCCGCTCACGGTGGCGGGACGTTTCTATGATCGGGAACGGGTAAAAGCATTGCAGACCATTGCAGAACAGAGCAATGGAAAAATAGAGATTCTGGATCGGTATCTTTCGCAGGAAGAGTATCTTTCTTTGCTTGCAAGGGCAAAATATACCGTGCTGCCTTATTCTCCATTGAATTATGCTTCGCAGACTTCCGGCGTGATGCAGGAAGCGGTGTTTGTGGATACGGTTCCTGTTACTTACCGGGCGATTCTGGAGGGAAACGGTATCTTAGGGGTGGGGTTTGAAAGCTGGGAAGAACTGACGCCTGATATGTTCTTGCAGAATCTTACAAAGTATCGGACAGAATATCAGCGGCTTAGAGAGACAGTGTTTAGTGAAGCATCAGTTCAAAACAAATATAAAGCAATTTTTGCCGGAGACAGTTTCTGGAATTGATTGCATTAAAAATTTTTACGCAGGCTACAGAAAGACATGGTTATTAAAAACAAAAATAAAATGGAAAATAAAATTAATAAACGAAAAAAAGATAATGTTTTTTTGAGTGTCAGTGCGGTCGCTCTTTTTCTTCTCTTTATATATTTGATCTGGGGGGCAGGGCTGAAAGAATTCTGGTATGATGAGGTAGCGACCATAGGATTTGTGCGAAGCGGGTTGTCTTTGGGAGATATGCTGCATTATTATCAGACGATTGAGGTGACCAATCTCCCGCTGTATGCGTTGATCTTATATGGATTCTACCATACGCTCCCGCCGGAAAATATCTGGCTGCTGCTCCCGGGAATCCTGATGACGCTGACAGGCATCTGGCTGCTGGTGCGTCTGGCAGACCGTACCATAGGAAGAAGAGCAGCTTACGCAGTGCTGGTTATGTGCCTGTTCTCCACCACAGTCATTAACCGTGTTGCTTTGGAGTTACGGGCTTATGCGCTCCTTTTTTTTGCTGCGGTTTTGGTTACAGACAGTTTTCTGCGTTTGAAAGACCGGATGGATATAAAACGTCTGTGTATCGCTTCGGGAGCTATGATCATTTTGGCATTTTCCCACTATTTTGGAATTTTATATCTTGTGTTGCTTGGAATCGGGGCATTGATTTGTATTTTGTGTGATAAGAAAAAATGGAAATTAATGCTTCCGTTTCTGGTGTCTATGGTCGCATTTCTTCCTTGGTTTATCACAGCGATGTATACTTCAAAGGTGGATACAGGGTCTTTTTGGATTGCGCCGCCGGAATGGATGGAACTGCCGGAAACCGTCGGATATCTGCTGGGAGGAAATTATCTTTTGTGTATCTTATATGGCATCGGGTTTCTTTGGCTGCTGTATGATATCGTCGTATTAAAACAGACGGATCTTCATAGGATGATCTATGCGCTGACAGGACCGGTAATGATGACTGTGATATTTATTTACAGCAGATGGGTTAACCCCGGCGGCGGATTATATGAAAACAGATATTTTATTGCGGCGCTTCCATGCTTTCTGCTGACGGCTTCTTACGGGATTGAGAGACTTATGGAAATGGGAGGGAAAAAGCACCGAAAAATCGCGTATGGGATTGCTGTCGGCTTTCTTCTGGTGGCATGTGCCGTTGGAGGAATCAGAAGTCTTTCGGATTCCAGAGAGCAGTATGCGAGATATTCCTATGCGGCGGAGCAGATGATCATAGAAAATGATCTGAAGGATCAGGATGTGCTTTTAGTATGCGTCAGCTATGATGATGTAGGTGAAGTGGTGCTGGAAGGATGGTATGATTATTATCTTTTCAGAAAAGGTTATGCGGCATTTCATTTGATCATGACGCAGAACAAATCTCTGGATGATGTTTTGAAAGAGGAATGTGAAGCCTATGAGGGCAATACACCATATTTTAGAAAGATCTATGTGGTAGGGGATACGGATCATATTGTCTATCATGGTTCCGATTATACGGTTACCGTACAGAACTTCTTTTATAAATTTACTGTTCTGGAGAGACTGGACGATTGATATAGTCTTTCGTTGCAAAGTCTGACGGATGGATGACAGCAGGATTGCCGATGACGATGGAATGTGATGGCACATCCATATTCACATAAGCTCCGGGTGCGATCAGGACATCATCGCCGATGGTGATCCTGCCCACAATGACAGCGTTGGTGCCGATCCAGACATGGTTGCCAATGGTTGGAACACCTTTTTTGCTGCCACGGTTGCATTGCCCGATGGTGATGCCTGTAGAGAGATTTACATTGGCTCCAAGGGTGACGTCTGGATGGAGAATGACTCTTCCAAGATGACCAAGGTAGAGTCCGGGACCGGCATTGACCTCGGCAGGAATATTGATCTGTGTTTTTTTCGTAAGTTGCATCAATTTTAATCCGTAAAACAGGAAGCGGATCCTGCTGCCCGGTTTTTTCTCAGAAAGTTCCTTCCGGCGATACCAGGAAGCTTTACGCCAGAGGATCAGATATTTTATCTCCAGAGGGAGAAAAAGGCGGTCCTTCATTGTTAATTGGTGGTCATAAATACGGGATAAGTCCTGCTGGATCAGTTTTTGTAATTCGTGGTTCATACGAAGCTCCCTTGGTTACTATATTATACCATAAGTTCACAGTAAAGTTCACAGTGCCAAGCTCGATTCCGCGTTGCTTCATCTCGCTCACGGGCTTCGCCCTATTTACTGCATCATTGCTTACGTGGACATTATACCATAATAATAATCATCTGAAAATAAAATCCCCCTTTTTTGGAAATCATGTACAAAAGGTATAAAAGTATGGTATACTATTATAGTATGCCTAAGTATGCGTTTCTGTAGAATGTTAAATTTTAGAAAGTAGTATGATAGGCTGATGTAAAAATTTATGATTGAGGTAAATTTGATCGCATGTGTGGAATAGCCGGTTTTATAGCTGATTCATGGGGGCGGGATCAAAGGACGGAGCTGATCAGTAAAATGAACAACTGCCTGATCCACCGCGGACCGGATGCGGAAGGCATCTGGCTGGATGAACAAAGCGGCGTGACATTGGGACATCGGAGGCTGTCAATTCAAGATCTGTCTCCATGCGGCGCACAGCCGATGATATCCCATTCAGGACGTTTTGTTATGGCTTATAATGGAGAAATTTATAATGCCGAAGATCTGAAAATTGGACTAAAGCAGGCAGGACATGATGTGGCATGGAGAGGTACGTCTGATACGGAGGTCTTGTTGGAGGCATTGGAACATCTGGGGACGGAGAAAGCGTTAAAAACAGCAAAGGGAATGTTTGCCATTGTGTTATATGACCGGGGGAAGAGAACATTATCTTTGATGCGGGATCGTGTTGGTGAAAAACCGTTGTTTTATGGCAGTATCAATGGCTGCTTTGTATTTGCATCAGAAATAACGGCGATCAGACAGTTTCCCGGATTTGCAAAGAAGATTGATCAGAATGCAGTGTCCGGATATATCCGTTATGGCTATGTACCGGCGCCGTATACGATCTATGAGGGCATCCGTAAATTGATGCCGGGTACCGTGATGACCCTGTCCTTTCCATTTGCGGGAGAGGGATCAGATATGATCCAATCCTATTGGTCTATGGAGGAAACGGCAAAACGCGGGGAAGAAGCTCCTTTTGCCGGCAATTTTGAAGAAGCGGTAGAGGAACTGGAGCGAATATTGAGAGATGCCGTCAAGGGGCAGATGGTTTCCGATGTGCCACTTGGTGCATATCTGTCAGCCGGGATTGACAGTGCGACGATCGTAGCCCTGATGAGCCGGATCAGTACTCAAAAGGTAAAAACGTTTACCATCGGATTTGAAGAGAAAAAATATAATGAGGCAGATGCGGCAAAGGAGATTGCAAAGCATCTTGAGACGGATCATACGGAGGTTTATGTAGGGGAAAAAGAACTGAAGGAAGTGATCCCGAAGATCCCTTTCATGTATGGAGAGCCCTTTGCAGATTCTTCACAGATTCCGACTTATCTTGTCAGCAGGCTGGCTAAAGAAAAAGTTACGGTGGTTTTAAGCGGGGATGCCGGAGATGAATTGTTCTGTGGTTATCAGACATATGTAAAGCTGCTGAGAGTATGGCAGAAAGCCGGGAAGGTACCCTGGGGACTTAGAAATATCGCTGGGAAGCTGGGAAATACTCTGGCTGGCGGCAATCAAAAGATTTATCGTGGCACGATGTGCCTGCAGGCGGAAAATGCCGTGGTTATGAAGGAAGCGCTGGGCCATATGAGCCGGACGATGGACAGGCTGGCTTGGCGCGGTATCCCGCTGAGGAACAACGGAAGCCAATTATTGAAGGACGAATGTGCCTCTTTAATGTTGGATGATATGCTCCATTATCATCCGGATGATATTCTGGTGAAGGTTGACCGTGCGGGCATGGCGGTATCGCTGGAAAATAGGATTCCGATGTTGGATCGTGATGTGATCGAATTTGCGTGGAGTCTTCCGATGGAATATAAATATGACGGAATTACGACAAAGCGTGTGTTAAAAGAAGTTTTATACCGCTATGTCCCGAAACATCTGCTGGATCGCCCTAAAAAAGGTTTCTCTGTACCTCTGGAACGCTGGCTAAAGGAAGGCGATACTGCAGAATGGGCGAAGGAACTTCTACTTCATAGTAAGGCGGCGGAAGACGGGATCTTAGATCCTATCGAAGTAAAACGGTTATGGAAACAGTTTGAGACAAAGGGAGCGACCCCCCGCTTAGTCTGGACTGTCCTGATGTTAGAGCAGTGGTATCGCTGGCATCTGACAGGGGAATTAGATTGAAAAATAAGCTTGATAGCTTATTTTTCAATCAGCAATTTGAATCAGAGCCTCAAATTGCCTTGATCGCAGATGAGAAACCGCCTACGCGGATTTCTCATCGCGTGTCATCGCAGCAAGCTGCTCTGACATGGGGAATTAGGTTGAAGAATTTGAGTCGCCATAGGCGGTATGGAGTTTTTTATGAAAAGCTGGTGATTGCGAAACTCATGATTTTCTAAAATTAGTTGTGCAACATCGACCATATCATACGCTGGGCGCTTGTGCGCTCGCCGGCGCTTAGATGCTGTATTTTAGCATCCTAGCGCCGCTGCGTAGCGCACGCAGCGGAAGCGTGCCCGGCGATGATATGTCGATGCTGCACAACGGGAGAGCGTCAGAAACAGAGTTTTGCGAACACCTGATGATAAAAATATAAGTGAGGAAGCATATTTTGAAGAAGATTTTAATGATCTCCGACACGATTATCCTGCCTTTGGAGCGTGGCAATCGGAAAAGAGTATATAATCTGGTGAATATGATGCGCGCGCATGAATGCGAAGTGGATTTCCTTTTTCTGGCGACCTATCCGGAGGAAGATCCCGCTTTGACAGAAGAATTTATCGGAAAAGATCATTTTATTACTTTTGATAACAAGAAGCGGACATTCCCAGTCTTTTTAAAACGCAAGGTGCGTAAGGTGTTAGAGATTCTTCATATACCGGGTCTGTTTAAATATTTTAATGTGGATGAAAAGATCAGTCCGGAAATAGGCAATTTTATGAAGAATCTGTTGAAAGAGCGTCATTATGATGTAGTCTGGGCAGAATATGTTTATACATCCAAGGCGCTCTGTTATGTGCCGGAAGAAGTGACGAAGGTCATCGATACGGTGAATGCTTTTACCTTTAAGCGTCAGATGTATGAAGCCGTAGGGTATCGAAATTATGAATTCGCGGTCACGAAAAAGGAAGAGGCGAGAGGACTTGCCCGTGCGGACTGGGTCGTGGCGATTCAGGAGGAAGAAGAAAAATTTTTCCGAAGTATCCTGCCGGAGCAGGTAAAGGTCTGTACCATCGGAGAAAATATGCCGGTCAGCGAACCTTATGTGGCAGACACGGATACCATCTTGTTTCTTGGAAGCTATTATGTGGTAAATCGGGAAGGCGTAAGGCATTTTGTTGATAAAATCTTGCCGATCCTGAAAAAAAGCGGCGTACCGTACCACGTAAAGTTGGCAGGTACGATCTGCAGACATATCCCTGATAGCAGTGAATATGAGAAATTGGGGATCATTGACGATATCGATCTGGCTTACAAAGATGCGAGGCTGGTTATTAATCCGGTGCATGTTGGCACAGGTCTGAATATCAAGACGATAGAGGCGGTCAGCAAAGCAAAACCGCTGGTATCTCATTCCGTGGGAGTGCGGGGGTTGTCTACCGATCAGCCGTTTGCTTATGTTGCGGATGATGACGAAGCGTATGCCAAGGCGATCCTGACATTGCTTCGGGAGGATGATAAAGCAATGGAGCTTTCGATGAATGCCAACGCATTTATGAAGGAATACATTAGAAAAAATGATATGGCATTGCAGAGTATCTTACGTTAATGGAAAAAGACCTGCGGAAAATTTTGAAATTATATCGGAGGATCATTTTACGACAGAATGAATGTTTATAAGAGACTGAAACAATTACTGAATCAAAAACAGAAGCGCAGCGTGGCGGTTCTTATCGTTCTGATCTTTATCAGCGCTTTGCTGGAAACGCTGGGGGTATCATTTATCGTGCCGTTGGTTTCGGCTGTTGTCGATCCGGAGGCTATTATGGGTAATAGATATGTGGTCATGGTTTGCGACTGGCTGCATCTGACGATCAACGATCCTGCTGCATTTGTGAAACTGCTGCTGGCAGTAACCATGGGGATCTTTCTGGTCAAAAATATGTATCTTTTATTCCTTTATTACATTCAGGCACGTTTTGTAACGAAAACGGAGGCAGAATCGTCGATCCGTCTGCTGAACGAGTATTTAAACCGACCGTATGAATATTATCTGAATGCAGACGTCAATGCATTATTTCAGACGATCAATAAAGACATCCCGCATGTATTTGAACTGCTGCAGGAAGTGATGAAGCTGTTGACGGAGATTGCGGTATCCGTCTGCCTGTGCTTGTTTTTGCTATTGTTCGTAGATCTTGGAATGATGCTTAGTATTGCTGCCCTGCTTGGAGTAATGGTGATAGTGATCATCTTATTCTTAAAACCGCTGCTGGGCAATTTGGGACAGGGAAGACTCAAACAGCAGGTGCTTACGATGAAATGGATGCAGCAGGGGATTTTCGGCATCAAGGATGTGAAAGTCGCTGCAAAGGAAAACTATTTTCTGAAGAATTTTGCGAATGCGTACCGTAAGTTGGCCGGCGTGACCAGAAGATATACAGTGTTGAACAACGCTCCGCGTCTGATTATTGAGACAGTCTGTATTGTTGGGCTGTTGGGATATATGCTGATTAGCTTTATCAATGGAGCGGATATGGCCAGGATGCTGCCGCTCCTTGGGGCATTTGCGGTTGCAGCTGTCAGGCTGATGCCAAGCATCAACAGGATCTCTACGCATCTGTCTACGATTGCTTATTATGAGCCGTCTTTGAATTTTGTCTGCGATCATCTGAATATTGCGTCATTAAATGCTGCAGAACTGCATGAATCTAAGGAAACGATGTCTTTTAAGGACAAGATTTGTTTAAACGATATAACGTATGCGTATCCGAATACGGAACGAAAGATTTTTGATCATGCGGATATGGAGATTCCTGCCGGTTCTTCTGTGGGCGTGATTGGCAGTTCCGGCGCAGGCAAGACGACGATCATTGATGTTCTTCTGGGACTTCTGGTGCCGGAAAAAGGTAAGATATTATGCGATGGGGTTGATATTCGGGAGAGATATGCCGCATGGCTTCATAATATTGGTTATATTGCCCAGAATATTTATATGCTGGATAATACGATTCGCGCCAATGTAGCGTTTGGCGTAGATGAGGATGAGATAAACGATGAACGGATCTGGGAAGTCTTACAGGAGGCACAGATGGCGGATTATATCCGTTCCCTGCCGGAAGGGCTGGATACGATCATCGGCGACAGGGGCGTGCGTCTTTCGGGAGGACAGAGACAGAGGATCGGAATTGCGAGGGCGCTCTATCATGATCCGGAGCTTCTTGTTTTTGATGAAGCGACAAGCGCGCTTGATAATGAAACAGAAGCGGCCATTATGGAAGCAATCAATTCCCTGAAGGGGAGAAAGACGATGGTGATTATCGCGCACCGATTAAAGACCATAGAGAACTGCGATATTTTATATAAGGTGGAGCATGGAAAGATAGAAAAGGTAACGGAGTAAAGCTGCTAATGAAGATTGCGATCATTCTGCCTCATTTTTATCCTTATGTAGGCGGCGGAGAAAAGATGTTTTATGATCTGGCAACAGGATTGGTGAAGCTGGGTCATGAGATTCACGTTGTGGCAAGAAATGTAGGAGAAGAATATTTAGGTTACAGGAAGATTGACGGCATGGAGATTTGGTATTGTCCATGGAGTTCGATGTTTGGTCATCCGTTTCCCAAAGAAAGCGATATCGAACCGCATATTATGTGGTGCGATATCGTGCATACTTCGATCTTTACCACATCCCCGGTGGTCAGCAGACTTGCGCGGAAATATCACAAGCCGTCCGTACTGACGATCTATGAGGCAAGAGGATGGAAATGGTATTGGGCGGATAATTTTATCAGAGCGACGGCGTTTTTTCTGGTAGAACAATATACCTGTCGGAGACGCTTTGACTGTTATCATGCGATCTCGGACGCTACTAAGAGGGATATTGAGCGTTATATGGGGAAGAAAAATGTGACAAGGGTCTATCTTGCAAATGAACTTGGGAAGGCTGAGAATACTTCTGATTTTTCAATGCGCGGATATTTTGATCTTCCAGAGGATGCCAAGGTATTTTTATACTATGGAAGACCGGGAAAAACAAAGGGAATCCATATTTATGAACGGGCGATCGCAGAGGTAAAAAAACGTAAGGATACACTTTTGGAGCAGAAAATATATTTTTGTTTCCTATTGGGGAAGGAGCCGGAGGATCTGCGTGCAGCGTTTATCAAAAAAATTAAAAAAGATGGTCTCGAGGATATTGTCAGGGTACAGGATTCGGTGGAAAGAAAGGATTTGGAAGCCTGTATCCGTCAGGCGGATACTGTGGTGGTGCCGTCTCTGACGGAAGGATTTGGATTCAGCGCATTGGAGGCATGTCAGATCGGGACAAAGCTGATTTACAGTGATGGAGGATCACTGCCGGAGGTAGCTTACGGAACCTGCCGTTCCTTTAAAAACAGGGATGTAATGGATCTCGCCGATAAGCTGGTTGCAGTAATAGAGGAAAAAGAGGATGCGTTTTTAAACATCCCTGAAAAAACTTTTACGTATGAAGAAATGTTAAACGGAATCATAAGAATATATGAGAAAGCGGTGAAATAATGTTGATTTGTTTATGGATTTTAGGGATGATAGCATCATTCTTAATGACGGCATTGATATATCGGAGAGCGGAGATCGGGCGGATCCTTATTGTTTCCCAAGGGTTTTATTACTGCTTTTATATCCTTATCAGCGGATTGATGATCTGGATCAACCATTTTGATTTGTTGCGTGGGACTCTGGGCACGTTATTGATCGAGGTGGCGGTGATCTGCGTTTTGTGCTTTTTCCAGAGCGCTATTTTTCGTAACAGTAAAATATTGCGGCGGCTGAAATTGTATCGTGAGGAAAGCCTGCGTTTTACGCTTTCTTGGAAGAAATATCTTCCGCTTGCAATAATATTAGCTGTCAGCGCATTTTTAGTACATGAGAAAGCCGGTTTTTATGGTACCGGACAGGATCAGGGATTATATCAGATCCGCGCGATGATGTATATGGGCGGGTATAATGATAATATCATTGATTTTCCAGAGTATTATTATGTGGAAAATAACTGGGAGAAAAGTGAATATCTGCGGATACTTGAAGATATGGACGGGTATTATCTGCTTAAGAAGGATGGCCTTGAGAATGCCAATGAGGTGAACGGAGTCCTGCATGGTATCGCTACATTTTCTGCAATGTTGGGATTGTGGGGAAAGATGTTTGGCTTATGTAATATGCCTGGTATTATGACGGTGTTATATCTTTTGACGCTTGCCAATGTATGGTTGATCGGGGACAATCTTGGATTTAAACCATGGGTCAAGTGGATCCTTACATCTTTTATGGCGGTATGCCCCATTATTGTGTGGAGCAGCCAGCAGACATTGACAGAGATGGGATTTACCTTGATGGTCTGTGCTTTTTTAGAACTGATGACTGAAAATACAAAAAAGAAGGTTTATTTTTGGTCGGTGATCCCTCTGTTGGCGGCATGTTACTATCATGTGATTTTTACGGTTTTGATTCCGCTGTTTGTTATCCTATATCTGACTAATTATCTGCAGAGCAAAAGACGGGGATTTCTGGCGGCGCTGATGCTTCTGATGATCGGTTACGCAACAGGATATTCCATGATGCAAAGTACAGCGTTTCATTATACAATGAAAAATTTCCAGCAGTTGTTTAGCAAGTCAAAAAATCTTCTAAACGAGAATAATATTGAAGCGGTGATCTGGATCGCTTCCGCAATTGTTTTTGCTGTGGCTGTGGTTTTGGTGCAAAAAGAAGTGCGCAGGGTGCTGTTCCCATGGTGGAGCAGAGTCAGGGAGAGTTTTTCGGTCAAAAAGACTATAGGCTGGGTGCTTCGCGTAGTGACGATGTTATTGATTCTCTTTTTTGTATATAAGGGGGTCAAGGCTTACCGTATGGATATGTGGCCTATGAAGCTGAGCGTTATGGGGTATCTGATCATGACAGGTTATGTAATGGTACCGGCAATGGTGTTTGGGATATGGCTGAAAGCTGGCAATGCACTGCGTGACCGCAATGTGATGACGTTGGTGTTAAGTTGCTTCTATGTGATGTTATTCTATTGCGGTGTCTTATGGGTCCTGATCTATTATTATTATTATTATGCAAGATACCTTTCACCGTTTGTAGTTCTAATTCTGATTATAGGAGGATATTTTTTGAACCGCATACCATGGCAGATAGCTGTGCCGGTCTGTTTGTGCATGATCACATTGGTTAAATCGCAGAGTAGCCTGCTATATAATGCACAGGATCTGACTTATATTAGTTATGAGCAATTGGAGGAGATTGCAGCTTTGATAGGGGATCAAAGAGTGGATTCTGAAGATGATCCGATGGTCCAGAAAGATGTGATACTGATCTATGATCAGGGATATCGCAGTCCACGTATCTTTGCGCTTGCTTTAAAGGGATTGACAGGCGCAGATGTCCTGTATCTGAATTATGACCGTTTGTCAGTGCAGTTGATGGAATGCAGGGCAAGGTATGAAGATATCTATGTGGTGCAGTATAATCTGGGACGATTTAAACCGGAGGATGAGAACTGGACATTTTTATATTGGGGGGTTATGAAAACATCTCTATATGATAATTTTGTAGAAAGCGGTCTGCCTTATGCTAAGGAGGCAGTGACGCTCAAAACCCCATTGTCGCTATTGATCTATAACCAATAAAACAAAGGAGCAAGATAAATGAAACTGATCATACAGATTCCATGTTATAACGAAGCGGATACCTTAGAGATCGCATTAAATGATCTTCCGAAGAAGATTGACGGGATCGATGAAATCGAATATCTGATTATTAATGATGGTAGTCAGGACAAGACGGTAGAGGTTGCTATGAACTGGGGTGTCCATCATGTGGTCAGCTTTACCAGAAATAAAGGTCTGGCAAAGGGATTTATGGCAGGAATTGAAGCATGTCTTTCTTATGGAGCGGACATCATTGTGAATACGGATGCGGATAATCAATATTGTGGGGAAGATATTGAGAAGCTGATTGAGCCGATTTTGAAGGGAGAAGCGGATATTGTTGTTGGTGAGAGACCGATCGACCAGACGGAGCACTTTTCATGGATCAAGAAAAAGCTTCAGCACTTTGGAAGCTGGGTAGTGAGAAAGGCATCGAAGACCCAGATTCCGGACGCGCCTTCAGGATTCCGTGCGTTTTCCAGAGAGGCAGCCATGCATTTTAATGTTATTAATGAATATACCTATACTTTAGAGACAATCGTACAGGCGGGAAGGAATAAGATGGCGATCACTTCCGTGCCGATTAGAACCAATCCGGAACTTCGTAAGTCGAGGTTATTTAACAGCATCGGTTCTTATATTAAAAAATCCATGCTGACAATCTTAAGGGCATTATTGATGTACCGCCCGCTGGCATGCCTGACGGTGGTGGGGGCGATCCCGTTTCTGGCAGGTTTTGGTCTGGGTGTTCGATTTTTGACGTACTATCTTAACGGCAGGAATGCCGGACATATTCAGTCATTGATTTTGGCCTGTACGTTGATGATCATGGGATTTATGACGTTTGTTATCGGGATGCTGGCAGATGTATTGTCCGCCAACCGTAAGATCATAGAGGATGTACAGTATCATATCAGAAAATTGACATATGATAAGACGGATACAAAGGTATGGCAGGAAGCCGCCACACAGGCATTGCAGATAGAGGGGGCAGATATAGATGAGGCAGAAAAAAAGAATGAGGAAGGGACTTCAGAAAGCAATCCCTGAGCAGTGGAAGTAGATTGAAAAATCAAAGATTTTTCAATCGCGATTTGTGCCTGTGGCAGCATACAACAAAAAGCTTACGCTTTTCGTTGTCAAGAATCGCAGGTTGCGGAAGGGCATGGTTATTAGTATGGAAAGGCATGATTGAATGGAAAGTAAAAAACCGACAGTAACAATATATATCTTGGTTTATAATAATGCAGAGGAGCTTCCAGCAACCATAGAGTCTGTATTGAAACAAACTTATTTGGATGCAGAGGTAATTCTTAGCGATGATGGTTCGCAAAATTATGACGTCAATATTTTGGAACAGTATGCTGCTGCCCTTAGAAAAAAATATGGACAAGTCAGAATCAATATTAATGAAAAGAATGTTGGGACGGTAAAACATTTAAACAGGGTGCTGAGAATGGCGGATGGAAAGTATTTGATCAGCTGTTCCTCCGGAGATATTTTCGCTAAAGAAGATACTGTAGAAAAGATCGTCAGGACATTTGAGCAAAAGAAGACGCTGTTGTTGACGACCAGAAGGATGGACGTTGCATCCGGGAAAAAGAAAGTTCGCCCCTCTGTACTGGTCGGAATGTTATTGAAGTTTGCTCCTAATATGGTCTTGGATTATATGATCAGGAAGAAAAATGTGATTAGCGGCTGTTGCACATTTTATCAAAAAAAATTGTTTGAAACCTATGGATATTTTGACGAGCGGTATCATTTAGTGGAAGATTATCCATATTATGTGATGCTGCTGCAGAAGAAGGTGCGGTTTGGATGGAGCGGTATGGTGAGCATCCATCACCGGATAGGCGGAGTATCCACCGGCAGGGTTCATCCAAGTATCTATAAGGACATTGAACTGATGCGTTCCTTATTGAAAAACGGCGGCTGACAGTATGCCGGCTGTTTGGAGATTTATAGGGATGCACTGATGCGGAAGGAAAGGCGGGGTCATAGATATGGAGATTAAAAAATATCCGCTGCAGCAGCATGGTGATTCAAGAGGTCATCTGGTTGCATTGGAAGAGAAGGTGGATGTGCCATTTGAGATCAAACGTGTATACTATATGTTTGATACAAAATCAGGGGTCATTCGGGGGATGCATGCCCACAAATCTTTGGAACAGCTTTTGGTATGCGTGCATGGTTCGGTAAAGATCCTTTTAGATGATGGAACAGAGAAGAGGACAGTATTCCTCGACAATCCTTATGAAGGTCTCTATGTATCTAATAATATGTGGCGGGAGATGTCGGAATTTTCGGAAGGTGCGGTGCTGATGGTCTTTGCGTCGAAGTATTATGATGAAAATGATTATATCAGGGATTATGATGAATTTTTAAGGTTTGTAGGAAAAAAATTTTGATGCTCTGACAGGAAGGAAAGTATAAATGGATAAAATAGCGGTTTTGATTCCTTGCTATAACGAAGAAAAAACCATAGAGAAGGTTGTGAGGGATGCGAAGGAGGCATTGCCGGAGTCGGTTGTCTATGTTTATGATAACAACTCTACGGATGCAACGGCAGAATTGGCAAAGAAAGCGGGAGCCGTGGTACGTAATGAGTATCGTCAGGGCAAGGGTAATGTGCTGAGAAGGATGTTTCGCGAGATCGACGCGCAGTGCTATATCATGGTGGATGGGGATGATACCTATCCGATGGAGTATGCCTCAGAGATGGCAACACTTGTACTGGAGAAAAATATTGATATGGTGGTGGGCGACCGACTTTCCTCTACTTATTTTACGGAGAACAAGCGACCATTTCATAATATGGGCAATTCTGTAGTAAGGAGCGCTATTAACCGACTATTCGGCTGTGAGATCAAGGATATTATGACTGGATACCGCGCTTTGTCTTATGAATTTGTCAAGAGTTATCCGGTGCTTAGCAGAGGGTTTGAAATTGAAACAGAAATGACGATCCATGCAGTATTTAACCAGATGTCGATTGAAAATGTAGTGGTGGAGTATCGTGACCGTCCGGAGGGCAGCGAGTCGAAATTAAATACTTATTCCGATGGGTTCAAGGTGCTTTCCACGATCATAAAGTTGTACAAAGATTATAAGCCGCTGTCATTTTTTTCGGTGCTTGCAACTGTAATGACGATTGTTGCGGCGGGGATGTTTCTTTGGGTATTCGCAAGGTTTTTAAACAGCGGTCTGGTGGAGAATATGCCTACGCTGGTGGTCAGCGGATTTATTGAACTGGCGGCGCTGCAGGCATTCTTTGCGGGGATGATCTTATCAGATATGGTGACGAAGAAGCGGCGGGAATTTGAGATGCATCTGCTCGCGATCAATCAGAAGAAGCGGGAGATCCTTGCTGTCGCCGACAGAAAAAAAGAGATGGAGTAAATGAAACAAACAATCATTGAGAAAGAAAGTAAAATCAACCATACGGAGCATAAACAGGACGGATTGATGGAAAAATGGCTTCCTCTTGCGGTATGCCTTTTCTTCTATGTGGCAATGTGTTTGATCTATGGGCCGCAGCTGGGGGCTGATTCTAACGGATATATCCATATGATATCAGCAAGAGAACCGGTATATCCGTTGTTTTTAATGGCGTTCCGGATGGTTTTCGGGGAAGGGCATTATCTTTATGCGGTGGCGTTTGCACAGAATCTTTTGATGGCTTTCGCGATATGGTATCTGACGATGTATCTGAGACAGAGATACGCATGGAAGGAATGGATGACTTATGTAATGATTGCTTTGCATTTCGCGGTTGCGCTGCTTTGTCAGTTTGCGGCAGGCAGGGCGTCCATCTATCCGAACAGTATCCTGACGGAAGGTATTTCTCTTTCTTTGTGGCTGATCTTTATTGCCTTTCTATTGAAGGCATTGTGGGAAACGCGTATGCGTTATGTGGTCTATGCGCTTCTATTGGCTGCCGTAATGATGGATCTCAGAAAGCAAATGGCGGTTGGTTATATCGTACTGTTTGGGACGCTGCTGCTTGGCTGGATTGGTCAAAAGGGATATTTAAAACGGATGGCAGCTGTGACAGGAATGATCTTGTGCAGTATTTTGCTCGCATTGGGCGGGACAAGATTATACAATTATGTGATGCGGGGAGAATTTACGCAGAATACCAGAGATATGAATCTTGTGCTTACCACTTCGCTTTATATAGCGGATAAAGAGGACGCAGCATTGATTGAGGAGCCAGTGGTACAGGAACTGTTCCGGCAGGTGATTGATATTCTGGAGGAAAAGGAATGCAATTACCGCTTCGCAAAGCCGGGATGGCGCAATTTAGAGGCGCATTATGGCGCTCATTATGACAAGATCACAGTTGATACGACAGGGCCCATGTTTATTGAATATGCTATGGAACAGGGGTTTGCGGAGGGACTGGAAGCAGAGCAGGAAGCGGACCGGATGAGCGGAGTCATTGTAAGATCACTGTTAGCAGATAATTTTGGAACCTACCTAAAAGTATATCTGGCTTCGGTGGGAAACGGACTGATCAATTCCGTGGCAAAGAGAAACGCATTTCTGGACTGGTATGCGCTTGCGGCGTATCTGATATATACCGGACTGATGGCGGCATGCCTTTGGAAAAAGGAAACAAGGCAAACCGGTTTGTTTGGACTGACGATTCTGATCAGTATCTTTGTGAATGTAGGCGTGACGGCAGCACTTATTTTCTGCCAGACCAGATATATGATTTACAATATGGCATTGTTTTATATGGCGGGAATTCTGATGTTTTATGAGTGGGTGAAGAGGTTGAAAGGAACTCAGGAGATTTGACGGATGCGGGCGGCTGAATACCGTGTAGGAGGGATAATGTAACACATGAAAGCAATGAAAGATATTTTGAAAAAACTAAATTATATTATGAACCGTAAGCAGAAGCAGCAGTATGTTTTTGTGACGGCGATTGCGTTGATCGGATCTGTGTGGGAACTGTTGGGCGTTTCATCTCTTTTACCGTTTATTCAGACTATCATGACGCCGGAAGAAGCAAAAAATGAATGGTATGTCACCTTTTTTTCCAGATGGTTTCAGATGGATACTCCGGTTCAGATGATGACGGTTATGGGGATACTGATCATCATTGTATATATTTTGAAGAATGCCTATCTGGTCATGTCGTCTTATGTGCAGGCATGGTATTCTACCAGTGTACAGCGTGATTTGTCTATTAAAACCGCCAATACATTCTTACACAGTTCTTATCTGTTTCATCTTGGCGTGAATTCTTCTGTGTTGATCAGGACGATCAATCAGGATGTGGTTGGCGTGTTCGCGGTATTCTTTTATCTTTTCCGCGTACTGGCGGAGATATTTACCATTATAGCAATCAGCGCGTATATTGTGGTGCTGGATCCGATTCTTGCGTTTTCTTTGGTAGGGATTTTAGGCTCCTGTATGCTGATCCTGTTTTTCGGGCTGAAAAAGCTGGTAAAGATGTTTGGGCGGATCGGGCAGGACTGCGAGGCAAAAATGCTGCAATATCTGACGCAGGCATTTACCGGAATTAAAGAGATCATGGTGATGAATCGTCAGAAATATTTTGAAGATAGTTTTGATCAGTCCTGTTCCTTAAATGCAAGGGCGGCGAAGCGTAATAATTTCTTAAATGTCATTCCCACCAATGTGTATGAGGTGGTGTGTATCGGCGGGTTAATCGGAGTGGTGATCCTGCGTCTTCATATGATCGATGATATTACCGGTTTTGTGACTAATCTTGCTATTATTGCTGCCGCATCCTTTCGTTTGTTCCCTGCGGTCAGCCGTCTTACGACGAATCTGAACGCAATCATGTACAATCGTCCCAGACTGGATTCTATGTATGAGATGCTGAAGAGCATTGAGAACGAAACGACTTATCAGATGAGGGATATTGATCCAGATAAGGTAGAACCCTTAAAGTTTGATCAGAAACTTGTGATTGATAGGATCACGTGGAAATATCCTGCCGGAAAAGAGACAGTACTGAAAGATTTGGATTTGACGATCAGGAAAGGACAGTCCATTGCCTTGATCGGACCTTCCGGTGCAGGAAAGACGACTTTGGCTGATGTGATTTTAGGTCTGTTGGAGCCACAGAAAGGACGAATCCTGCTGGATGGCGTGAATGTCTATGAAAATCTTCCGGGATGGTCAAAGATCATCGGATATGTACCGCAGGCAGTATATCTGACCGATGATACGATCCGCAATAATGTGGCGTTTGGAGTTTATGAGGATCAGATTGAAGAGGATAAGATATGGCATGCTCTGGAGGAAGCGCAGCTGGCGCCCTTTGTCCGTGACCTTCCGGAGGGATTGGATACGATGGTGGGAGAGCGCGGCGTCAGGCTATCCGGTGGACAGCGTCAGAGAATCGCTATTGCAAGAGCACTTTATGAGAATCCCGAGATCCTTGTTTTGGATGAAGCCACCAGCGCTTTGGATACGGAAACGGAAACGGCTGTTATGGAATCCATCGATTCCCTGCATGGCACGAAAACGATGATTATCGTGGCACACCGTCTGACGACGATTAGAAATTGTGATATGATCTATGAGATCAAGGATGGCGTTGCAATCAAGCGGGATAAAGAGGAAGTTTTGGGAGAAGCGGTACAGATGCCATAATACGGATGATTTGCCCGCCAAAGGAGGCATGCCAAAGAGGCATAGTTATCAATATGAAGATATTATTTATCACACATTATGATAATATGTATGGCGCCAATAAAGCGTTGTTTCATCTTGCTCTTCTTCTTAAGACAAAATACGGGGAAGAGCCGGTTGTGGTAGTTCCCACAGAGGGTGGGATGGCAGAGAAGCTGTTGGAGGCGGACATACAGGTAATCGTCCATCCGGTGACGCAGTGGCAGGCGGTCTATTCCACACCGCTTCGGTTTCTGGTCAAAAGGGTCAGACGGAAAAAAAAGCTGATGCAGGAAGTGGATTCCCTATATCAAATACTATGTGATGAAGCCCATTTCGGACAAAAGCCGGATTTGATCTATTCCAATTCCAGTGTGATTGGGACAGGGGCTATGCTTGCGGAAAAGCTTCAGTGCAGGCATGTCTGGCATATCCGGGAATTTTCATGGGAACACTTTCATATGAAATATTTTTATCCGGAGAAAAGAGTCTGTGAACTGTATGAACAGTCGGAGTGTCTTGTGATGATTTCCGACGCCTTAAAGGACAATTATCAGCAAAGGTATCCTGGTGCCAGCATCCGGCGGATCTATGACGGTGTCAGTGGGGAATATCCCGTAAAAAGAAAGGATACGGCAGAGCGTCCCATACGGTTTTGTTATATCGGTTATCTGTTTCCCATGAAGCATCAGGAGCAGATCTTAGAAGCATGTGAATGTCTGAATCGGGAGGGATTGACGGAATATGAGGTCTATCTGGTGGGCGATGGCAGAGACGGCTACCGTGACAGACTGCAAAAGAAAATCCGGCAGGCAGGATTGTCTCAGGTAAAGATGACCGGCTATCGTACAGACGTGCATGAGCTTTTGGATTCTATGGATGTGGGATTGATTGCTTCCGAATATGAGGGCTTTGGTCTGGTGACCGTAGAATATATGCTGCATGGTATGCCGGTGATCGGTAGAAACAGCGGCGGAACACCGGAGATCATCAAGGATCAGGTGACAGGGTATCTGTATGATGAAACGGAAGGGCTTGTAAAGGCTATGAAATGTCTGATGCAGTATCCGGAAAAGATAAAGCAGATGGGAAAAGCGGGAACAGAGCGGGCAAGGGAATGTTTTTCGGAGGAGCGTAACGCGGAAGAGATTGCACGCCTGATTCATGAAGATCATAAAAGTGATGGATAAGATATAGAAATAAGCGAAATAGGAGAATGACATTGTTTATTATACGCTTTCACGGCGGTCTTGGTAATCAGATGTTTGAATACTGTTTTTATCGGTATATGCAGGAATATGTATCGAAGGATTTAAAAGCAGATCTGACTTGGTTTGACCGTAATTATAAAGAGCATCAGGGATACGAGCTTTCTAAAGTATTTGGGATAAGGCTCCAGACCGCGACTTATGAAGAGATTGCAAGGGTACACGAATATTATCCGAGATATTATCCGCTGGCGGCATTGCGTTATCTGGCAAGAAAAAATGCAGTGAGGAAGAACAGGAACAGGGATACAAGCGATGCGCATATTTTTGATTTTGGTCCGATGCAGTATCAGTTTAATCCTGTTTATCAGACGTTAGATCAGAAAAAGGACTGGTATATTGAGGGTGTGTTCTGCTCCGACGCTTATTTTCAAAAGTGTGAAGAAATGCTGCGGAGAGAATTGCGGTTTTGCCAGCCTTTAGAGGGAGAGAACCGTGTGCTGAAGGAAGAAATGGAACAGCGCCAGTCAGTGGCCATCCATGTCAGGCGTGGAGATTATGTAGGCAATGCTTTTGATATTGTAGGACCGGAGTATTACAAAAAAGCGGCAGAGTATATTAGAGACAGAGTGTCGGATCCGGTATTTTATGTCTTTTCTGATGATATGGATTATGTGACAAGAGAATTTGCTTTTTTGGGAGACTATGTTCCGGTGCATAATAAAGGAAAGGCAAGCTATGTGGATATGCAGTTGATCAGCTGCTGCCGGCATATGATCATTGCCAACAGCACGTTTAGTTATTGGGGAGCGTTGCTGGGAGAAAAGGAAGACAGCATCGTGATAGCGCCGTCCAGATATAAAGCGGATGTAGATATTGCGCTTGCAAGGAAAAATTGGGTATTGGTTTAAGTGGAAGGGCATGGTTAATAATATGGATTTAGAATGGAGCTATAAGCGGTTATATTGGAAAGTACGCAGATATATGGATGTGCATCTTAAGGTGCCGGGCAATAGGAAATCCTATTATGGAAAAAGGATTTTGTCCATAGAGGACACCAATCAAAAACTGGAAGAATTGATCTTGTCCGGGAAACCTTTTGCGGCAGGAAGGATCGGCGGGACAGAGTTAAAAGCGATGATCGGTGGTCAACCGCAAAATAAGTCTCTGAAGAAAAAAGAGGAGGCAAGGAGTCTGTTGATCTGTCTTTCCGGGTTTTTCGGGGATATGGAGGAGTTTGACCGATTTGTACGATTGATGCAGGATTCCTTAAAGAGTATGGATATGATCGGCGTGTGGTATAATCAGATGGAAGATTATATGCTGCAGCATTATGGAAGACGGGAACTTTTGTTAGGTAGGCTGGAAGGTCTGGAACCGTGGTATTGTCCTAAGGAACCATGGACAAGGTGTCTTAAGGGAAAGAAGGTAGTCTGTATTCATCCTTTTGAGGAAAGTATTCTGGAACAGTATCAAAAGCGGGAGCAGTTATTTCAGGGAAGCGATATCTTGCCGGAATTTGAACTGCGCTGCGTGAAGGCGGTACAGACTCTGTATGGGCAGGAGGACGGGAGGTTTCCAAGCTGGTTTGATGCTTTGGATTATATGTTTAAAGAGACGATGAAGGAAGAGTTTGATATTGCGCTGATTGCCTGCGGAGCATACGGACTGCCTCTGGCAGCAAAGCTTCGGGATGCCGGAAAACAAGCGGTTCATGTGGGTGGTGCGCTACAGCTGTTATTTGGAGTCCGTGGAGCAAGGTGGGATGACTTTGCGGTGTTGAAACCATTTTATAATGACGCGTGGAGTTATCCTCTGGCAAGCGAGCATTTAAAAACGGAATCGAAGGGCGTGGAAAATGGATGCTATTGGTAAGATTGCCTTTTGGGCGGGGATATTGTGTGAATTGATCGTTTCTGTTTCCGGTTACGCGTATGGCGGATACCACGAACCGGCGATTATTGTTTTGGGGATGCTGTTTTTCTCCATTTCTATCTGCATGCATCTGGAACTGAAAAAAAACTGGAAGCTCTATTTGATCTGCGCAGTGGTGGGACTGGGGTATTATTATCTGCAGTCTTCTGCTTTGATCCTCCGGATTTTGTTGATTCTGCTTGCCGGAAGGGAGCAGAAGGCGGAGCAGGTGATCAAGTGTTTTTTCTGGGGGACGCTGGTCATTATGATCTGTACGGCGGTTTTGGCAGCGTTGGGACTTCATAATACCCTTAGTCTGACACAGAACTTCCGCCATGAGGAAGAGACGAGATACTGTTTTGGTTTTTATCATCCCAATGGGTTTGCTTTTTTCTTCTTCCGGACACTGGTTCTGGGTTTGTACACTTATGGAAAACAGTTGAAGCTGTGGATGATGGCGGTAGTCGCTGCCGCTTCGATGATTTTATTTTGGATGGCGGGTTCCAAAATGGGAATGACGGCGGCTGTTTGTGTGATTGTGGCATTTTGGCTGGTGAGGTATTTTAAGACTGATCAGACAAGAAAAACCTTTTATTTTATTGGTAACGTGTTGATGGCGCTAGAGGTGTTATTCCTCATGGTCTCCATGGTTTGTTTTGTGCCGTCGGTGGAAATTGCCCTGGCCGGTGAGGGATTTTGGCAGATTTTGAATGAATTGACCACCGGGAGACTGTTTTTTATTCATAAAACGTTTCTGGAATATCCCATTCCTTTATGGGGATATCAGGGGTTTATGGAAGCAACGGAAGTGGGATTTGTAAATGCAATGTATAATCAGGGACTTGTATTCCTGATGGTTTATCTTGCGGCGCTCTTTTATCTGTTTTACAGAATGTACCGGAAAAAAGATATGTCGGCGTTGGTATTGATCTTAGGATTTACACTGTATGCTATGGCGGAGGCGTTTTTGCCCTATTTTAACAAAAACGGAATATGGATGCTGTTCATCGGTTGGAATTTGTATCGGGCGGGACCCGGAAAGGAAGAGGTCAATGAAAAAGATTAAGATTAATTTTATTGATTTTTGGAGCGATCTGATCAAGACGGATAATTATTTTTATAATATTTTGAAAAAATATTATGATGTGGAGATTAGTGAAGAACCGGATTATATATTCTGCAGTTGCTTTGGCAATAAGCATTTTAAATATCATAACTGCGTTAAGATATTTTATGTAGGGGAGAATATCATTCCTGATTTCAATCTGTATGATTATGCCATGGGGTTTCATTATATTGATTTTGAGGACAGATATTTAAGACTTCCCTTATATTTATTGTATGATAAAAAGATTGCGGAAGCGGCTCAAAAGAAGCACGAGCATCCGGATGAGTATTATCTTCAAAAACAGGGCTTTTGTAATTTTGTGGTATCCAATCCCAACGCTGCCGGAGAACGTGAGCAGATGTTAGATGAGGTAAACCGTTACCAGACAGTGGATTGCGGAGGAAGATATCGCAACAATGTGGGCGGACCAGTGAAGGACAAGATGGCGTTTGCAAGAAAGTACCGTTTTACGATTGCCTTTGAAAACTCCACTATGAGCGGCTATACAACAGAAAAGATATTTGAGGCATTTGCGGCGGATACGATCCCGATCTATTGGGGAAGCCCGCGGATCGCAGAGGAATTTAACCCAGAGGCGTTTGTTAACTGCCACGATTTTTCTGATTTTAAGAGCGTGGTAGAATATGTAAAAGAGATCAATGAGAATCAGGAATTGTATCTGAAGATGATCAAAGCGCCCATCGTAAGGGAGGACAGTCAGGCAGCGGAATACCTGAAAGAGGAATATGCAGCTGCTTTTCTACGTTCCATCTTTGATCAGGATAAGGAAAAAGCGATTCGACGGAATATGGTGTATATTGGTCGGGATTATCAGAAGAAGCTAAAAGATGACAAGCAGATCGAAGCGGTTCTGGATGTAGTAAAAAAACCGATGCATCTTTATAATAAAAAAGTGGCGCAATGGAAGTCGGGAAGGAATCAGAAAAAGTAAAAGTGTGATAGAGCAAATAAAAGAAAAGATCAAACAGGGAAAGGATATGGTAATGGAGATAGCAGAAAGCAGGCATCGGCAGGAAAAAAACTGGTATGGGATCATGATGGTGGTTAATGCTGTCTTTTTTTTCCTGTTACATCTGACATTCGTAGGGTTTACAAATGATGATGCTTTCTTTGTTATTGTCAGGAGCCAGTGGGATTCACTCTTTGAACTTCTGGTAGACCGATATCTGACGGATTCCTCCAGAGTACTTTCCGAAGCGGTGCTGTTTACGTTGATCAGGATGCCGTTTTTCGTATGGCAGGTGTTGGATACATTGATCTGTATTTTGGTTTATCACTGCCTGACAGTATTGTTGGTGAATGATAAACAAAGCAGGGGAAATATCATTGTATTTTTCGCATTTGCATCCTACCCTTATATGCATATGGGTTCTGCCGGATGGATATGTACTTCACTCAATTATATGTGGCCGCTGGCGACGCTGTTATATGCTCTGAGTGGTGCTTTTCAAAGATATCGCGGCGAGAAGATTCCTGCATGGAAATATACGCTGTATCTTGCCGCTATGATCTTTACGGCAAATTGCGAGCAGTCAGCGGCGATGCTGGCTATGACATTTGCTATGGCATTTGTTTTTGCGCTTATAGATAAAAAAAGTAAATGGTATGAGCTGGCAGCAGTGCTGATCGGATTTGCAGGGATCCTGTTTGCCATGCTTGCTCCCGGTAATGACGAACGGACAATTATGGAGGCGGAGAACTGGATGCCGGAATTTTTCGACCTGCATTTTCTGGAAAAAGCCCGGCTTTGTTCGGTCTTTGTATTTGAACATTTTGTAATGATTCCGGATGTAATATTTTTTCTGTTTGCATTGCTGTTGGCGCTCTGCGGAGCAGGCGGGGGAGAGACCGCAGGTGGAATTAGGAGAAGTGGTTTTGACCGAGTGGTGGCTTGCTTTCCACTTGCTGTGGATATTATCTTTACCGGCTGCTATTTCGTTAAAGATTTTATCATCGGTCATAAGACCAGATATGATTTTACAACGCCGGCGATCTATATGGAGGATTTTAAAACGACATTTGTGCAGATTTCAGAAGTATTGGGTTTGATATTGTTTATTGTGGCATCCGTCTATACGATTTGGCGGGTGATACCTGAATTGCGAATAAAATTGGTCATGATCTGGGCGCTTGGAAGTGGTTTCGCAGTGCGGATGGCGCTGATGCTTTCTCCCACGATGTTTGCTTCCTGGCATAGGACGCTGATTTTTATGTATTTTGCGTTCTTATATTGTATCGTCATTCTGAGCGGCATGTGCAGGAAACAGTGGAAAAGACGGTTGATATATGGTATTCTGGTTATTGGTGTAATCGTAAATCTGATCCTGACGGTAGGATTGCAGATACGTAAGTACACGGGCTGAAAAATGTTATAGAAGATTAGGAAAATGGAGGTCGGGGATGAGTTTATTATCAATTGTTGTTCCCTGTTTTAATGAAGAAGAATCTTTGGATACTTTTTATCAGACGGTGCGGGCAACATTAAAACCTCTAAAAATGGACATAGAATATATCTTTGTAGATGATGGATCAAAAGATGGTACACTTTCTAAGCTGAAAGAACTTCGTAAAGCGGATTCGCAAGTTCATTATGTTTCCTTCTCCCGTAATTTTGGAAAAGAGGCAGCTATTTTTGCCGGTCTTAGAGAATCCCATGGGGATGCTGCGGTTGTGTTGGATGCGGATCTTCAACATCCACCATCAGTGATTTTAGAGATGGTCGCTCTATGGGAGGAAGGTTATGAGGTGATCGAGGGAAAGAAGAGCAGTCGTGGCAGGGAATCCTTTCTTCATAAACTGATGGCAGCCACATTTTATAAGATGATCAGCGGATTTATCAAGATGGATATGAACGACTCTTCGGATTATAAGTTTATGGATCGGAAGGTAGTGGATGTACTGTGCAGTTTAAAGGAGAGAAATACCTTTTTCAGGGCGTTGTCCTTCTGGACAGGTTTTCGTACCACCGCTATTGATTACGAAGTACAGGACAGGGTGGCGGGAACGACAAAATGGTCGCCGGTTGCTCTTGTAAGGTATGCCTGTAACAATCTGATCTCATTTACCGTTGCTCCGTTGTATATGATCGTGGTCGTGGGATTATTATTTTTTGTGATTGGACTGATCCTGACAATCGACGCTGTCGTTGATCATTATATGGGAATTGCTGTGGAGGGTTATCCTACACTGCTCGTATTATTGGTTATTGCTACCGGCTGTATTATGTTTTCCATCGGCATTGTCGGGATCTATATTGCCAAGATCTATGATGAAATAAAAGAAAGACCGCAGTACATTATAAGGGAAAGAGAATAAATTTTTATATGACTTTTACAACGATAGAATTTGCCATATTCATGGCAGTTACATTTGTTATATATTATTTGACACCCGGTAAGTTCCAGTGGATCATTCTTCTGCTTGCCAATGGATATTTTTATTATCAGACAGGTTGGAAGAGTGCGCTTTTTCTGTTGGCGGTAGTTCTGGTTTCCTATGCTTTCGGTCTGCTGATCGAAAAGACCGGACAGAAACGGTATGCCGTGGCAGTAACGGTGATTCTGTTTGTATTGCTTTTATGTGTGATGCGTATGCCGTTTGCAAGTATGATCATGCCCCTCGGACTTTCTTTTTACACGCTACAGTGCATTGGGTATTGTATTGAAGTACATCGACAGACGGTTCCGGCGGAGAAAAATCTTTTGAAATATGCGTTATATATTTCGTTTTTCCCCCATGTTTTACAGGGACCGTTTGCGGATTACAAGGAACTAAGAGATCAGCTGCTTTCACCGCATCGTTTTGATTATGATATGGCGCTTAGGGGATGTTATCGGATTGCATTCGGACTGATGAAAAAACTGGTGATCGCTGATCGGATCGGATATGTAGTAGATCAGGTATATGAGACGGGAGAAGGGTATTATGGAGTTACTGTCCTGATCGTTATGATTTTATACGCAGTTCAGCTTTATACGGATTTTTCGGGTTATATGGACATGGCGGTCGGCAGCGCGTTGCTGCTTGGTATTAAGATCCGGGAAAATTTCAATGTCCCTTATGGTTCCAAATCCATGTCGGAATTTTGGCGAAGATGGCATATCAGTTTAGGGCTGTGGTTTAAGAATTATGTTTTCTATCCGGTACAAAGAACAAAGTTGTGCGATAAAATCCGTAAAACGATGAAGAAAAAAAAGAACCGCTATGGTATGAATGTGTTTCCTACGGCAATTTCACTGACCGCTGTATGGACACTGATCGGGTTGTGGCACGGATTTGATTGGAACTATCTTTGTTATGACTGGTTCTGCGGGCTGATCATCATTTCAGCTGAGTTGTTAAAACCGGTTTATGATAAGGTGAATCAGAGCGCACCGAAGATATTTGCCTCCAGATGGATGGATATACTTCGTACCCTCAGAACATTTTTGCTGGTTTCTTTCAGTTTTCTGTTTTTCCGTCCGGATACCATGGAAGTGACCATGAGAATGATGCGGAATCTGTTTACGCAGCCTAATGTATATCAAACGGCGGAATTTATCTATTGGCATGTTTATGATTTGTTCTTGATCGCTGTTCCACTGTTGATCCTCGGTGTGGTGGATGGTATGAAATACAAAGGAATCGATGTTTATGAAAGATTTCACAGGTTCCCGGCGGTGTTGCGCTACGCGGTCTATGTGGGGGGCATATTGCTGATCTACATTACAAAAGGAGATATGTCCAGCGGGGGATTTGCATACTACGTATTTTAAATATGCAGGTGAAATTTTGAAAGAGGTTAGGAATTGAAAAAATTTGGTTTGTTTATCCTAAAATTTATCGTAGTGCTGGGGTTGGCGTATGGTGCATATTATGCGCTATTCTGGTTTTTATGGCAGTCTGAGATCTGCCCTGATGCCTATGATCATGCGTATCAGAAGGCGTTGCTTTTGCAATATCAGGCATTGGCAGAGGAAGACAGGGATCCTGAGGTGATCGTATTTGGCTCCTCTTATGTACCCTTTGGCATTGATGTAACTGTGATGGAGGAAGAACTGGACAGGCCGGTTCAGATCCTTGGTATCGAGGCGGGAATTGGGATTCCGGTTTTGGTAGATATTTTATACGAGACAGCAAAGCCAGGGGATACGATCGTTTATATGCTTGGAAAGTCTAATTGGTATAATGAGGACTTTATGGTGATTTCCGCTGCTTTGGAAAGTGATAAGGAACGGTTGACGCACTATTGGAGTTTACGGGTGGGAACACTGGACAGTTATCGCAACAAAATGATCTGGAGAAAGCTATACGCTTTATTTGCCGGTGATCTGGTGGAGATGGTCCGTTCCGGGATTTCCAGCAATGAGCAGGTGTATTCTCTGGATTCCTTTGATGAAAGAGGTAATATGACAGCTCTTAGGGAAGGCAATCTGATCGGAACAGAGGTATCTCCGACAGATACTTTATGCTTTGAGGATATGGAACTGGAAACAATGGATATGCTGAATGAATTTGCGCTCTGGTGCGAGGAAGAGAATATTACTTTTGTAATAGCATATTCCATGATCATTGATGGTTCCTTGATCGAAACGGAGGAGGACCTTGCGCAGTATCACCAGCAGATGACGGATTATATGAATGCGGATATTCTTGGGATTCCGCAGGATTATTTCCTGCCGGTAGAATATTTTTATAATCACTCAGCCCATTTGAATTCGGAGGGTGCAAAACAGTATTCCTTGATTTTGTCAGAACAGATACAGGAATATGAGAGAAGAAAATAAAAAGGAGTCATATAATATGAAAAAGGCAATTGACAAATCAAAGATTATGGTGTTAGTGCCTCTTGTATTAACCGGGATTACATTCTATTATTGCGATATTAATTCTAATATCAGGCAGGGAATCAATGTCTGGGAGGCATTGTTCTCGGGACAATTCTTTCATTATTACAGTATTAACCTGAAATCTCTCGAAAATGGCGAAATGATACACCCGGCTAATTATGATATGGTAATGAATATCCTTATGGGTATCTGGCAATTGCCGCTTTATATTTTGGAAAAAATACTAAATACAAATATACAAAATTATACATTAGCAAAGATTTGGGGTGAGTTATATCCTATCATTGCGATTGTATATTCGGGAAAAATCTTAAGAAAAATTGCTTTGGAGATTTCCATGAGTAATGAACAGGCTGAAAATGCAGTATTTATGTTCCTGACCGGAACATATGCATTAACTGTAGCTGGAGTGATTGGACAAGCAGACACGATTGGCATAATGTTTATATTGTTGGCTATGGAAAATTTGATAAAAGACAATCAGAGGAGATTTTTGTTCTTTTTTATCATTGCGGCACAATGCAAATTTTTTGCGCTATTTATTTTTATACCTATCATACTTTTAAGGGAGAAAAATTTATTTAAAATCGCTTTGCAGACATTTGCACCACTGCTTGTCAGCTTTTTAATCGATTTACCATTTAAAATGATTGATCCGTTAGGAACGGCTTCCAAAAAAACACGTCTTCATGCCATGCTTTATGATATGACAGAGAATAGAATATCTTTGATGGGTGTAGATATTTCCGTAATTTTTATTGTATTTTCCGTCATATGCCTTTTTGCATATCTTCATAATAAACCAGAGAAACCGGATCTTGGCAAATGGTATTTGTATCTGGGCTTATGCTCTATTTTATCTACGTTAGTCTGTTACAGAGATTATCCATATTGGTTGATTTATGTTTCTCCCTTTATAAGTATTCTTATCTTTTTAAAAAGGGAAAATTTATTGAGAAGAGTTCTGCTGGAGACAATAGCGTCTTTGAGTTTGACCGTTGGTTTTCTCATTTTTTTCCACGGATCATATGCCGTAAATTATCTTTTGCTACAACAAATTTATCCGGCAGATATTATCAATGTAGAAAAGATAAATTCTGTTTATGATATTATAATGACGGAAAATTATTGTAACGCATGGACACTTACTTATGGTATTTTTATTGCCTGGGCAATCGGATTTTTAATTAGTTATTTTCCGGATCGGGTGGAAAACGGGGAAAATGAATTAATTGATAAAGAGAAAAATGAGAATCATGAGACAGATTCAAAGCAGATTCATTTATTATTATGGTTGAGGGCAATCGGAGGCTATGTTATTTGTAACATTTCCCTTTTTATTTATTTTGCATTGAAAATGAAAGGATAAGTTAGAAAAAGGAAGGAAACTATGCTACCCACATTTTTGCAACTCAAAAAGAATAGTAAAAAAGCGCAGAAGGATACAGCAGAATTCCGTATGGTATTGATTGGGGACTGTGCGACGCAGCATATCGCGCAGGCAGTTTCCGGATACGCATACGAGGAAGGAATCGGTCTGGAGCTTCTGGATACGGATTATGATCAGATTTTTGCCCAGGTGATGGATTCGGATTCGGAGCTTTACCAGTATCAGGCGGATGCAATATTGATTGTAATGTGCACAGAAAAGTTGTATGAAGCATATTGTGGAGTGCCGATTGGCGACAGGGGCAGATTTGCTGCGGAGAAATATGAGGAGATCTGCAGAATCTGGAAAAGACTGCAGGAATATAACCATCCGGTAACAGGCAAAAAAATGAAGATCCTGCAGTTTAATTTTGCGGAAGTAGACGACAGGAGCTTTGGTAATTATGCCAATTGTGTAGAGAACTCTTTCCTGTGGCAGCTTAGAAAATTAAACGTTCTTTTAATGCAGGGGGCTCAGAACGAGGGAATCTATCTTGTAGACATATCTTATGTGCAGAATTTGTATGGAAGACAAAGGTTTCATGATGAAAAGCTTTACTATATCGCGAAGATGCCATTTTCCACAGAGACGCTTCCGGCAATCGCAAGAGAGGTCATAAGCATCATCAAAGCGATTATGGCAAGGTTAAAAAAATGTGTGATTCTTGATCTTGACCAGACATTGTGGGGCGGTGTGATTGGAGACGACGGACTGGAAGGCATCCAGATCGGAGAACTTGGTATAGGACATGCATTTCAGGAATTTCAACTCTGGCTTAAGGAATTGACGAAGCGCGGCATTATCTTGGCAGTATGCAGTAAAAATGATGAGGAGAAGGCAAAGGAGCCATTTTTAAAGCATCCGGAAATGGTACTGCGGCTGGAGGATATCGCGGTTTTTATCGCAAACTGGGAGGATAAGGCGGGTAATATCAAGAAAATTGTTGAGATCCTGAATCTTGGCATGGACAGTTTTGTATTTATAGACGACAATCCTTTTGAACGGAATCTGGTAAGAAGTATGCTTCCGGAGGTTACTGTGCCGGAGCTTCCGGAGGATCCGGCGCTGTATCTTTCCTATCTGAAGGAACAGAATCTGTTTGAGACGATTTCTTATAGTGAGGCGGATCAGGACAGAACAAGACAGTACCGTGAGGAAGCAGGAAGAACTTCTTTGAAACAGCAGTTTGCGACTTATGAAGAATATCTTGAACAGCTTGGTATGGTGGCGGAAGCGAAGCCGTTTGATGCGTTTCATATTCCCAGAATCGCGCAGTTGTCCCAGCGATCCAATCAGTTTAATCTGCGTACAGTACGGTACACGGAGGAGGAGGCAGCTGGACTTGCGGAGGACGATAGGTATATTACCCTGTATTTTACTTTGAAAGATAAGTTTGGCGATCACGGATTAATCAGCCTAGTGGTCATGAAGAAAGAAGAAGATACGTTGTTTATTGAAAACTGGCTGATGAGCTGCAGGGTATTGAAACGGACGATGGAAACCTTTGTGGTTAATACGATGCTGGAAGAAGCCAAAAAGGCGGACGCAGTAAGAGTTGTGGGAGAATATATCAAGACACCTAAGAATGCAATGGTGGAGCATCTTTATGAAGAGATGGGATTTCATCCGCTGGGAGAAGGAAAATATGAAATTATAACGGCAGCTTATCAGAAACAGAAAACATGGATAGAGCGTGCGGAATAACAGCGGATGCTTGTGGCATACTAAAATATATGATATAATCAGATGCATGGAGGAGAATGATGAGCAGAGAAGAGATCTTAAAAAAAGTAAATGATATCTTTCATGATGTATTTGAGGATGATTCGATTGTTGTTGTGGAAGAGACAACAGCGGATGACGTGGAAGACTGGGACAGCCTGATGCATATTACGCTGATTTCTGAGGTGGAGTCGGCTTTTGGATTTAAGTTTCAGATGAAAGATGTTGTGGGGATGAAGAATGTTGGAGAAATGATTGATATTATACAAAGCCACTGAATTGAAGTCTTTAAGAATTTTAGGGACCGTATCGATATATGATCCTGAAAAAGAAAGGCTGGTTTTAACAAATGAATCATTACACACTGGAAGAATTGACTACGGGGATGACAGAATCCTTTCAGGTGACTGTTACAAAAGAAATGCAGGAGCAGTTTACCGCTCTTTCGGGGGATGTTAATCCGATGCATCTGACAGAAGCATATGCCAGGGAACACGGATATGAACACAGGCTTGTTTATGGGATGCTTACGGCATCCTTTTATTCGACTTTGGCAGGGGTTTATCTGCCGGGAGAGCATTGTATCTTCCATGAGATCCATACGACGTTCAACGCGCCTGTTTATGAAGGGGACGAACTGACGGTGACGGGGGAGGTCATGGAGATTCATGAGGGATTTCGGAGAGTGAAAATAAAGGCATATATTAAAAATGCGAAGGGAAAGAAAGTATCGAGGGCGACGCTGGTTGTTGGATGTAAAGCGTGATCCGTCAGGGAATAGTGATTTGGAAAGGCAGCTATAAGGTATGGAGAAGGAACGCAGAGATTTCGGTAAAACGTATTTGATCATTGGAGCGTCTTCTGATGTTGCTGTGGAATATATCAGAAGTCTTGCAAAACATGCCCGCAAAAACGCCAAAAATCCCATTTTAATATTTGCGCATTATTATAAAAATAAGGATAAGCTGGAAGAGATCGCCAAGGAATATTCCGGGATCGAGTTAAAAATTCTACAGGCTGACCTGACGGATGAGGATCAGGCATTGAAACTTGTCAATCGAGTGATGCAGTATGTTAAATATCCCAATTATATTCTTCATTTTCCGGCGGTCACATTTGATTATATGCGTTATCGGGAGATCGATACGGATTATTTAAGGCAGGAGATGAATGTCCAGCTATATTCGTTCTTAATTATTACAAGGGAGTTTCTTCCACTGATGCAAAAGGAATATGGCAACAGGGTGCTGGTAATGCTTTCCTCTTATGTGGAGGATGAACTTCCGCCAAAATTTATGCCAGATTATATCGTAGCAAAATATGCGCTGCTGGGAGCTATGAAGGCGGCAGCCTCAGAGTATGGAGGGAAGAATCTGAAGATCAATGGGATCTCTCCGATCATGATGGACACCAAATTCCTATCCAAAATGGATCCAAGAATCAAGGAAATGACAGCAATGAAAAGTCCAATCAACAGAGTGCCGAACCCGGAGGAGCTGATCCCTTATATTGATGAGCTGTTGGATTCCGGCTGCACGAAAAACGGCTATAATCTGGTAGTAGACGAATCATATTTTGAAGCAAAGGAGCCAGAGGAATGATCAAGCTGGCAATACTATTTCAGGAAGATGAGATGGAGCATATGGATCTTTCTCATCCGGAATCCGGCAATCCCGGAGTCGGCGGAACGGCATTCTGTTTTCTGCTTCTGATGAAATATCTGAATCATTATCAGGATACGGTTGACTATACGGTGTATCAGTTAAAAGAAAATCTCCTTCCGGCGAAAAAAGCAGAGAAAGTGGATTCTATCCGGGAAGCGCTGGAACGGGCTGTATTAGATGGGAACGGGATGATCTTGATCAGAAATCATCAGACAAAAGAAACCTATGAACTGATGGCAGATTATCCATTAAAATATATTGTCTGGATGCACAATAAACTGACGATTGAAGAGATCCGTCTGCTGGATCGGTGGGAGGCTGTCAGCCGTATTATCTGCGTCGGGCGGGAGATGTATGATTATTATTTGGATGATAACATTATCCGTAAGATGGATGTGGTCAGGAATATGTTCGTGCCGCCTGCGGGGGAGATGGTCAGAGGGGATAAGTATCCGCTGTATGTGACTTATACCGGAAGCCTGACATATGATAAAAATTTTCATTTGTTGGCAGCGGCTTGGAAAGAGATCATCAGTCAGGTGCCGGATGCGCAGCTCCATGTCATCGGTTCCGGAAAGCTGTACGACCAGAACAGCGTGATGGGAGCCATGGGGATCGCGGATAAGGAATACGAGGAGCTGTTTCTTCCCTTTCTTTGCGATAAGGAGGGCAGACTGCTGCCTTCCGTATTTTTTCATGGGATCATGGGGGAGGAAAAGTATGAGATCTACAGACAGTCGGCAGTGGGGGTAGTCAATCCCATGGCGACGGAGACTTTCTGCTTATCTGCAATCGAAAAGGGAGCCTGTGGTATTCCTGTTGTGTCACGCCGCAAAAATGGTCTGTTGGATACGGTACAGGATGGGAAAACGGGAATTCTTTATAAAGATGTAAAACAGCTTGCATCAGTGATCGTTGATCTTCTTTTGGACAAAGAAAAAAATATTCGCATGGGGCAGGCGGCAGCGGAATTCGCAAGAAACGAATTTCTTCCTGACAGGATTATGGGAGAATGGATTCGGATTTTTCAGGAGACATGGGCGGGACTTTCTGCGGCATATCGTAAACCTGTTTCCAATTATGATAATAATGGAAAGTGGGTACGAAGGATTTGGCATGGAATACACAGGGTTCCATTTCTTAGGTGGATTCCCTCCATTCATGATCTTCAGAAAAAGTAGCGGCAAGATAGAAATATGGGAGAGGCGGAGTCATTGTCGAAAGTAAGCGTCCTGATTACAACTTATAATATAGAATCGTATATTGCGGAAACACTTGATACTGTGTTGAGGCAGAAAACTGATTTTTTATATGAAATTCTGGTAGGTGATGATGGTTCCACTGATAGAACAAGATCCATTATCGAGGGATATCTGGAAAAATATCCGAAAAAAATCCGTCTTTATGTTATGCCGAGGGAGAAGGGTATAGATTACAACCGGGTGGAACGTTCCGCTGCCAACCGACTGAATCTTCTTACCCATGCCGAGGGAGAATATATCAGTTTTCTAGACGGTGACGATTATTATCTGTCGGAGGACAGGCTGCAGAGGATGGTGGATATTCTGGAACATCCTGATAATAGTGACTGTATTATGTGTGCCCATAATCTTTCCATGGTCTATGATACGGGAGAGTCTTTTCCCCTGTCCCGTGCCCGGATAGAGAGAAAATATACAAGATGGCAGTATTGGAAATGGATGTTTTTACAGTCCAATGGATTTCTGTTCCGAAACATTTTCCGGCAGCATCCGCCTACGGAAAACACGAAGCGTTACTTTGATGATAATAATATCACTTACTGGTTATTCCAATATGGAAATCTGTATTATCTGCCGGAATGTCTCGGCGCGTACCGGCAGGTGTCAGGATCATCGTGGAATGCCATCAGTCGTATGCAAAAAGCATGTTCAAACATGATAGGGTATCATGTGGAGTTGGAGTTAAACGGAAAAGACAGGCGAGTCAGCGATATCCGCCATTTTCCCGATTATGGGTATCTGTTTCGCCATCGTAAGGAGCTGACTCCCCAAACCTGTTCCCCATTTTACGAGACGGCTGAGAAGAACGGTCTGACGGAGGCTCTTAAGGTATATCATATGGGAAAAACAGGAGGCATGCAATATTTACGTTTTCTCGGGCGTTATATCTCTGGATTCTGCGGTTATGGATTTAGTAAGCTACAGCGGGCATTTTTAAAGCGTTTCGGTAAATACTAGAACTAAAATAAAGGTTGTGCGAAGTAAACAGAAAGGGCGTTATGGAGAAAAGGGCAGATGACAGTACGGAACTGATCAGTGTGATTGTACCGATCTATAAAGTAGAAAAATATCTGCGGGAATGTGTCGACAGTATTCTCCGACAGACCTATTCTTCCCTTGAGATCATATTGGTGGATGACGGCTCGCCGGACCGTTGCGGGAAGATAGCGGACGAATATGCGTCAAAAGATCCGCGCGTCAAAGTGATCCATCGCGAAAACGGCGGTCTTTCTGAGGCACGTAACAGTGGTCTGCGGGAAGCAACCGGTATCTGGGTGGTCTTTGTAGATTCGGATGATGTGATCCATGAGAAAATGATAAGTACACTGTATGACGCTGCTGTTTCTACCGACAGTCGGATGGCATGGTGTGCCATTTGTGAAATCAGCGAGGATGGATATCCGATCGCTTCCGGAGACAGAAACGACGGGACACTGTCTCCGAACAAAAAAGTGGACGGCAGAGAAAAAACTGGAGAATGCAGTGTCAGTGTTCTTACCGGACAGGAGGCGGAAAAACAGTTATATACCATGTCTGGAAATCAGCAATGTCTTGTGGCGTGGAATAAACTTTATCACAAGGATTGCTTTTATGAGAACGGCGAATTGGTTTTTTATCCGCCGGGGAAAATTTTTGAGGACGGATATACTACTTACCGATTGATCTATCAGGCCAAGCGGATTGCCGTACTATCACAGCCATTATATTATTATCGTCAGCGAGAAGGCAGTATCATGGCGAAAAATGCCTATCGGATTTATGAACCGGCGCTGGAAGCGGGACTGCTCAGAATGGATTTTTATAAAAGTCATGGAGAGAAAGAATTGTATCTGATGGAGCTGAATATGACGATCTATTCTGTTATCCGGTTTTATGCGCGCATCACGGTAAGGAAAGAACGAAAGAATCTGCGCCGCTGGTTTGGAAAGATTTACCGTGATTATTTTGTGAAGGAGCACTGGCCATTGGCTAAGAGAATCCGAATGAAGGCGTTTCAGGTCGGATACCCCTGTTATAGGTTGGTCAGTTCCTTTGAAAGTTTGTATAACCGCCTGCGACATAGCACTAAAGTGCATTAGAATTTACAGGTTACGGAAAGGCATGGTTATTATGGAATGGCAGGAAAAATCATTGTTCGCACCATGAATGTGGGAATGTGCAATCAGTTATTTACTTATGCGTATGCACGCTATATGGCGGAACAGAGCGAAATGGAACTCTATCTGGATTACAGCCATATTTCCGAAGCGGATATGAAGCATCATGCAGGCTATGAAGAGGCACTGGGGCATTTTGCGTTAAAGCATGATGGCATCATTCTGACAAAGGAGGAATATGACCGGGTAGCAGGAGGCGCAGGGAGGCGTTTTGAAACCCTTCTGAATCCGTGGTATATCCGCAGGAAAAATCGTATGGGGAGGCTGCTTGATCTTGAAAGAGAACAGAATAAACGGTTGGTAGAAAAGGGACAGATCCTGAACCTTCTTGTGGAACGGGAACATCCAGGTCCTGACAGGCTGACGGCGGATGTCAATATTGTTTATGGTTACTGGCAGGTTCCCGAATATGCAAGATCCATGGAGCGTGTCCTGAGAGAAGAGATTATAGAAGGAAGCGGTGTGCCGGAAAGATATCCGGATTATGTCAGACGGTTATGTCATTCTGAGAGCGTATGCGTACACCTTAGGAGGGGTGATTATATCGGTGATGGTATGCATCAGGTATGCACGGAGCAGTATTATCGGGAAGCAATGGAGCAGTACCGCAGGAAGCTGGAGCATCCCAGATTTTTCCTTTTTTCGGATGATAAGTCTTATGCGGAGGAGCAATTTTGCCGGAACAGTACGGATACGGAAGTCTGCAAGATTGCGGAGGAGGATTATCAGGAACTGGTTCTAATGAGTCTTTCCGAACACAGGATCCTGTCCAACAGTTCCTTTTCATGGTGGGCGCAGATGCTTAGCGGCAGCAGGGATGTAATTGCTCCCTCGCGGTGGTACGGTGTTGCAGATAAAAAAAGCTGTCTGTACGAAGATTTCTGGCAGATTATCCAGACATGACCATTCCGGCCGGCAGCCGCGGCCGTGAAATAATAAAAAAATCAGAAGCGTTTTGTGGATCATTTGTGAGATGCCGCAGAGATAACAATACCGTGAACTGCTTCGGAATGGACAACGCAAATGGAGAAAGTATCAATCTGTATACCTGCATATAATAATGCCGCGTCTCTGGCTAGGCTGCTGGAATCCATTAGGATTCAGACATTTAAGGATTACCGGATCTATCTGACCGATGATTCCGATCGGAGAGATGTGGAGGAACTGGCATTTAAGAATGCCGACCTGAATTTGGATTATCATAAAAACAAATCCAGACTGGGACCTACAGCAAATACCAACGCGGCGCTGCGGATGGCACAGGGAGTTTATGTAAAAATCATGCATCATGATGATTGTTTCAGTGATACGGACAGCCTGTTGCGTCTGGTGGAACTTCTGGATACTCATCCGGAGGTAGATCTTGCATTTTGTGGTACAAAAGAGATAAAATATGATGCGGACGGATGTGTTAATGAGGGAGAATCATTTGTCAGATGTATTTCGGATATAGAACGATGGCAACTGGATATGGATGTCCGTAATCTGTTTCTGGTGAATATGATCGGCGCGCCAAGCGCGGTTCTGGTTCGGAATCGGGGAATACTGATGGATGAACGACTGAAATGGCTGGTGGATATCGATTATTATCTGAGGATATTGTTAGAAAATCCGGGATATGCCGATTGTACCAGTCCGTTGGTGTCCATTGGATTAATGGAGACACAGGTAACGAGAAGTTGTTTGGAGGATGAAGGGCTGATCTTCTGGGAAAACAGCTATGTATTTGATAAATTCAAACTATGGCAGGAAAGACCGTATCGCAGATTTTTGATTAGAATGGCGTTAGATTTCCATAAGGGTTATGCGTCAATTAAGGAACACCGGATCGGAAGGTGGGAATATCTGGATCGGAAGTTAAGATGGATACTAAAGAAAGGTTTGTGTCATTAATCAAACAGAGGGATTTATGAATCACATTTATCGGAAAAGCAGAGTTGTAAAAACCTATAGTTTGGTCATAATTGAGCTTTGCAGCGTAATGCTGTCTTATGTGTCAGCACTTTTGATCCGTTTTGGCGATTTCCAGGTGGATGATCATCAGGAGATGTATTTTGCCTATGGCATCTTTCTGATGGTGCTAACGCTGCTCTATTCCGTCATGACGGATTGGAACAGGGATTTTTTTGAACGGGGGTATTTTAAGGAGCTTATAGCGGATGGGAAATATAATATCATTCTGGTTCTGCTGAGCAGTACATTTCTTGTTTTCACGAAGAATGCGGGGATCTTTGCCAGACTGGTTATGATCTATTTTGCCTGCTTCAATCTCCTGTTGACGTATCTGTTTCATATCTGTTTTAAGGAGTATATGCTGAAGCGGTACAAAAAAAGCGTCAACAGTGATAAACTCATGGTGATTACTGAGGTGAAGGATGCAGAGCGGATCGTCACACAGATCCTTGAAAAACCGCACTGGAATTATGAATTGACATCGATAGCGATCATGGACAAGGATATGGTGGGGGAGGAAATCTGCGGCATACCGGTTATTGCAAATCGGGAGAGTCTGATTGAGACTGCCACCCAAAATATTCTTGACAGGGTATTTATCTCCCTGCCAAGGACAGAGTTGGAGATCGTGAAGGAGATGATCATGGAGTTCGAGGCTATGGGGATTCTGTGTCATTATAGTATCGAGATCGATGAATTGAATCTGGAAGGGAAAGAGGCAGGAAATTTCGCAGGATTTTCCGTTGTCTCATTTTCTCTGCAGAATATGGATTACCGCCGCCTGATGATCAAGCGGTTTATGGATATTGTAGGAAGTATCATTGGACTGTTGGTGACAGCGGTCATCTTTCCGTTTGTGGCGATTGCCATTAAGATTGAATCCAGAGGACCTGTGATCTTCCGGCAGGAGCGCATCGGAAAGAATGGGCGAAGATTTAAGATGTACAAGTTCCGCTCCATGTATCAGGATGCGGAGAAACGTTTTGCGGAACTTCAGGAACGAAATGAAGTACGGGGATTGATGTTTAAACTGGAGGATGATCCGAGGATCACCAAGGTTGGAAAGTTTATTAGAAAGACCAGCATTGATGAACTGCCGCAGTTCTGGAATGTATTAAAGGGTGATATGAGTCTTGTGGGAACGAGGCCGCCCACAAACAATGAATTTGAACGATATAATTCCTATTACCGCAGACGTTTGAGCATCACTCCGGGACTGACAGGGATGTGGCAGGTAAACGGCCGTAGTGATATTAAAGATTTTGATGAAGTGGTAAAACTTGACCTGCAGTACATTGATCAGTGGTCGCTATGGCTGGACTGTAAGCTTCTTCTGCAGACCTTCGGAGTTGTGTTGTTTGGCCGGGGATCGAAATGACAGATCATCAATGATGCACTTTAGATTTTTTAGTAATATTTCCGTCGATTGGAAACAGACTATTATATAGGAGAATTGAAAGAGATGGAAGATTTTAAACTGACAACGCCGGTGGCATTTATAATTTTTAACCGTCCGGATACAACAAAAGAGGTATTTGAGAAAATACGAGAGGTGAAACCGGAAAAATTGTATCTGATCAGTGATGCTCCACGGGAGGGCAGAGAAGATGATGTCGCGAAGGTGGCGGAGACAAGGCAGTATGTGGAGTCGCATATTGATTGGGACTGCGAGGTTTATAAAAATTACGCGGAAACGAATATGGGGTGCCGGGACAGGGTATCTTCCGGTATTACATGGGTATTATCTCGGGAAAAGAGGACAATCATCTTAGAGGATGATGTTGTTCCGGTGCCGGAATTTTTCCGGTTCTGTCAGGAGATGCTGGATGCGTATGAAGATCATCCACGGGTCATGATGGTGTCAGGTTTGAATCTTGTTAGGAAGCATAAGATGGACACGCCTTATACCTTTTCCTGCTTTTCCAGTATTTGGGGCTGGGCGACATGGCGCCGTGCCTGGGAAAAATATGATGTGAATGTGGCGGACTGGCCGGAGTTGAAGAAAGCGGGAACCCTGAAAAAAGTGCAGAGCGGATTTGCTTATTTATTTATGAGGCGAAATGTGGATCGGGTATATACGAAAAAGCTGGATACCTGGGATATTCAGTGGGATTACTGTCGGCATAAGCACAAGGGACTTGGGATCGTACCCCGTGAGAACCTGATCTGTAATATCGGTTTTGACAGAGAAGACGCAACCCATACTAAGGAAGGATCTGTAGAGGATTTTTCCTATGGCGAGATGCGTTTTCCGATGGAAAAGAATGTGCCGGTACGGCGGGATGTGGAATATGATAAGGCATATATCCGAAAATATTTCGGAATCAAAAAAGTTGTTAATATTGTAAAGAAAGCTGTGAAATTGTAATCACAAAGGAGATGCTGATTTGTTAAAGAGAAAAAAGCTTTTTGGCATTAAAATCGTGGTTTCTGATCCGGAAGAAGCAGTCAGCCATGTTGTGGAGACAGTGGAAGAACTCAGAGGCGGTTATATCAGTTTTGCTAATGCGCATACTACGGTTCTGGCGCACGAAGACAGAGAATTTCATCAGGTACAGATGGAAGCGTCCTATGTCATGCCGGATGGGAGACCCTTGTCAAAACTATTAAGACTTAGAGGATTTTCTCAGGCGAGGCAGATCGCGGGACCGGATTTTATGGGCAGGATCTGGGAGGCGACAAGGAGCGGGACATTATCGCATTATTTCTATGGCGGCAGTCCAAAGACGATTGAAGCGCTGAGAAAGAGGCTTGTGAAAGATTATCCGGAGTTAAAGATCGTGGGGATGGAATCCCCGCCATATCGTCCGCTGACAGACGAGGAAGATCGGGAGATGATAGAACGCATCAATGCTTCCGGTGCTGATTTTATCTGGATCGGACTGGGCGCGCCGAAGCAGGAGTATTTTATGAGGGCACATAAGGATATGCTGTGCGGCGTTATGCTCGGCGTCGGAGCAGGATTTGATTTTCAGGCGGGGACGGTAAAGCGCGCCCCGGAGTGGATGCAGAAGCATTATCTGGAATGGCTGTATCGGTTCTGTCAGGAACCGGGAAGGTTGTGGAAACGGTATGTGGTGACGAATCTTAAGTTTATCGGTATGGTAATGCAGTATTATAGACGCAGAAGAAAAGCAGGCATGTGATCTGACTGAGAGGTAGATTGAAAAATCATAGATTTTTCAATCGCGATTTGTGCCGCAGGCACAAATTGCAGACTGTGGAAAGGCATGGGATTTTTATGACAGGGATCAGAGAGCGGATGAAGGAGCTAAAACTTATTATTTATGATTTTGACGGCGTGATGACGGATAACCGTGTTATCGTGAGTCAGGATGGGATAGAAAGCGTTGTTGTACACCGGGGGGATGGTTACGGGGTTTCCCAGATCAAAAAGCTGTCAATCGATCAGGTGATCATTTCCACAGAGACTAATCCCGTAGTTGAGAGGCGAGCGGAAAAGCTGAAGATAGATATCATTCACGGTGTTTCGGATAAAAAGAGCACGGTGATGAAGTATTGCCAGAAGAAAGGATACGTGTTGGAGGAAGTGATGTTCATCGGCAATGATTTGAATGATTATGATGCCATGATGACGGTGGGAATCAAGGGCGCCCCTGCGGACGCGGAAGAAGAGATCCTTGCCATTGCCGACTGGGTTTCGCAGGCAAAGGGCGGCCATGGGGTCATCCGTGAGTTGTACAGAATATTACAGACAAATATGGAGCAGTCAGGTGAATAAGATAACAGTGATCACGCCTACCTGGAATCAGGCGGAATTTATCAGGGATACAATTGAATCTGTCATCAATCAGACCCATCGGGAGATAGAATATTTTATCATCGACAATTGTTCTGACGATGGAACGCAGGAGATCGTAGAAGAGTATTGCGTCAAGGATCCCAGAATCATCTATATCAGGGAGCGTGACCATGGACAGGCGCAGGCGATCAATAAGGGATTGCAGCGTGCGTCGGGAGATATTGTATGCTGGTTAAATTCAGATGATTATTATTATGATACCCATGTTCTGGAACGGGTTGCGGAGCGGTTCGACAAGAATCCAGATGTCGGCGTATTGGTGGGGGATGGCTGGTACTGCAATAAGGAAAAGCAACTGACGGAGTACAATGCTTCCGACCGGCATGTCAGCGCATGGGTGATCAAAAGATGGTATTATATCATGCAACCTTCCGTTTTTTGGCGCAATCATCATAAATCTTTGGACGAGCAGTATCATTATGTATTTGACTGGAAGTTTTTTGCGGAAATGTTTGAGGAGCAGAAAGTCATCTATACCCATGAAGCGTATGCCGTCTATCGGATGTATGGGGACAATAAGACGGGACAGGATAATGCCGGGAGAAAAAAAGAGATCTATCTTCTGCAAAAGGAACTGGATGTGAGCCGGTGCAATATCCTCTGGTGCAGACATGTTTACAAAGTGTATCTACAGGCGGAGAAGACCGGAAGGTTATCGGCAAAGAAGCGTGTGGATTTTGCCAGCCGGGTATTATTTCATTTGAGCGGCAGACGGATCTGCAGTTTTTAAAAGATTATGATTGGGAGTTGGGAAGTGGAACAGCATAGGCAGATCGGACAACAGAAAATTGCAGTCCTGTTAACCTGTTATAACAGGAAGGAAAAGACTAAGACGTGTATCTCTTCTCTGGCTGCCGCAAAAGAACGGATGCAGCAGGAGACTCCGGCGTGGAATTATGAACTGGAGTTTATTGTGACAGATGACCGGAGTACGGATGGGACGCCGGAAGCGCTGCGGAGCCTGCCATACCAGATCAGGCTTTTGCAGGGAACAGGGCAATTGTTCTGGTGTGGCGGGATGAACTACAGTATGGACTATGTGCTGTCTCAGCCGGAACCATATCAGTATGTAATGCTGGTCAATGATGACGTCTGTTTTTATCCGGAGGCTCTTCAACGGATGCTGAGACGACTGGAGTGTTCCGGCGCGGATATTGTGGTGGGCTCCACGGTAGATAGTGCCGGAAGAATGAGTTATGGCGGCATAAAGATGACATCAAAACATTTTGCCAGATATCAGATGATCGAGCCTTCAGAGGAGCCGGTAGTTTGCGATACATTTAACTGTAACTGCATCATGATGACAACAGACACCTTTTGTGTGTTAGGCAGGCTGGATTCGGCATATATTCACAGTATGGGTGATTTTGATTATGGGATGAGGGCGGCAAAAAAGGGATTTAAGATTGTTAACTGCGATGCGCATATTGGAGAATGTGATGACAATAGGATAGAAGGGACATGGAAGGATACTTCCCTGTCGCGAAGGAAGCGTCTTGCGCTGAAAGAGGGACCGAAAGGACTGCCGAAACATGACTGGTATCATTTTATCCGAAAGAACTACGGATTGCTGCCGGCATGGTATCATAGTATTACGCCGTATATCCGTATTCTGCTGTCTAAGTGAGTGTAAGAAAATACTTATTTATGAACGTGGTTTGTTGTGTTTCAAAAAAACTCCAACCGAAAGAGTTAAACCCGGCTTACATAACTCTTTGTTTGAAAATAGTTGTTCCAAAAAAATCATAAATGAAATCATTTTTGGAACAACTATTTTCAAAACATGAGTTATGTAAACCTCATAAACAGAATTGTGGAACGAAAAATGATAAAGCAGTTGTGCAATGCAGACCATATCATACGCCGGGTGCTTGTGCGCTCGCCGGCACTTAGGTGCTGTATCTTGGCATCTTAGCGCCGCTGCAGAGCGCACGCAGCGGAAGCGTGCCCGGCGATGATATGTCTGTGTTGCGCAACGGAAGTATGTAATACCATCGTTTCACAATCACCTAACTGAATGATTATGTGAGAGGAGAAAAAAGAATGGGAAAGAGGATTTTGGTGACCGGAGGAGCGGGATTTTTAGGAGCCCATCTTTGTGAACGGTTGATTAAAGAGGGGAATGATGTGATCTGTCTGGACAATCTGTTTACCGGAAATAAAGATAATATCCGTCATCTGCTGGGAAATCAGTATTTTGAATTTATCCGGCATGATATTGTTCAATCGATTATTTTGGAGGTGGATCAGATCTATAATCTGGCATGCCCCGCCAGCCCGATCCATTATCAGTACAATCCAATCAAGACGACGAAAACCAGCGTCTTGGGAGCTATGAATATGCTGGGACTAGCCAAAAGAGTACATGCAAGGATCCTACAGGCATCTACCTCAGAGGTGTATGGCGATCCGGAGGTGCATCCGCAGCCGGAGAGTTACCGGGGATGCGTCAATCCTATCGGGATTCGTTCCTGCTATGACGAGGGAAAACGTGTGGCGGAGACTTTGTTTTTTGATTATCATCGTATGCATGGGGTAGAGATCAAAGTAATGCGTATCTTTAATACCTATGGACCGAAAATGCACCCATCAGACGGGCGCGTGGTATCTAATTTTATTGTGCAGGCGCTCAGGGGGGATGATATTACGATCTATGGCGATGGAAGCCAGACAAGGAGTTTCTGCTATGTCGATGACCTGATTGAAGGAATGGTTCGGCTGATGAATTCCAGAGCGGAGTTTACTGGACCGGTGAATATTGGGAATCCCAGTGAGTTTACGATCAAACAGCTGGCAGAGCTGGTCATAAAGCTGACCGGCAGCAGTTCAAAGCTAGTATATCGGCCTTTGCCTTCAGATGATCCATTGCAGCGCAAGCCTGTTATTGATCTTGCTAAGAAAGAACTGGATTGGGAACCCACCGTACCTCTGGAGGAAGGACTGCTGAAAACAATAGAGTATTTTAAAACAATACAATGAGTATAAGAGAATAATGAACCATGTTAAATGAGCTGAGATGTCAAATCCTAAATACGGAGATTTCTGTGGTCACTGTGGAAGATGCAGTGACCTTTTTGGCTGGGAACGATCAGGAAAAAAAGGGGCAGTATGTATGTAACGTCAGTGTAGATGATGTAATGTATGCAAGAAAAAATGCGGAATATCAGGAGCTAATTAATCAGGCTGCCCTTACGCTGCCCAACAGCCATCAGATCTCATCGGAGATGCATTTTCAGGGATATCCCCGTGCGGAGAGAATTGATGTGGTGGATTTGATGGAGCGGGTACTTAAAGCGAGCGAAGAAAAACCGGGATGCAGTCATTGTTTTGTGTGGTCTTCCGGTTATGGAAGTTTGGAAGACGGCAGTCTTATGAAGGAATGTCTTTTCGAAAAATTAAAGACGGAATATCCCCATGCCGTTATAGCCGGTGGATGGGAATATAATGACAGGTCGATTGATGACAAAGATATCCTATCGGAATATATCAAAGATTCCGGGGCGGATATCATATGGATCGCCATGCCGTCACCGATGCAGGAGAAGTGGATGGCAGCGCATCGGGGGATGTTTGACGGTATTATGGTGGGAGTAGATTATGGACTGAATGTCTACTGCAACACTAAAAGAAAACTTCAGAAGGAAGGGAAAAAAGGATTTCTTTATTGGAGCCATTATATCATCAGCCGGTGCAGGCAGCTTCCCCAAGGGTATATTCGGATGAACCTATGCTACATATGGTTGACCGGAAAGAAATTTATTCTCAGGACGTTATGCTGGGCTCCCGCCCTTGCGACAATCATTGTCATATTTATCCTATCATCGCAGAATGGCGTAGCGTCAGGAGATACCAGCAGGAAATTGACGATGGGACTGCTTCATCTGATGGCGGGGGAAAGTGCCTATGTTACTGCTTCAAAGCTGTCTGCAATCGAAGCGTTGGATGCACTGATCAGGATGATCGCTCATATTGGCGAATATGCTTTTCTGGCGCTTATGATCGGCTTTGCTGTTACCGTAAACGGATTCAGCGGTAAGATACGTATGTTTTATATGTGTTTTCTGGGAATGTGCGTGGCTGTTGCAGATGAATTTTTTCAGATTTTTGTTCCGGGACGTTATGGCGATCTGAAGGATATAGCGTTTGATTCCGTTGGCATTATTGCGACGGCAGTGTTGCTTTACATCGGAAGCAGGCAATTTAAAAAACGGAAAACGGCTCGTGGGGATGAAGAAAAGGTTCCAATTGTCACGCGCCGTAAGTTTATGAATCTCTGTCTGGACGATATCACATTTGAGGAGGCGGTCCGTCAAATCGGTGTTCTGGCATGTACAGAGGGGAAACATTATGTGGTAACGCCCAATGTAGATCATGTGGTAAAGATCGAAAAGGATCTGGAATTTAGAAAAATCTATGAGGAAGCGGATCTGATTTTAACAGATGGGACGCCTCTTATGTGGATTGCGGAATCTCTGGGATGTCCGATCAAGGAGAAGATCCCGGGAGCGGATATGCTTCCAAAGGTCTGTGAGATGGCGGCAAAAGAAGGACATACCATGTTTTTATTTGGAGCAGCGAAAGGTGTGGCAGAGGAGGCAAAGCGTAAGCTTACCAAAAAATATCCGGGACTTAAGATCGTGGGTTCGTATTCTCCGCCGATGGGCTTTGAACGGGATAAAAAGGAAGTGGATAAAGCAATCCGGATCATCAATCAGAAGAAACCGCAGATCCTTGTTGTCGGACTGGGCGCTCCGAAACAGGAGAAATTTATCTATCAGTACCGGGAGAAGATGGATTTTCATGTGGCGCTTCCCTTTGGCGCGGCGATTGATTTTGAAGCCGGGATGGTAAAACGTGCTCCGCTTTGGATGCGAAGGCTTGGGTTGGAGTGGCTTTTCCGCTTTTTTCAAGAGCCGGGAAGACTGTTTAGAAGATATTTTATAGACGACATGAAGATCTTTTGGCTGGCGTGGAAATACCGGTATGAAATCATCCGTCTTTGGGATGATTCGACAGAAAAAAAGAAGGAATTGTAGCAAGGAAAGTCAATTATTGTCAGATGATATCACTTTTTGCAGATAAAAGAAATAAGGATTTGAGTGGATTTGATTGCAAAATGTAGTCGTTTTTTGTAATCTATATATTGACATTCAAAACAAATAAAGCGCGACAAGCGTGAGTTGGGATGCAAATGAGATAAGCTACATGCAGAGAAGGGAGTAAGGCAGGAAATGATATACATGCATTATTGCAAAAATTGTAATTTTTTACATATGTTAAGCGGACACCGGACTATCTGTCCGGGCTGTGGAGAATCTTTGACAGAGTTAAAAATCGATTATCTGGATTATTATCAGATGGATCAGGCGGACAGGCATCTGTTATTAAAACGTTGCAATGATCCGACCGAACTGAAGGAGTTAACGTTTGTGTATAAAAAGCATAAATTTAGTAAATGGTATAAAGAAGGAAGAAGCCGAAGGTAGTTTGGGTGTTTACATTATGGTATTTTATGGATATAATGAATAAAGCGTTATACGTTTAGAAGAATATTCAGAATAAGATCATTTCAGCAGAACCGAAAGATGATCAATTTTAGATGAGAAAGGAATAAGAGTAGAATGAAAAACGCATTGATTACGGGAATTAATGGACAGGATGGTTCTTATCTGGCAGAACTGCTTTTGGAAAAGGGGTACAATGTTTACGGTATTCTGCGCAGAAAGTCAGTTGTAGATTATGGTAATGTATCGCATCTGACAGACAAGATCCATTTTATCTATGCAGATATGACGGATGTAATCTCTCTGATCAGCGCTATGCGGATATCTCAGGCGGATGAAGTATATAATCTGGCGGCACAGTCTTTTGTTGCAACCAGTTGGGATCAGCCGATCGTAACAGCAAATATTGACGCGGTTGGTGTGACAAATCTGTTGGAAGCGATTCGTGTGGTAAATCCAAAAGCAAGATTTTATCAGGCATCCACCTCAGAAATGTTTGGTATGGTGCAGGCGATCCCACAGGATGAGACAACGCCGTTTTATCCGAGAAGTCCTTATGGAGTGGCAAAACTGTACGGACATTGGATCACTAAAAATTATCGGGAAAGTTTCGGCATGTTTGCCTGCAGCGGCATTTTATTTAACCATGAAGGGGAGCGGCGCGGTAAGGAATTTGTTACAAGAAAGATTACGGATACCGTCGCAAGAATCAAGCTTGGCGTTGCTGATCATCTGGAGCTTGGCAATATGGATGCAAAACGTGACTGGGGACATTCCAAGGACTATGTCCGTGCAATGTGGCTGATGCTTCAGCAGGACGAGCCGGACGATTATGTTGTTGCAACCGGCGAGACCAGAACCGTGCGTGATTTTGTAACTGCTGCTTTTCAGAAGGTGGGAATTGAAATTGAGTTTTCCGGAACAGGGGTAGATGAGGTAGGCAAGGATAAGGCCACCGGTAAGGTGCTTGTGAAAGTAAATCCGAAGTTTTTCCGCCCTGCCGAGGTAGAACTTTTGATTGGCAATCCGAAAAAGGCTGAGGAAAAGCTGGGTTGGAAACGGGAGATTTCTTTTGATGAGATCGTGGAAAGAATGGTAAAGATGGATCTGGAACTTGTTCAAAAGGAAATTGACTACGCTAAGCTGTAATTAGATAAAGGCGAGAGCTTAAGGATTGGAAATCATAATTTTTATTAGGGTTTGAATTGCGGCAGAGCTGCGACATGGAGGATAAGGCATGATGTGGCACTGCTGCTTTTTCATGGGCATTGCAGGATTGCTTAGAAAGGAAACGATTGATGAAGAAAGCATTGATCATAGGCGCTGCGGGATTTGCGGGACGGTATTTGATACGTCATCTGCACGAAGACTGTCATATGGAAGTTGCAGCTACAAAGCTTGCGAATGAGCAGTTGGATGGACTGCCTGTAGAAGCGCATAATCTTGATATTTTAAATAAAGATGATATCATAGAGCTTTTGTTTGCGGTAAGACCGGATTATATCTTTCATCTGGCAGCGCAGAGTTCCGTCAGTGTGGCATGGAACAATCCCCAGCTGACTATCGACATCAATATCAAGGGCGGCGTCAATGTTTTGGATGCTGTCAGGGAGTTGTATTATAAACCGCGGATCTTGATGATCGGTTCCGGAGAGGAGTATGGGCATATTCTTCCCGGTGAAACGCCGATTTTGGAGAATAATCGTTTAAATCCCGGCAATATCTATGCCGCGACAAAGGCATGCCAGAATATGATCGGCAGCATTTATTCCAAAGCATATGATATGGAAGTCGTATTGGTCAGGGCATTTAATCATATCGGACCGGAGCAGTCTTCTATCTTTGTGGTATCGGATTTCTGTAGACAGGTGGCGGAGATCGAGATGGGACTGCGAGAGCCGGTGATGTATGTGGGAAATCTTTCCGCAAAGCGAGATTTTACGGATGTGCGCGATGTGGTAAGGGCCTATGCGCTGCTTGCGCAGTATGGAGAAAAAGGAGAAACCTATAATGTCGGACGCGGTAAAGCCGTGGAGATCAGGGAGATCTTAGATAAGATCATTGCATTCTCAGACTGTGAGATCAAGGTAGAGATTGATCCGGCTAAGATACGACCCGTGGATGTTCCCATTATCGAAGCGGATATTACGAAGCTGCGGCAGGCTACCGGGTGGCAGGCGGAGATATCATTGGAAAAGACGATAGAAGAAGTATTGAATTATTGGAGAGAAAGGACGGACAAAGGATGAGCACAAGTCTTTTTGATACAGAGGGCATTACAAAATCGGAGCGTATGCTGCATACGCCATCGGGATTCGCGAAAAAGAATCTTTCCTATATACAGGAAGTCGGAAGGCTCAAAAGCTTAAAAGCTCACAGCTCGATCCGGGAAAATCTGGAGTCCTTTCTTTTGTTTCTGATCTTAGATGGAGAGGGCAGCGTAGTATATCAGGATAACACATATCCGGTCAAAAAGGGAGAACTGGTCTTTTTGGATTGCAGGATGCATTATGAACATAAGAGCAGCGAAGAACATCCGTGGGAATTGCTGTGGGTTCATTTTAACGGCAGTCTGCCACAGGCATGTTATCCTGTGTTTTATGAAAAAAACGGAAGATCTCCTGTGTTGTGTCCCCAGACGGGGCTGGCGCCATATAAGAAGATCATGGAGCGCTTAATGGAACAGATAAAGGAGAGGGAACTTCTTGCTGAGATGAAATCCTCGCATGAATTATCAGAGCTTATGTTTTCGTGTATTGGCGAGGTGATCCACAACGCTGTGGCAAATGCGTCCGCAGGGGAAAACGATAAGAGAACTGATGATGATATTCTTAGAAAGGAAGATTACGAGGGAATCAGAGAATATATCAATGAACATTTCGGTGACGCGGGATTGGAATCGGCGCTGGCGATCCAATTCGGGATCGGACAGCAGGAATTAAGCCGGGCGTTTGAGAAGAAATACGGGATCACATTGGATGCTTATATTGCCAACCGTAAATTTAACAAAGCAAAAGAACTTCTCCGCTTTACGATCAAGCCGGTGGAGGAGATTGTGGTAGAATCGGGAATCGGCAATGAGGATACCTTCCGGCAGTTGTTTCTGGACAATGAGGAGATGACGCCGGAAGAGTATCGAAGAAAATGGGCTCAATGGATCAAAAGTGAGTAAATTCGGATGTTTCTTTCGCAAGTCTTTCAGGACTCCAGCGGACGAGCTGCATATTGTCACCGCGATTGGCGGCATGAGTTGTCAAATGGAAAACCTGTTTCAGATATTGCAAGGTAACCTTTGTGGAAAGCTTGGATTCGCCAGCTTCCCGGGACTGAAATACGTAAGGAGTCTCTAAAATCTTTTTGATCGGACACATGGCGATGACTTCGATCATGATCTTCCAGCCGATCGGATTTAAATCTGCCCCTTCTAATAGTTCACGACGTACCATAAACAAACCGCTGGTGGGATCACTGACTTTTCGGAGACAGCGCAGTAGGACCTTGCCAATATACCTTGCGGTCCAGGAAACAAATTTTCTCCAGGGATCAAGTCCGCCATCGCTTCCGCCGGGAATAAAACGACTTGGGATCGCCATGTCAGCGTGGGCAAGCATGGCGGCATACATATCTACAAGGACTTCGGGCGGATGCTGAAGATCCGCGTCCATGACGGCGACATAATCACCCTTGGCAAGGGAAAAGCCTTTTACAACAGCGGTTGCAAGTCCCTTTTCGTCGGTTCGGTGGTGAAACCGCACATGAGAGTCCTCTTTGGCGGCGTTCTCCAGAATATTCGGAGTTTCATCGGTGCTATCATCCACAAAAATCACTTCATAATCAATGTTGCGAAGCGCGGCGTTGATTCTGGTAAGTAATGGAAAGATATTGTCTTTTTCGTTGTATGTGGGAACAACAATAGAAATCATGGGGGTTCCTCTTTTCTGAATAAAGATTTATCATCACATTTATTATTGTACATTATTTTCACAGATAGTATACTATAAACTTCATAATAAATAAAGTGGTTTTTCGGAAATGTATAATGGCAGGATGCGGAGAAACTTTACAGAAATACAAATTATTGGTACAATAACAACTGTTATGATTTTAGGATCAGGAAGAACAGTTGTTATAAAGGATTATTATGGCAGAGAAAAAAATAAAAAGAAAATTGGATACATCCCATTCCCGCTATCGTAAATTATGTCTTCTGGCATATATCAGGACTATGATGGTTTGTTTTGCGTGTTACTGTATTTTTTTTATGGTCTTTCCCAGATATGAAACTCAGGGAAACAACCGTTTTACCATCTATCTGAATGGAACGCAAGTGGGTACGACGGATGATCTTGCAAAGATTGATCTGCTTTACACGGAGGCAAGAAGGGAGATCGCTTTGCAGGAGTCGGAGCCGGTCTTTATCGAAGTCCCCAGCCTGACCTATGTCGGGGAAGAGGTTATTATGGAGTCCGTAGATTCGGATGAGGCGATCATAGAACGTATGAAGGAGATCCTGTCAGGCAGCAGGGTAGAAACGATGGAACACGCGTATTCCGTGAAGGTGAACGGCACCGTCGTCAACCTGCAAAGTGCGGAGGCGGTTACGCAGATGTTTCAGGATGCGGTCAATATGTATGATACCGGGAATCATTATACCGTGGAACTGGTGCGGGATTACAGCAGAGAATTGGGCGTCCTGACAGCAAATATTGTGGGTGAGGAACAGGAGACGTCAGAGGATGGGAATATGTTATTTCCTACAGCCGGAGCCGCAGTAGCTCTTGCTGAGAACGAGACGTTTGATTTGGTGCAGGAAGGACAAGGGTTTGAGGCATTTGAATATGGAATTAACAGTATGGAATTTTCCGAGCCGATCGAAGTGGTAGAGGCGTATCTGCCTGTTTGGGAAATTATGCCGGAAGCTGAGGCGGGAGCCTTGTTGACACAAAAGCAGGAGATGCAGCAGATTTATACGGTGCAGTCTGGCGATACACTTTCTGAGATTTCTCTGACGGTGGGTCTTCCGCTGGATGAGATCATAGCACTCAATGACGAGCTGGAAAATGAAAATACAGTGATTCGTGTAAATCAGGAGCTTATCATAACAGTGCCGGAGCCGGAGTTGTCTGTGGTATGGACGGAAACGGCACGTTATGAGGAGGCGTATGACCTTCCGATAGAGTATATCTATAATGACGGGTGGTATACCAATCAATCAGTGACAAGGCAGCAGCCGTCAGCCGGTTACCATGAAGCGGCGGTGCTGGTAACAAGGAGAAATGATACGGAACTGGAAAGGGAAACATTGTATGAGGAGATTCTGTTTGAACCGGTTGCCAAAGTAATAGAGGTTGGTACGATCATTCCGCCAAGTTATATCAAGCCGATTTCCGGCGGAAGATTAACTTCGTCCTTTGGCAGAAGAAATGCGCCGACAGCAGGGGCTTCTACGTATCATAAGGGGGTTGACTGGGCGACGCCGGTAGGTACGGCAGTCTGCGCGTCTTCGGCAGGAACGGTGGCAAGAGCAGGCTGGGGAAGCGGTTATGGATATGTGGTTTATATCAATCATCCGAATGGCACACAGACCAGATACGGTCATCTGAGTAAAATATATGTTTCGGTAGGACAGTATGTAAATCAGGGTGATATCATTGCCGCCAGCGGCAATACGGGAAGAAGTACGGGTCCGCATCTTCATTTTGAAATTCTGGTCAATGGGGTGCAGGTGAATCCCTTTAGTTATCTGTGATGAACGATTGAGTGAGTTTATTTTGACTTTTGCTAATGATTGTTATATAATACGATGGAATTGACATATTATTGGTAAGGATAAGAATACCTGTTTAAAGTGTTACATAAAATGACCTGTGGGCAGATTGAAAAATAAGCTTGAAAGCTTATTTTTCAATCGGCAATTTGAGTCAGAGCCTCAAATTGCTTTGATCGCGGATTTCTCACTGCGTGTCATCGCAGTAAAACTGCTCTGACATGGAGGATCAGGTTACGGAAAGGCGCGGTTATAAAATTTTTTTGGGGAAATAGATTATAGGAGCGCGTTATGGAAAAATACGCAATTATCGGCGGTCATCCTCTGCATGGTGAGGTTGAGATCGGCGGTGCTAAAAATGCCGCTCTGGCAATCCTTGCAGCTGCGGTTATGACGGATGATCCGGTTACGATAGAAAATGTTCCGGATGTTATGGATACGAATGTTCTTCTTCAGGCGATGGAAAGAATTGGGGTAAAGATTGAGAGACCGGAACGTCATACTGTCAAGATGGACAGTTCGGATATCTATGACTGTATTATCAAGGACGAATATATGAAGAAGATCCGCGCCTCTTATTATATGGTAGGTGCGCTTCTTGGGAAATATAAACGTGCGGAAGTTCCCCTTCCGGGAGGCTGTAATATCGGAATCCGGGCGATTGACCAGCATATCAAGGGGTTCAAAGCCCTTGGAGCAAAAGTCAGCGTGTCTCATGGCAGTATTGTGGCGGAAGCCAAGGAGCTTCGCGGTACCCATATCTTTATGGATAAGGTATCGGTGGGAGCTACCATCAATATCATGATGGCAGCGACTATGGCAACAGGGAAGACGATTATTGAGAATGTTGCCAAGGAACCGCACGTCGTTGACCTTGCTAACTTTTTAAACAGCATGGGAGCCAATATCAAAGGGGCAGGAACGGATGTGATCCGTATCAAAGGCGTAGAGAGATTACATAGTACGGTTTATACCATTATTCCGGACCAGATAGAGGCAGGAACCTTTATGATGGCAGCAGCAGCGACCAGAGGGGATATTACGGTCAGGAACGTCATCCCCAAGCATCTGGAGTGTATTACGGCGAAGCTTCAGGAGATTGGCTGCAGGATCTATGAATATGACGATGCGGTAAGGATCGTTGCGAAGGATCCGCTTTCCAGTACGCAGGTGAAGACTCTGCCATATCCGGGATTTCCCACAGATATGCAGCCGCAGATGACAGTGGTCTTGGGGCTTGCACAGGGAACGAGTATCGTGACGGAGAGTATTTTTGATAATCGTTTTAAATATGCAGATGAGCTGGTACGTATGGGCGCTCAGGTGAAAGTAGAAAGCAATACGGCGATCATCACAGGCGTAGAGCGGTATTCAGGTGCAACCATCAGCGCTCCGGATCTCAGGGCGGGCGCGGCGCTTGCGCTTGCGGCGATGGCGGCGGAGGGTGAGACACTGATTGAGGATATCCATTATATTGAGCGTGGATATGAGGATTTTGATACGAAACTGCGCGGTTTGGGCGCAAAGATTTCCAAAGTAAAGACAGAGAGAGATCTGACGAAGTTTCGTTTTCAGATCGCAAATTAATCAAAAATTTCGTTGACAGATACGGGATGATGTTGTATTGTGGTAATATCAATTAAATTAACAAGGAATATCTCTTATTCAGAGTGGCGGAGGTAGAAGGGACCAAAGAAGCCACGGCAACCCCTCAAATGAGGAAGGTGCCTCCCGGAGCAAGATGGCGGATGGATAGCCGGCTTGAACAATAAGAATGTTGAATAAGACGATAATCCGCCAACAGGCGGATTTTTCAATTCCAAAAGAACATGATGAAATAGGAGGCAGAAGATGGAAAAATTATTATTTACGTCAGAATCAGTTACAGAAGGACATCCTGACAAGATCTGCGATAACATCTCAGACGCTGTGTTGGATGCGATGATGGCGCAGGATCCCATGAGCCGTGTGGCTTGCGAAACTGCGATTACAACAGGTCTTGTGCTTGTTATGGGTGAAATCACCACAAAGGCGCAGGTGGATATTCAGAAGATCGTGCGTGAGACGATTGCAGAGATCGGTTATGACGATTCGTCCAAGGGCTTTGACGCCAATACCTGCGGCGTGATCGTTGCTTTGGATAAACAGTCCGCAGACATTGCCATGGGTGTAGATAAGGCACTGGAAGCAAAAGAGAATAAGATGTCCGATGCGGAGATCGAGGCGATCGGTGCAGGCGATCAGGGTATGATGTTTGGTTACGCGACAAATGAGACAGAGGAGTATATGCCGTATCCTATCTCTCTGGCACATAAGCTGACCCGTCAGCTGACCAAGGTCCGTAAGGATAATACATTACCCTATCTTCGTGCGGATGGCAAGAGTCAGGTATCTGTGGAATACGATGAGAACGGCAAGCCTTCCAGATTGGAAGCAGTCGTTATTTCAACGCAGCATGCGGAGGATGTGACGCAGGAGCAGATCCATGCCGATATCAGAAAATATGTGCTGGATCCGGTACTTCCGAAAGAATTGTTGGATGACGATACCAAGTATTTTATCAATCCGACAGGACGTTTTGTCATCGGCGGACCAAATGGAGACTCCGGACTGACGGGACGTAAGATCATCGTAGATACTTACGGCGGATATGCGCGTCATGGTGGCGGTGCATTTTCTGGTAAAGACTGCACAAAGGTAGACAGAAGCGCAGCATATGCGGCAAGATATGTAGCTAAGAATATCGTAGCGGCGGGGCTGGCGGAGAAATGCGAGATTCAGCTTTCTTACGCAATCGGTGTGGCACAGCCGACTTCCATCATGGTGGATACCTTTGGAACGGGCAAGATTTCAGAGGAAAAACTGGTAGAGATCATCCGAGAGAATTTTGATCTTAGGCCTGCCGGCATTATCAAAATGCTTGACCTCAGAAGACCGATCTATAAGCAGACAGCGGCGTACGGACACTTTGGCCGCAATGATCTTGATTTGCCTTGGGAGAAGCTGGATAAGGTGGATGTGCTGAAGAAATATTTATAAGATGGTGAATTGACGAAGGAAATTTGTTGATTATTGAAAAGCGTTTCTGGGGACAGGAGCGCTTTTTTGGTGGATTTTGCTTCTTATCCTTCTGTGAAAAGATGCTTTTGTCTTTTGCTTTTATGTTGTATAATAAATAAAAGTCGAAAAGGTAAGTAAGAGAAAAGAGGATATTATGTCGTTTGTACACCTTCACGTTCATACGGAATACAGCCTGTTGGATGGTTCTAATAAGATCAAAGAATACGTAAAACGGGTAAAAGAGCTTGGCATGAACGCGGCAGCCATCACGGATCATGGCGTGATGTATGGCGCGATCGATTTTTATGAGGCGGCGAAGGCGGAGGGAATCAAGCCGATCATCGGTTGCGAAGTCTATGTGGCCCCTAATTCCCGCTTTGATAAGGAACTGACAGGCGGTGAGGATCGTTATCACCACCTGATATTGCTTGCAGAAAATAATCAGGGATATGCCAATCTAATGAAGATCGTATCCAGAGGATTTACAGAAGGATATTATTATAAGCCCCGTGTTGATAAGGAAGTCCTTGAGAAGTATCACGAGGGGATTATCGCATTGTCCGCCTGCCTGGCGGGGGAAGTGCCGCGTTACATAGAGAAAGGAATGTTGGAAGAGGCAAGGGAATGTATCTTAGAGCATGAACGCATTTTTGGGAAAGGCAATTATTATCTGGAATTGCAGGATCATGGAATCCCAGTGCAGATGACTGTGAATACCGAACTGTTGAAATTTAGCAAAGAGCTGGGGATTCCATTGGTTGCCACCAATGATGTGCATTATACTTATGCGGAGGATGTGGAGGCGCATGACATCCTTCTCTGCATTCAGACCGGAAAGAAGGTAGCGGATGAAGACCGCATGCGTTATGAGGGCGGGCAGTATTATGTCAAGAGCGAAGATGGAATGCGGATATTGTTTCCGTATGCTACGGAGGCGATAGAGAATACCGCCGCAATAGCAGAACGCTGTAATGTGGAGATTGAATTTGGAAAGACAAAGCTGCCGCATTTTGATGTTCCGGAGGGTTATGATTCCCTCAGTTACCTGACGCATTTGTGTCAGGAAGGATTAAAGGAACGGTATCCAGAGGAATGGAAACGGTCTGCGGCATATGATGAAGCACCGGATGCAGCGGAAACTGGGGAGCGGACGCTTTCTGATGAAAATAGGATACAGGAAAAGGATGATTCTGATTCATGGGGACAGTTAAGCGAGCGTCTTACGTATGAGTTAAATACGATCCGTACCATGGGATTTGTAGATTACTTCCTGATTGTATGGGATTTTATCAATTTTGCCAGAAGCAATGGAATCATGGTGGGACCGGGCAGGGGAAGCGCGGCAGGAAGCCTCGTGGCGTATTGTCTGAAGATTACGAATATCGACCCGATCAGATATCAGCTTCTGTTTGAGCGTTTTCTAAATCCGGAGCGTGTGTCCATGCCGGATATCGATATTGACTTCTGCTTTGAACGCAGGCAGGAGGTCATAGATTATGTAGGCAGGAAATATGGGGCGGAGAAGGTGGTGCAGATCGTTGCCTTTGGTACGCTGCAGGCGAGAAACGTCATCCGCGATGTTGCGAGAGTGATGGATATCCCTTACGCGCGGGCGGATACCATCGCCAAAATGATTCCCAAAGAACTTGGGATCACAATCAATAAGGCGCTGGAAATGAATCCGGAATTCAGGGAAGCTTACGAAAATGACGAGGAAGTCCACAGACTGGTGGAAATGGGCAGGCGTCTGGAGGGTCTTCCGAGGCATACGACGATCCACGCGGCGGGCGTGTTGATTGCACCAAGTGATGTCGATGATTTTGTGCCGTTGAGTAGAGGAAGCGACGCTGCGATTACAACACAGTATCCGGCGCCGACGCTAGAGCATCTTGGTTTGTTAAAGATGGATTTTCTGGGACTGCGGACGCTGACGGTGATCCGTGATGCCGTGAAGAACGTGGAAGATATGCGGGGAATCCGTCTGGATATGGACCATGTGGATCTGGAGGATAAGGGTGTTTTAGATTCGCTGGGAACCGGAAAGACGGAAGGCATATTCCAATTGGAAAGCGGCGGCATGAAAAACTTTATGAAGGAATTGAAGCCGCACAATCTGGAGGATATCATTGCCGGTGTTTCATTGTACCGTCCGGGACCCATGGATTTCATTCCGAAATACATCGACGGGAAAAATCATCCGGAGCATATCAGTTATGCCTGCAAAGAACTGGAACCGATCCTGCAGCCTACTTATGGCTGTATCGTTTATCAGGAACAGGTCATGCAGATCGTTCGCGAACTTGGCGGCTATACCATGGGCAGGAGCGATAATGTGCGCCGCGCCATGAGCAAGAAGAAGCTTGCGGTCATGCAAAAGGAACGTGACATCTTTATCAATGGAAACGAAAGTGAGATACAGGAAGAGCGGAGCAACGGCACTCCGGAGGAAAAGCTGCCGAAGCCGGTGCCGGGATGTGTGAGAAACGGCATTGACGCAAAGGTGGCGGACGGCATCTATGATACGATGATGGATTTCGCGAAATACGCTTTTAATAAGTCACATGCGGCATGTTATGCGGTTGTTGCATATCAGACGGCATATTTAAAATTTTATTATCCGCAGGAATTTATGGCGGCACTGCTGACGTCGGTGATCGATCACCCAACCAAGGTGTCAGGATATATCATGACCTGCAGGAATATGGGAATCGCCATCCTGCCGCCGGATATCAACGAAAGCGGTATCGGTTTTACGGTGACGGAACAGGGCATCCGGTATGCGCTGACGGCGATCAAAAGCGTAGGCTATAACGTGATTGAGGAGATTTCTGCAGAGAGGAAACGACATGGCAATTACAGAAGTCTGAAGGATTTTATCGAAAGAACTTCTCATATTGAGCTGAATAAACGCGCGGTGGAGAGTCTGATCAAGGCGGGGGCGATGGACAGCTTTGAGGGGACAAGAAAGCAGATGCTGAGTGTATATGTTCAGGTGATGGATAATGTGCGCAATGACAAGAAAAAGGGTTATACCGGGCAGATGACTTTGTTTGATATCGCGCAGGAAGAGGAAAAGCAGTCCTTTGATATTACCTTCCCTAAAGGAATGGGCGAATATCCCAAGGAAATGATTCTTGCTTTTGAAAAGGAAGTGCTTGGTTTTTATGTCAGCGGTCATCCTTTGGAGAACTATGCCGGTATGTGGGATAAAATGATCTCTGCCAAGACCACGGATTTCTATCTGGATGATGAGGACACTCTGGACGGGGAAACTGGCACGACCAAAGTGGAGGACAATGCCAAGACATCCATCGGTGGAATCATCACATCCAAACGGATGCAGTATACAAAACGGAATGAGGCAATGGCATTCCTAATGGTGGAGGATCTAGTGGGGAGTGTGGAAGTCATCGTATTTCCCAAGGCTTATCGGACATATTCCCAGAAGCTGGTGGAGGATGCAAAGGTAATTATCAAGGGACGGGTATCTCTGGAAGAAGATAAGGACGGAAAGCTGATCTGTGAGACGGTGATACCATTTGAGGAAATTTCCAGAACTCTCTGGTTACAGTTTGCCAGTGAGGCGGGCTATGAGGAGGCATTCGGGAAAGCGAAAGGACTTTTGGATGTTTCCGATGGAAAGGACGCTGTGAAGCTTTATTTTGCCGATACGAAAAAGGTACTGACCCTGCCGCCAAACCGTTCGGTCAATGCGGATCCGGAATTGCAGGGGCGACTTGAAGACATCCTTGGAAAAGAAAATGTAAGGGTGGTTTATTAAAATGATTGCGAAATGCGTCAAAATATTTTAGAATAGTTTATTGATAACAGATAAGGAGGGACTTCTGATGCCAAAAGCAAAAAAGAAAGAGATCAAGACGATAGGCGTGCTGACCAGCGGCGGTGATTCGCCGGGGATGAATGCGGCGATCCGGGCGGTAGTCAGGAAGGCACTTGATAACGGAATGAATGTCAAAGGAATCAAGAAGGGATATCAGGGACTTCTGAATGAAGAGATCATAGATATGGACAGAAAAAGCGTTTCTGAGACAATCGCGCTGGGCGGAACGATTTTAGGTACGGCAAGGTGTGCGGAGTTTAGGACCGAGGAAGGTGTGAAGAAGGCAGCGGAGATCTGCAGGAAACATGGAATCGATGGTATTGTCGTGATCGGCGGCGACGGTTCTTACCGTGGGGCGCAGAAGCTTTCCCACGAGGGGATCAATACCATTGGACTTCCGGGAACAATTGATCTGGATATCGCATGTACGGATTATACCATCGGATTTGATACGGCAGTGAATACAGCGATGGCGGCGATCGATAAGGTCAGGGATACCTCGTCTTCCCATGAACGCTGCAGCATTATTGAGGTTATGGGACGGAATGCCGGATATATTGCTCTGTGGTGCGGTGTTGCCAATGGAGCTGAGGATATCCTGCTTCCGGAGAAATATGATTATAACGAGCAGTCCATCATCAATCATATTATAGAGAATAAGAAAGCGGGAAAGAAGCATCATATCATTATCAATGCGGAGGGAATCGGACATTCCACTTCCATGGCAAGGCGTATCGAGGCGGCGACCGGCGTAGAGACACGCGCCACCATCTTAGGCTACATGCAGCGTGGCGGCTCCCCTACCTGTAAGGACCGTTATTATGCGTCCATTATGGGCGCGATCGCAGCCGACCTGTTAAAGGAAGGAAAGACGAATCGTGTGGTGGCATATAAAAATGGGGAGTTTGTTGATTTTGACATTGATGATGCGCTGGCTATGGAAAAACAGATACCGGAATATGAATATGAGGTAAGTAAAATTTTGTAGGGTTACGGAAAGGCATGGTTTTTAATATGATCACATCTTTGACCAACCCTAAGATCAAGAGGCTGATTCAATTAAAGAATAAAGCAAGGCTCCGTAACAGGGAAGGCGTGTTTATCGTGGAGGGCAGCAGGATGTTTCTGGAACTGCCTAAAGAGGAAACAGCCGAACTTTATGTTACGGAAGCCTTTCTGCATTTAATAGAGGATAAAAAAAGACTGACGGAGCAGCTGGAGCTTTTTCAGGATCAGTATGAAGTGGTATCGGAAGATGTCTTCGCGCGGATAGCAGATACGGTTACGCCGCAGGGGGTTCTTGCGGTGGTGAAGCAGAAGAAGTATGATGCGGTGGAACTTTTGTCCGGTCAGACAGCACGGAAGCAGAGCCCCCCACTGCTGCTGATGATAGAGGATCTGCAGGATCCGGGGAATCTTGGGACGATGTTTCGAACGGCGGAGGCAGCCGGAGTCAGCGGAATCATCATGAGCAGGGAAACAGTGGATATTTATAATCCCAAGGCAGTCCGTTCGACTATGGGTTCTGTCTTTCGGGTTCCGTTTTTGTATACAGACTCCCTGACGGAGATCATAGAGGATATGAGACGGCGTGACATTGTAGTTTATGCGGCGGCGCTGCATCACAGTCTGAATTATACGGAAGCGGATTATCAAAGAGGCTGCGCGATACTGATCGGCAATGAAGGGAAAGGACTGCGGCGGGAGACGGTGGAAGCTGCCACGCGGGCAGTTTCAATCCCCATGCAGGGTAAGGTGGAATCACTAAATGCTTCGGTCAGCGCGGCAGTGCTTTTGTATGAAGCCGCGAGGCAGAGGGGACTATAAATTAATGTTTCCCAAACAGCATAAATACAATTATTTTTGAAACATTTAGGAGTAAGCTTCAAGTTATGTAAACTATATGCGCAAATAAAAATCTTAAAGAAGAGATAAAAAGGGCCGGTAGGAGGTTGAAAGAATATGAAGATTGGCGTGATTGGATTGGGAAATATGGCGGGCGCGATGATCGGTGGACTGCTTTCGAAGGGATATGCGAAGGCAGAGGAGATCTGTGGCGCAGATGTGAATGCAGAGGTGGCGAATAAGCGCGCGGAGGAATTTGGCATCCATATTGCAAAAGACAATAAAGAAACAGCAAAGGAAGCAGATTATCTAATCCTTGCTGTCAAACCACAGTTTGCGGCCGGTGTGATTGATGAGATCAAAGACGCCGGGAAAGAAGGACAGGTAGTAATTTCTATCATGGCGGGAAAGAGTATTGCATGGATTACGGAAAAATTTGGACATGAGATGAAACTGGTCAGATGCATGCCCAATACGGCAGCCATGGTGGGAGAGGCGATCACAGCCCTTAGTCCAAATGAAAATGTGGGAAAAGAAGAATTGGATACCGTAAAAAGTATTCTGGAGAGTTTTGGCAGGGCAGAGGTTGTGCCTGAGCATCTGATGGACAGTGTTGTCGGTGTCAGCGGCAGCGCGCCGGCGTATGTGTTTATGATGATCGAATCCATGGCAGATGCCGCGGTGGAGGGTGGTATGTCAAGGCAGCAGGCTTATACATTCGCGGCACAGGCAGTACTTGGCAGCGCAAAGCTGATGCTAGAAACTGGGATGCATCCGGGAGAACTGAAAGATATGGTGTGTTCACCCGCAGGTACTACGATTGCGGCTGTCAGGGTGCTGGAGGAACGAGGACTGCGGGGGGCTGTAATTGATGCGGTAGGCGCAGCCATCCAAAGATCTAAAGAACTGTAAAACAGAATACGTTATTTACGGAACGCCACAAGATATTGTGGCGTTTTTGAATTTATATACAAATTTCAATGGGATATTTTATGAAAATTAGTAAAAATTTGACAAAAATAAGAATAGATGTTAAGATAAGGCATTGAATATGTAATAATATTGTAATATTTTTAAAGACATTGCAATATTATAGTATTAGATAAGTTCTATCGGAGTTTTATGACAAATTATCGTTAATGTATAGGAGATCAGTATGAAGTCTAAACTAAGGACAGATACGTTTGTGATGATGACTGGTTCGGTCATAAGCATAGCAATCGTAGCTATTGCGATCATCACAGCAGTTTTCCTGATCGGACAAACAGGACTGACAGTACAGGGGTACGCGCAGGAAACGGTAAGTGATGCCAATATGGTGCAGTTTATATATGCAGGAGCGGCGGAAGTATTGGAGGTCAATATTGAACCCACGGAGGAAGAGATCCGGGCAATTATGAACGCTTGGAAGAATCCCGGAAGTATCGTTATGGCAAATGTTAACGATTCTGTTAATGTCCGGCTGGAACCCAGCGAAAATTCAGAGAGAGTAGGAAAATTATACAAAGACTGCGGCGGCTATATTATTGAATACACTGATGAATGGACAAAGATCGAGTCCGGTGAGGTGGTGGGATGGGTCAGAAATGATTATCTCTTGTTCGGTGATGAGGCGGAAGCGGAAGCGGAAAGCTTAGGGACATATCAGGCGACAGTGGTAGCGGACAGTCTGAGAGTTCGTAAGGAAGCGTCTACGGAATCGGGGATTTACGGTCTGGTTGCCCGGGGTGAAATGTATGAAGTCATAGAGGAAGATGGCGAGTGGATCGTCATTGATTTTGAGGATGTCAATGGCTATATCAATAGCAACTATGTAGAGATCAATTACCATATTGACTGCGGCGAGACGATGGAACAGATCGAGGAAAGAGAAGCTGCGGAACGGGCAGCGGCGCGTGAGGCCAACAGGATACAGCTATATGAGACTTATGTGTCGTCAGATATATCAGAAGTGCAGCTCTTAGGAGCTTTGATCCAATGTGAAGCCGGCAATCAGCCTTATGAGGGAAAAGTGGCTGTGGGAGCGGTTGTGATGAATCGTGTCAGGAGTGGTGCTTATCCGGATACGATTTATGGCGTGATCAGCGCTTCAGGGCAGTTTACGCCTGCAGGCAATGGTGCATTGGCCAGAAGACTGCAGAACGGCGTATCAGACTCCTGTCTTCAGGCCGCGCAGGAGGCAATTAACGGATATTCCAATGTAGGAGATGCAACACATTTTAGACGGGTGGGCGCCCATGAGGGTATCGAGATAGGCGGTCATGTTTTCTGGTAAGATTATCGTGCGTTTAAACGTACATTAAGAAGATATTATGTGGTGTTCCAGCAGTTGCATATTTTGCTGAAATATAGTATGATAAATGCAAAGATAAAGTATCAGTGTTCTTTAATATGGGAAGAAAGGAGATGATACGATGGAAACAATTGTATGGCTGGTAATATTTATTGTTATGTTGGGGATTGAGATTGCAACATTGGGCCTGACTACAATATGGTTTGCAGGCGGCGCTCTTTTATCAACTCTCGTTGCGGCGATAGGGCTTCCACTATATGTTCAGATTCCCGTATTTCTGGTGGTTTCCGTGGTGTTGCTGTTATTCACGAGACCGATTGCGCAGAAGTACTTTAACAAGGAAAGAATCAGAACAAATGCAGAAAGTCTGGTGGGACAGATAGCAGTTGTAAGTGAGAATATCAATAATCTCAAAGGGATGGGAAAGGCCGTAATCAACGGTCAGGAATGGACAGCAAGGTCGGCTGATGATACAGTAGAGTTGGAAAAAGAGACGAAAGCTACTATTGTAGCGATTGAAGGCGTTAAGCTTGTTTTGCGTGTACAATAAAAAATAAATGAAATGAGGTAGAATTATGTTTTTGTTAGCTGGAAGTGAAGTAGCAGTTACATCAATTATTGTAGTCATCGTTATTTTGATTGTAATATTGGCATCCTGTATCAAGATCGTTCCACAGGCCAATGCCTACATTTTGGAACGACTTGGCGGATATCAGGATACATGGCATGTAGGAATGCATTTTAAGGTTCCTATTATTGATAAGGTTGCAAAGAGAGTTGTTTTGAAGGAGCAGGTAATTGATTTTGCGCCGCAGCCTGTTATCACAAAGGATAATGTTACGATGCGTATTGATACGGTCGTATTCTTCCAGATTACGGATCCGAAGCTTTTCACATACGGTGTTGAGAATCCGATTATGGCGATTGAGAACTTAACAGCAACGACGCTCCGTAACATCATCGGTGAGCTGGAACTTGACCAGACGCTTACCTCCAGAGAGATCATCAATACTAAGATGAGAGCGTCACTTGACATTGCGACAGACCCTTGGGGTATCAAGGTAAATCGTGTAGAGCTTAAGAATATCATTCCTCCTGCGGCGATTCAGGATGCCATGGAGAAACAGATGAAGGCGGAACGAGAGAAACGAGAAGCTGTTACGATTGCAGAAGGTGAGAGACAGTCCGCAATCCTTGTTGCAGAAGGTAAGAAGGAATCCGCGATCCTGAATGCGCAGGCAGAGAGAGAAGCTGCTATCCTCAGAGCTGACGCTCAGAAGCAGAAGATGATCTTGGAAGCAGAAGGTCAGGCAGAAGCAATCTTGAAGGTACAGCAGGCTTCCGCAGACGGTATTAAGATGATCAAGGATGCTGGCGCTGACAATGCAGTTCTTCAGTTGAAGAGTCTGGAAGCGCTTGGAAAGGTTGCAGATGGTCAGTCAACAAAGATCATCATTCCTTCCAATCTTCAGGGTATCGCAGGTCTGGCAACGACGTTTGCAGAGGTTGTAAAAAACTAATCGTACAAACGCGTTTCAGCAATTAGATAACATCAATTTGGAGCCGCACGTTAGTTGTGTGGCTCTAAGTTATTCTTAAAATATGGTAATTGCGAAAGAGTTAAGTCCGGCTTACATAACTCTTTGTTTGAAAATAGATGTTCTAAAATCTATAAATGAAATCATTTTTGGAACAACTATTTTCAAAACTTGAGTTATGTAAACCTCATAGACAGAATTGTGAAGCAAAAATGATAAACCAATTGTTTTACAATAACCTAATTCTTAAAATAGGCGATTACAAAACTACTGACTTTCTATATCCAGTTGTGCAATGCAGACAATATCATACGCCGGGTGCTTGTGCGCTCGCCGGCACTTAGGTGCCGTATTTTGGCATCTTAGTGCCGCTGCAGAGCGCGCGCAGCGGGAGCGTGCCCGGCGATGATATGTCTGTGTTGCGCAACGGAAAAGTGTAAAAATTGAGTTTTGCAATTACCTAAATTTTTAAAATAAAGAGAGGAAACAGCCATGGATTTAAAGGGAAGAGATTTTCTGACATTAAAAGATTATACACCGGAGGAGATTACATATCTGTTGGATCTGGCAGCGGAATATAAAAGAAAGAAGAAGGAAGGTATTCTAGTGGATAGTTTCCGCGGAAAAAATATCGTCCTGATCTTTGAGAAGACAAGCACCCGAACCCGCAGTTCCTTTGAAGTGGCGGCCCATGATCTTGGTCTTGGAACGACATATCTGGATCCCAAGAGTTCTCAGATCGGCAAAAAGGAAAGCATCGCCGATACAGCAAGAGTGTTGGGAAGTATGTATGAGGGGATCGAATATCGTGGTTTTGGACAGGAGATCGTTGAGGAGCTGGCAAAATACGCGAAGGTTCCGGTGTGGAATGGCTTGACCAATGAGTATCATCCGACACAGATGTTGGCAGATCTGCTGACCATACGGGAGCATTTTGGCACGTTGAAGGGATTGAAGCTTGCCTACATGGGAGACGCGAGATACAATATGGGTAATTCCCTGATGATCGCATGTACTAAGATGGGACTGCATTTTGCCGCAGGCGCGCCTGCAAAATATTTCCCGAATGAAGAGTTGACCGCTTTGTGCCGGGAGTATGCCGAGACTTCCGGAGGGTCTGTCCTTTTGACAGAGGATCCCGCTGAGGCGGCAAAGGATGCGGATATCATTTATACGGATGTCTGGGTATCGATGGGGGAACCGTATGAGATCTGGGAGGAGCGCATCCGTGATCTTATGCCGTATCAGGTCAATACCGCGCTGATGGGACACGCTAAAGATACGGCAATCTTTTTGCATTGTCTTCCCGCATTCCATGATCTGAAAACGGAGATCGGCAGGGAGATGGGAGAGCGATTTCAGTTGACGGAGCTGGAAGTGACGGATGAAGTATTCGAAGGAACCCGGTCCAAGGTATTTGAAGAGGCTGAAAACCGGATGCATACGATCAAAGCCGTGATCGCTGCGACTTTAGTGTAAGCTTTAAAGAGAAAATTTTTCATATCTGTTTGAGCCGCCGAAGGCGGTATGGGATTAGTGGGGATTAAGATCGGATGAAGATAAAGATATTACGGATCATAAGAGAACGTATGGGTACCGTTACATTAGGAGAACTTTGTCGGGAGTGCGGTGTTTCTAAGGAGACAGTAGTAAGACTGATCCGGCAGCTGGTCAGCGAAGGATATGACATAGAGCTGGAACCGGGAAAGGGATATCGTTTGAACAGTTATCCGGAGACCCTTTCTTCCTGTGAACTGATGAGCAGGATCAATACACAGTGGGCAGGGAAAAGGGTTTATTATCGTGAAGAAACGGAATCCACGAATGAGGATGCCAGATTTTTGGCAGAAGAGGGGATGGCGCATGGTTCGCTGGTGATTGCGGAGACCCAGACGGCAGGAAAGGGAAGAAAAGGCAGAAGCTGGTCTTCACCGAAAGGCAGCAGCATCTATATGAGTATGCTGCTCAGACCGGATTTCCCGGTGAATAAAGCTTCCATGCTGACTCTGGTGATGGCAGTCAGTGTTGCTGATGCACTTAGCCAGCTTTATGATATGGAAGTAAAGATTAAGTGGCCGAATGATATCCTGATCAGTAAGAAAAAAGTTTGTGGAATCCTGACAGAATTGTATAATCATCCAGATCATACATACTCTGTTGTGGTAGGGGTTGGCATTAATGTAAACCAGAAAGGTTTTCCGGAGGAAATCGCGGATATTGCGACTTCCATACTGATAGAAAAGGGAGACAGCTGTAACCGTGCGGATATTGTCCTTGCCGTGATGGAATATTTTGAGTATTATTATGATCTGGTTGCGGAGGGAGGAGATCTGTCCGCCTTGGTAGATATCTACGATACTTATCTGATTAACAGGAATGAGCGGGTAAAGGTTCTGGATCCGGCTGGAGAATATGAAGGACTGGCCAAGGGGATCAATGATCAGGGAGAGCTGATCGTTGAACTGGCGGACGGAAGCATTACAAGGGTATATTCCGGAGAGGTGTCTGTGAGAGGAATCTATGGATATACTTAAAAATATTGTTTGGAATGGAGATTTTAATGGAGGATCATCGCAAGGTGCTCTGCGCAGCCAATGCTTATGAGCAGAAATACTATTTTAATGAACAGGAGTTTTCAAATCTCCCGGAATCGATCAAGGAGGAGCTGCATATTATCTGCGTCTTGTTTACAGAAGAGGTAGGAGGGATATTTATGATCGTGATGGAAGAAGATGGTAGTGTATCTATGGAGACACAGACGGCAGAGGATGATTTTTATTATGATGAGGTAAGCAGCGGATTGTTGATTGGTCAGATTAGGACAAAGCGTGCAGATCTGTTTGAGGCACTGAGCCTGTATTATAGGGTATTTTTCCTGCATGAAGATATTGCCGGACAAGCAGACTAGAAATATTTGTTTATTGAAATATAGATTTTAGAATATCAAATTTGGAATATTTATGTTCTGATCAGAAGTTATGTAAACCATGCTAATGGAGTTATGTAAACCAAATAGACGGGACCGGGGGACAGAATACTTATACATAAAATTCGCAGGTTATGGAAAGGCAGGTTTATTAATATGTTATTAACAATTGATGTAGGCAATACCAATATTACGTATGGGGTATATGAGGATGAGGAGCTAAAGGCAACATTTCGGATGATGTCTAAGCAGCTGCGTACCTCGGATGAATACGGGGTATCTATTGTTTCATTGCTAAAGTATAATCATGTGTCTGCGGAGGAGATCAGTGGGATCATCGTTGCCAGCGTTGTGCCGAATATCATGCACTCTCTGCTTGGCGGGATTGAGCGGTATCTGGGCAAAAAGCCATTGATTGTAGGTCCGGGTATCAAGAGCGGTATCAAGATCGTGACGGAGAATCCCAAGGAGATCGGACCTGACCGGATCGTTGACGCAGTCGCTGCTTATGAGAAATATGGTGGACCGGTACTGGTCATTGATTTTGGAACGGCGACTACATATGATCTGGTCAATGACAAAGGGGAATTCTGTGCAGGCATTACGGCACCTGGTATCCGTATCAGTGCTAAGGCGTTGTGGGAGGATACGGCGAGACTGCCTGAGGTGGAGATCAGAAAACCGGCTTCCATCTTAGCGCAGAATACCGTTACCAGTATGCAGGCAGGACTGGTCTATGGACAGATCGGACAGACGGAATATATCGTCAATCAGGTCAAGAAAGAGACAGGATATGATGAAATACGGGTGATTGCGACCGGAGGATTGGGAAGCATCATAGCGGATGAAACGGAGTGTATCGAGATCTATGACCGTACATTGACGCTGGACGGATTGAGATACATCTATCAGAGGAACTGCCGCTGAGAGAGTTAGATTGAAAGGCATGGATATTAGAGAGATCAATGGTGATATAGCACGATGAGTCAGTTGACAATAGGAGATGTGACCTTAGAAAACAATGTAATCTTAGCGCCTATGGCAGGTGTAACAGATCTGCCGTTTCGCCTGTTGTGCAAGGAACAGGGAGCTGGTCTTCTCTGTATGGAGATGGTCAGTGCCAAAGCGGTTCTGTATCATAATAAAAATACGGAGAAGCTGATGGAGATCGATCCGAGGGAGATGCCGGTGTCCTTGCAGTTATTTGGCTCAGACCCGGATATCATCGCTAAGATAGCCGGGGAGATAGAGGACCGTCCGTTTGCCATATTGGATATCAATATAGGATGTCCGGTGCCTAAGATTGTAAATAATGGAGAAGGTTCTGCTCTGATGAAGAATCCGCAGCTTGCAGCCAAGATCGTTCGGGAGACGGCAAAGGCAATCTGTAAGCCGGTTACGGTCAAGATCAGAAAAGGATATGACGAAGCGCATTGCAATGCCGTGGAACTGGCAAAATATCTGGAAGACGCCGGAGCGGCTGCGATAACGGTGCATGGCAGGACGAGAGAGCAGTTTTATTCCGGCGCTGCCGATTGGGAGATCATCCGCAGGGTGAAGGAGGCGGTGACGATTCCAGTGATCGGCAATGGGGACGTTGTGGATGGTGAGAGCGCAAGGCGGATGATCGAAGAAACCGGCTGTGACGGCATCATGGTGGGCAGAGCGGCGCAGGGTAATCCATGGATTTTCCGTGAGATTCTATACTATCTGGAACATGGCGTAAAGATGGAAAGACCATCCACCCAGGAAGTCAGGGATATGATCCGGCGTCATGCGGCGCTGCAGCTGGAATGTAAAGGTGATTATATCGGCATCCGGGAGATGCGTAAGCATGTGGCATGGTATATTGCAGGTTATCCCCATGCGGCAAGCCTTAGAAAAAAGGTGTGTTCTGTGGAACGGATGGAGGAATTGATGGAACTGATCGAGGAGATTGGCATCGCGAACTCTTGACAGTATAAAAGGAATTAGGGTATAATTTATTGATTGTTTTACCCGAAGATATTACAAAAATATAATTGTTTAAAATCATATCATAGAAAGGTGTGACAAAGTCATGACGGAGAAGAAGAATCTGCTAACAAGAGAAGGACTGAAAAAGTACGAAGAGGAATTGCATTATTTAAAGTCTGTTAAAATGAAGGAGATCTCCCAGAAGATCAAGGAAGCCAAGGAACAGGGCGACCTTTCAGAGAATGCAGAATATGATGCGGCTAAGGATGAGCAGGGTAAGGTAGATGCCCGGATCAAAGAGCTGGAGAAGCTTCTGAAAAATGCGGAAGTAGTAGATGTCGAGCAGACAGACGGAAAGATTGCAAAGGTTTCTTTTGGATGTACTGTGAAGCTTTTGGATAAAGAATTGAAAGAGGAAATGGAATATACGATCAAGGGTTCCAGTGAGGCGGACAGTTTAAATGGAAGTATTTCCAATGAGTCTCCTCTGGGGAAGGCATTGATCGGTGCAAAGAAAGGCGATACGATTGAGGTGGAAGCGCCGGTGGGTGTGGTAAAATACAAGATTTTGGATGTTAGAGTAGATGTAAAATAAGAAGACATGGGTTAGAAAGGATATGGAGAACACGGTGGAAAGACAGCAGAATCAGCAGACACAGGAACAGGATATCGGACAGCTTTTGAAGGTGCGTCGGGAGAAACTTGCCGCGTTACAGGAAAACGGAAAAGATCCATTTATTATAACAAAATATGATCAGACGCATCACAGTACACAGATCAAGGAGCAGTTTGAAACCCTTGAGGGCCAGAGGGTATCGATTGCCGGGCGGATGATGTCCAAACGTGTTATGGGAAAAGCCTCGTTTTGTAATATTCAGGATAAGAAAGGCAATATCCAGTCCTATGTAGCGAGAGATTCCGTTGGAGAGGAAGCATATGCGGATTTCAAAAAATATGATGTAGGCGATATTGTCGGAATTGAGGGAGATGTCTTTAAAACTAAAACAGGCGAGATCTCTGTTCATGCCGTAAAGATCACTTTATTGTGTAAGAGTCTTCAGATCCTGCCGGAGAAATATCATGGACTGACCAATACGGATCTGCGTTACCGTCAGAGATATACTGATCTGATCATGAATAGCGAGGTGAAAGATACTTTCATCATGCGTTCCAAGATCATCAGCGCAATCAGAAGGTATCTTGATGAAAAGGATTTTATGGAAGTGGAGACGCCGATGCTGGTATCAAATCCCGGCGGCGCAGCAGCAAGACCCTTCGATACGCATTATAACGCGCTGGATGAGGATGTGAAGCTGCGTATTTCACTGGAACTTTACTTGAAGCGTCTGATTGTCGGCGGCATGGAACGCGTCTATGAGATTGGCAGAGTATTTCGTAATGAAGGCGTTGATACCAGACACAATCCGGAATTTACGCTGATGGAATTATATCAGGCATATACCGATTATTACGGTATGATGGATCTGACGGAGGATATGTTCCGTTATCTGGCGCAGGAAGTTCTGGGTCGGACGGATTTTGATTATCAGGATGCGCATATTGATTTTGGAAAACCATTTGAACGGATTACCATGGTGGATGCGGTGAAGAAATATACCGGGATCGACTTTGATCAGGTGGCGGATCTGGAAGCAGCAAGAAAGCTGGCTGATGAGAAGGGCGTCCACTATGAAGCGCGCCATAAGAAGGGTGATATTTTGAGCCTCTTCTTTGAAGAGTTTGTTGAGGAACATCTGATTCAGCCTACCTTTGTCATGGATCATCCGGTGGAAATATCCCCGCTTACCAAGAGAAAACCGGATAAACCGGACTATGTGGAGCGGTTTGAGCTGTTTATCTATGGACGTGAAATGTGTAACGCTTACTCCGAATTAAATGATCCCATTGACCAGCGGGGCAGGTTCGAGGCACAGGCAGAGCTGAAAGCCCAGGGAGATGAGGAAGCGGAGCTGGTTGACGAAGACTTTATGAATGCGCTGGAGATCGGTATGCCGCCTACAGGAGGTATCGGCTACGGTATCGACAGACTGGTGATGCTGCTGACCAATTCCTCTGCGATCAGGGATGTGCTGTTGTTCCCGACAATGAAATCATTGGATAAATAAAGCCAGTAAAATCAAGGGTTTGCGGACTTTTAAACAGTATGGTACGACAAAAGTACGACAAAATAAACTCTCTTAAAGGGTTAAAATAAACGATTTTAAATTAAACTCGTGTCAGTTCAAGTTAATATTTTGTACTATAAGGACATTTTTCTAAAAGAAAATTTTAGAGAAGTGTCCTTTTTTGTTATGGTCAGCAAAGCAAAATAAGAAATGGAGGAAAAAGCATGAGCAGTACAGCGTTAGGAGCAGAGAGAGCAATTATTTTTATCAGCGAAGCACATGAGAAATTCTACTATGAAAAACTGAAAGAGGTCAGGTATCAGGACGTGTATCACAAAGCACTTGTATATTGTCTTGGTATCAGCAATGACACAAGAAGGAATATCAAAAGTATTTATGATTTTAAGACAGGCAGTGTAAAAACAAAGTGCCTGCATGAAGGCTGGCAGACCAGCGGAAGCGTAAAAGTAGTCAGGATGGCGTTTAACCTTTATTGTAACGGTACGCCAAGCGTTCTTGATTACGACGATGCGGAGGAACAGGTAGACGAGTGCAAACTTTATACAGTGGAGGAATTATTCTGCTGTGCCTATGCACCTTATTTTTGGCAGGCTGTACAGATACGGTATCCGGAATATGTATCGTATAACAAAAATCTGTACGCCATGCTCGGAGGACAGGATTGATGTTAAAAGTCAGGCTTATGGGAACGAGAAACGATATTAAGTGGTTTGGGAAGATTTTACAGAGAAGCTCTAAAATTGAAGTGACGGAGTTTTCCGATTTGTTCCCGAACAAAGGGACAAAGAAGTATTACAGGGCTTATGTGGAAGTAAGGAAAAGCAATATAAAAGAATAATAGTAGAAAGCAAAGGAGAATCAGATCATGTGTAAAATAATCGCAATCGCAAATCAGAAAGGTGGAGTCGGCAAGACCACCACAACAAGCAATTTAGGCATAGGACTTGCAAAACAGGGTAAAAAGGTGCTGTTAATAGATGCAGACGCACAGGGAAGCCTTACCGCAAGTCTTGGCTATACAGAGCCGGATACATTGGAAGTTACGCTTGCAACCATTATGGGGAATTTAATCAATGATGAGGAAGTAGAGCCGACAGAGGGTATCCTGCACCATGAGGAAGGGATAGACCTTATGCCGGGGAACATTGAGTTATCCGGTCTGGAGGTTTCCCTTGTGAATGTTATGAGCCGGGAAACGATACTGAGGTCGTACATAGAGATAGTGAGGGAAGATTACGACTATATCCTGATAGACTGTATGCCCTCGCTCGGCATGATTACCATAAATGCCCTTGCCTGTGCCGACAGCATATTGATACCCGTACAGGCGGCATACCTGCCCGTTAAAGGCTTGCAGCAGCTCATTAAGACGGTTGGCAAGGTAAAGCGGCAGATTAACCCGAAACTGGAGATTGAGGGCATATTGCTGACAATGGTGGACAGCCGGACTAACTATGCAAAAGACATCAGTTCCATGCTGAAGGAAGCCTATGGAAGCCGGGTGAGGATATTTACCAATGTCATACCTGTTTCGGTAAGGGCAGCGGAGATTTCAGCGGAAGGCATCAGCATATACAAGCATGATCCAAAGGGAAAAGTGGCATCAGCCTACTATTCATTGACGGAGGAGGTGCTTGCAGATGGGCAGTAATGCAAAAACAGGAAGCGCAGCAAAAATCAAAATGGAAAGTTTTGATGATTTATTCGGTGGAAATGCCACACAGGAAAATGGTGTAGAGCAGATTATCAATGCGCCGCTTGCGGAGCTTCATACATTCAAAGACCACCCTTTCCGGGTGGAGGACGATGAGAAGATGGAGGAAACAACAGAGAGTATCCGTCAGCATGGTGTGCTGGTTCCGGGCATTGCAAGACCGAGGGCGGGCGGCGGCTATGAAATCATAGCCGGACACCGCCGGAAACGTGGTTCAGAGCTTGCCGGAAAGACGGAGATGCCTGTGATTGTCCGTAATTACACTGATGATGAAGCAACAATTATCATGGTGGATTCCAACATTCAGAGGGAGGACATCTTACCAAGCGAAAAGGCGAGAGCCTATAAGATGAAGTATGAAGCCATGAAGCATCAGGGGAAAAAGTCAGGCAGGAACACCCTTGATGAAGTCGGGGAAGCTGCCGGGGAAAATGCGAAAAAGGTTCAGCGTTATATTTGGCTGTCAAGGCTTTCTGATGAACTTCTTGAAATGGTGGACACAAAGAAATTAGGTTTTTCACAGGGCGTGGATATATCTTTTCTGACGGAGGAAGCGCAGCAGTGGGTGTGGGCAGTCATAGAAGAAAAAAACTGCAATATCAGCATGGCACAGTCGGTAAAAATCAAAGAATATGGAAAGTCCGGGGAGCTTACCTTTGCAATGGTGGACATGATACTGGCAGAGGAAAAGCCGAAGGAACGGAAGGTAACATTAAAAGCGGATAAAATCAGCAGATATTTTGCGGAGGATTGCAGCAGTGAGGAAATAGAGGACATCATCATTCGGCTGCTGGACGAGTGGAGCGCCACAAATGGCAGGAAAAATCAATAGAGGGGAGGTGCATCGGCATGGATGGCACGATAAAATTCGATTATTATTATGGCATCGAAGCGGAACAGTTTTCTTTTTACAGAGTGCCGAGGCTGCTGATAAAAGATGCAAGGTTTAAAGAGTTATCCAGCGATGCGAAACTCCTTTATGGTCTGATGCTTGACAGGCTGGCATTGTCAATCAAGAATGGCTGGCTTGATGAAGAAAACAGGGTGTATATCCACTATACGATGGACAGCATAATGGAGGATTTGGGCTGTGCGAAAGAAAAATGTGCAAAAGTGATTGCAGAGCTTGACAGCAAAAAAGGCATTGGTCTGATCGAGAAGAAAAGGCAGGGGTTGGGAAAGCCGGACATCATTTATGTGAAGAACTTTGCCACCCTTGATACAGGAAAAGAGCCGGGCAGAGAGCCGGGAAACCCTGATAATGCTGACAGTTCCGCAGAAGTTCGGAAACCGAACTTCAAGAGGTTCGATAATCAAACTTCCAGAAGTTCGGAAATCGAACTTCAAGAGGTTCGGAAACCGAACTTGCAGGAGTTCGAAAACCAAACTTCAAGAGGTTCGGAAACCGAACTTGCAGAAGTTCGAGAACCGAACGCTAATTATAACAATACTAATTATACTGATCTGAGTTATACCAATCATATCAATCAATCTGATATGGAAGCAGAAAAAGCAGAACAGGGAAAGCCGGATAATGATATGATTGATGTGATGGGTGATGCTAACACCTACATGGAAATCATTAAAGAAAATATCGAGTA
>JAIDPF010000072.1 GCA_029062895.1 Lachnospiraceae bacterium
CAGATAAATATGATTGTACATTTTATCGTTTTGATATGTGAGGATATAAAAGCAAAACCCAAAATATAATTATCGTAAGAAATTAAAAAAGGGAGGCAGGCAGTGGAGGAAGAAAAAAAGGAATTGAAACAGGAGTCTGTAGCGGAAGAAGAAAAAAAGGTACATAAGAAAAGCAAGAAGAAGTTTCTGCTATTAATCCCGGTATTGATTGTGCTGGGTACTGGTCTGTTTTTGCTACTTCGGGAAACAGGCGTGATCAATAAGTATGTGTATGAGGAAGTAGGCAATCTAGCAGAGAGGGAAGGGGTGTGTTTTGATAATCTTTTGTTTTCTTATATGATAATAGTAAATCGTGGTGGTCAGATTGAAGAAAGACGGCTTTGTATCATGAATAATGGGGATGTGTATGCTTTTGAGTGGACTAATGAATTGACTCCATGGGACGTTTATTATTTCGGAAATGAAAAAATAAGTCAAGATAGTAGTGAACTACATTCCAGAGGCTTTGATGATGCAAACTGGGAGAAGGTGGAGAATGTTGTCTATCTGGGAAGGTTTTCTAATGGTGCAGTAAGGCGATTGAACAGTTATGTAGAAAATTTTGATATTAATGGAAAATATTATTATGCGGAACCACCGCAAGATACAGTGCCGCAGGGAGGCGGCGGTCAAAAAGAGAGAGAGCATATGGGTGAAGAAGGTAATGAAGTAGAGTGGAGTGGTTATGGGGCGAAGTTATACTGGCATAGAATGTCAGAGGGTATTTTCAAAGATTATCTAAGTAGTATAGAGTTGTGTCATATGAATCCAACATGGTGGGGAGGATATGAAAAAGAAATTCGGTCAAGGTCATTGGATGAGAATGCCATTGCCGCCATAAAACTGTTTGAGTCCAGTGGGTTTTATGCCAGATGGGTAAAGATGTGTCTGAATGGTTATTAATACAAGATATTAATTTTGGCGGATGCTGAAAATACGCCATATCCCATGGTATTAGATAACGGTATTATATGAGATCCTGCAAGGATTTTTAAAAACAAGTTGTGCTATATAGACTATATCATACGCAGGGCGCTTGTGCGCTCGCCGATGATATATCTGTATTGCACAACGAAAGATTGCCGGTAATAGAGTTTTGCAAACGCCTAAATGTATACATATTAGAAAGAGGAGGCAGGCAGTGGAGGAAGAAAAAAAGGAATTGAAACAGGAGTCTGTAGCGGAAGAAGAAAAAAAGGTACATAAGAAAAGTAAGAAGAAGTTTCTGCTATTAATCCCGATATTGATTGTGCTGGGTACTGGTCTGTTTTTGCTACTTCGGGAAACAGGTGTAATCAATAAGTATGTGTATGAGGAAGTTGATAATCTGGCAGAGCGGGAAGGGGTATGTTTTGATAATCTTTTGTTTTCTTATATGATAGTAGTAAACCGTGGAGGTCAGAGGGAAGAAAGACGGCTTTGTATCATGAAAAATGGGGATGTGTATGCTTTTGAGTGGAATGATGAATCTTCATGGGATTGGTATGTTAGTGAAAGGCAAGCTGAGGAGAAGATGATTGCCATAGGTTATAATGATGAAAACTGGGGTAAGATGGAGAATGTTGTATATCTGGGAAGATTTTCTGACAGTGCAGTAAGGCGTTTAAACAGATATGTAGATAATTTTGACGTTAATGGAAAATATTATTATTTAGACCCCCCCATGGATATGCCGCAAATGTCGGTACCGGATGGAGGAGGCGGTCAACAGGAGAGGGTAGATAAGGATGAAGAAGTAGAATGGATAAGTTATCAGGCAATTCTATACTGGCATCAGCAGCCGAAAGACTGGCTTGACAAGCATGAGCAAATAGAGTGGTGTCGTATACATCAGACATGGTGGGGAGGATATGAGAAGGAAATCCTGAAGAAGTCATTGGACGAAAACGCTATTGCCGCCATAAAACTGTTTGAGTCCAGCGGGTTTTATGACCGATGGGTAAAGATGTGCCTGAATGGTTATTAATACAAGATATTTAAAAACCAGTTGTGCAATATAGACTATATCATACGCAGGGCGCTTGTGCGCTCGCCGATGATATATCTATATTGCACAACGAAAGATTGTCGGTAATAGACTTTTGCAAACGCCTAAATGTATACATATTAGAAAGAGGAGGCAGGCAGTGGAAGAAGAAAAAAAGGAATTGAAACAGGAGTCGGCAGCGGAGGAAGAAAAAAAGATACATAAGAAAAACATACGTAAGCAGTTGTTGCTGATCCCTGCTGCCCTGCTTTTGTGTACCATATTATTTTGGACATTTCGAGAGACGGGTGCGGTTATGAAACATGAGTCTGATAAAGTGGGGAATCCGGCAGAGCAGAAGGGTGTATGTTTTGATAATTTGCTGTTTTTGGATCGATTAATGATATATGACGGTGACGACGGAAAGCTGTTAAATGATATCTATCTCTGTATCTTTAATACAGGAAAGATATATAGCTTTGAATATTACGACAAAGATAGATGGTATGAAGGGTATGGGCAGCATGAACAAGGTTATGATGATAGCATATGGGCAAAAGCGCAGAATATTTTTTATCTGGGACGGCTGCCTGAAGATGAAACCTTATTGCTAAATGAATATGTAGATAGCTTTGATCCTGAAAGTGGACATTACCTGCATAGAGACCCATATGACAGCGGATCCGAGGCTGACGGAAGAACGGTATATCAGGGAATATTTATTTATTGGCAAAAGCAGCCTGAACGGTATGGAAAAAAAGACGCTATTATAGAGGTGAGTGAGTTAAATTGTGATCAGAATGGTGGATATGGGAAAGACATGTACATATATTCGTATGATGAAAATGCCGCTGCCGCTATTACGCTGATTGAATCCAGTTCGCTTTATGATCAGTGGATAAATATGTGCCTTGACGGAAGCTATGCATCGGAGCTGGAAACAGCGGAACAGGTATCGCTCGAGGAAGCCGAAGCAGGAGATATTGTACTCTTTGGCAGCTATGAGCAGGATAATGATATAGAAAACGGAGCGGAACCAATCGCATGGCAGGTGCTGGAGATATCAGATGGTCAAGCGCTGTTGCTTAGCGTAGATGTTCTGGATGCTAAAGCATATGATACAGAATCTGCAACTATTTCGTGGAAGGACTGTTCCTTGCGGGAATGGCTGAACAGCGAATTTTATCAGACAGCATTTTCTGAAGAAGAACGGTTACAGATCAGCGATCATTGTCTGTTCGAGGGATGGAATCTCGTAGTGGACAAGGTTTTCATCATGGGAAACGATGATATTATTAAATATTTGGAAAGCGGTTCTTTGGGATATGGAAGTGCAAGAATTTCAGATGAACATGGGAGGTTAAGGGCGGTTCCAACGGTATATGCACAGGCGGAAGGGTGTTCCTTTGTGGAGGGTTATACCGATTGGTGGATGCGCTCAGATGCTGTAGTGGATCATATGTTATTTTGTATAGATACGAAAGGAAGAACTTATAATAATAGGATGATTTATAATTATAGAATAATCTCGTCGTCAGATATTCAGGGCATCCGCCCTGTCATAAGCGTTTCTGTGCCGGGCTATTGAGATGGTGGTTTTTACGAATAAAGCAGGTATTGTAGCCACATAACAGAAACGGAGGCAGGCAGTGGAAGAAGAAAAAAAGGAATTGAAACAGGAGTCTGCAGCGGAAGAAGAAAAAAAGATACATAAGAAAATCAAGAAGAAGTTTCTTTTGTTAATCCCGATATTGATTGCGCTAAGTATCGGTTTGTTTTTGATACTTCGGGAAACAGGCGTGATCAATAAGTATGTGTATGAGGAAGTAGGCAATCTGGCAGAGCGGGAAGGGGTATGTTTTGATAATCTTTTGTTTTCTTATAAAATAGTAGTATATTGTGGAGATCAGAGAGAAGAAAGATGGCTTTGCATATTGAATAATGGGGACGTGTATGCTTTTGAGTGGAATGGTGAATCTTTATGGGATTGGTATGTTAGTGAAAGGCAAGCTGAGGAGAAAATGCTCGCAATAGGTTATAATGATGACAACTGGGGAAAAATGGAGAATGTTGTCTATCTGGGAAGGTTTTCCAATGGTGCGGTAAGGCGATTGAACAGTTATGTAGATAATTTTGACCGTGGTGCAGAATATTATTATTTATATCCCTCGGAAGTTACGGTTCCGCAGGGAGGGGGCGGTCAAGAGGAGAAAGGTCATATGGATAAAGAGGGTGCAGAAGATGAAGAAGTAGAATGGACAAATTATGAGGTAATTCTATACTGGCATCAGCAGCCGAAAGACTGGCTAGACAAGCATGAGCAAATAGAATGGTGCCATATGAATCCAACATGGTGGGGAGGATATGAGAAGGAGATTCTGGAGAGGTCATTGGATGAGAATGCCATTGCCGCCATAAAACTGTTTGAATCCAGCGGGTTTTATGACCGATGGGTAAAGATGTGTCTGAATGGTTATTAATACAAGGGAAGCACTGATTTAATCAGTGCTTCTTTTGACCCACCGGTGGATGTGTACGAATATTGCAGTGGAATTGTGCTGCTTCGCAGCGCAATTTTGAAGCGGGAAACACCTTAATCAGCGTTTCCTAAGATATTAGAATTTTATAATATTTATTCGACTAAATTAGCGTACTGCATTTTTGAAGATTGCAATTGCATTTAAAATGGTTATAATATTAAGTGGATAAAGATTATTTTTTTGAGGAGTTGCGGTTGGTATGACAGTGGAAGAAATCAATGAGCTTCATGAGAAGCAGCATGGCTTTATTGCAAAGACGGGGATCTGTATTACAGATCTGGGGGAAGGGCATGCGAAGGGCAGGGTTATTCTGGATGCGAGCTGTAATAACCCAATGGACTATGTTCATGGAGGTTGTTTATTTACTTTAGCGGATACGGTTGCAGGACATGCTGCTATGACTTATGGAGGAGTCGTTACAACTTCGTCGGCGGAGATCCATTATTTGAATCCGGCAAAAGATACGGAATATATCGAAGCGGAAGCCAATGTGATCCGCAACGGCAGGACGATATCATTATTTGATGTGGTGATCAGGGATGATAAAGGGACGGAGATCTGTAAACTGATCCTGACATATTTTAAGATTGGGGAGCAGTAGGAAAAAATATTATGTAAACCAGACGAAAGAGATTTGACAGGGGGAAATAATATTATGTAAACTGGACAAAATTGATTTGTCTATGAAAAACAATATTATGTAAACTAAAGAAGCGAAATCCGGTAAACATAATAAATAGAGATACAGAATAGAAATCATACGGAAGAAGGGGAATCTATGAATGCATCAAAAGTTGAATTATCCAAATGTTTTTTAAGTTCCATCGACGCGGCAAAGAAATTTGTAGACTATAATGAATATCAGCTGGACCCGGATGGGGAGATTTATCAGTATATTTTACAGCTGTATGCGTATAATTACGATAATGTCGCTGCCAAGAAAGCAAGGTTTTCGGAGGATTCCTTTCTGGCACGGGTTCTGCCGGAGAAGGAAGAAGATTTTGCGGCATTTGTGGATGTAGTGACGGATGAGATGCACACGCTTCTTGGGGAAGCGGTCAGTCTGGGCGCCGGAAGCGGACTGTTTTTATGGGCGACCGTGGAGGAGCAGCCGGTCATCGCATTTTTTAAATTGAATTACCAGACGAAATTCACCTGCGACATGACGGAGGACGGTCAGGTGATCTGGAAACAGAGCGGCAGGCTTCTGCCGTCCCATACGCAGAAGGAGTACGATTATTTCTATATCAACCTTTATGAAAGAAAGGTCTGGATGTCGGACAGCAAGTGTTACATAGACGGTGAAATGGTCAACTATATGGCGGAGCGTATCCTGCAGCTGGAACTGAATAAGTCAGAAAAAGAGATGGTCTCAGTTTTTGAAAATGCAGTTCTGGATACGATCAAGGAATGTTATAAGGAACATGAGGAAGCGCCGAAGAAAGTATTTGAATATCGTCAGGAAGCAGCTTCCGAGGCAGTGGAAATGGGGGAGATCAGTCCGGTTAAGATGGAGGAAAGGCTGTTTGCCGATAATGAAAGAGCAAAGGAAGTCTACCGTGAGAAAGTGGAGGAATTGCAGATCGCCGATAAGCCGGTAGAGGTCGGAAAGAAGACGGAACGGAAGCTGAAGAAAAAACAGAAGATCGTCTTAGAGAGCGGGATCGAACTACAGGTTCCCATCGAATGTTTAGAGGACAGCAATCTCTTCCAATATAAGCAGGACGAGCATGGTAATGTATTGATCAGGATACAGGATGTGGGTGGAGTGCTGAAATAAACTTTTCAGTAAGGGAGAACTTTTCAGCGGATAAACACAATTAAATGAATTAGGAGTTTTATTCATACAATCATTTTAAGGAGGAAAAGAATTATGACAATGGAAACTCTGCAAAAGGATATGATTGCAGCTATGAAGGCGCATGATAAGGCAAGAAAGGACGCAATTTCTTCTCTGGTATCGGCGGTAAAGAAAGCGGCGATCGATGAAGGATGCCGGGAGGATATCCCGGAGGAACTGGCAAACCGTGTGATCTTAAAGGAAATGAAGACGGTCAAGGAGCAGATCGACGGATGTCCGGCAGACCGGAAGGAACTGTTGGAGGAATATCAGACGCGTTATAATGTCATCTCGGAATATGCACCGCAGATGATGTCGGAGGCAGAGGTAGAGGCGGTTTTGAAAGATAAATTTGCAGATGTGCTTGCAACAAAGAATAAAGGCCAGATCATGAAGGCTGTTATGGGCGAGCTGAAAGGTAAGGCAGACGGCAAAGTGATCAATCAGGTAGTTGCAAAGCTGTGCCAGTAAGAGGAGTTTATAAAGGAGTGGTATTTTTTAAAGTCCGGCAGGGCTCTTGACAAAATAAAGCAGTTATTGTCGGGAAACCTCTTATGAAAATGCTAACGTAGAGGTCCCGAAGTTCTGGGATGAGGCATTTATCCAGGTATCTGAAAGACCTGTGATGGGAATGTACGGCGTGTGTTTTGACGAGGAGATGGGCGGAAATCAGTTCCGCTATATGATCGCAGATGATCTTGACGCGGAGCAGGCGGAAAGAAAGCATCTTGATGTTCAGAAGATAAAAGCGCATGTATGGGCGGTTTTTCCGTGTCGCGGTGCAATGCCGCTTCCGTTGCAGGAAGTGAACCGCAGGATATTTTCCGAATGGCTGTCTGCAAGCAGCTATGAGATTGCGGAGGGATACAATATTGAGTATTACAGCAATCCCGCAGATTTCAAAAAGGATATGCAGGATCCGGAGTATTACGCGGAAGTATGGATTCCGATAAAAGAAAAATAAGAAATAAACATTTTAGCTCAAGGGAGCCGGGGAACCGGCTCTCATTTATTTTGGAAAGTGTTCCAGAAGGAAGCCATCTTCAATTTTCGCAATGCCATGAAAATCTTTGCCCGGTTGATTCGTTATATATAATAGCAGATTATTTTTGTATAAGGTTTAGAAAGGGACAAAGAGAAAACTTGATGAAGCGGCGTCAAAAACGAAATCAATATATAATAAAAATTGCGGCTGTGATGCTGCTAATGCTTTTGTTATGGATAGCAGTTTTTTACAGAATCATAGATTCAGGTGATTTCTTATTTTCTTTTTGCGTCAATACGCGTCCGATTGCCAGTGAAGAAAATGGCTGGAATCTCATTTTGGTGAATTGTAATAATTATATACCGGATGACTATGAGATAGAGCTGACAGAATTATCCAACGGTGAAAAAGTGGATTCCAGAATATATCCTCAATTACAGGAAATGTTTGATGATATGAGGGCGGAAGGGTTATATCCGATTGTGCGGGAAGGATACCGGTCAGCAGAAGAACAGGAAGAAATATTTGCTGAAAAGGTACAAGCCTATATGAATGAGGGCTATTTCAGATCAAGGGCGGAAAGAATGGCAGAAGAATGGGTTGCGGTTCCGGGGACAAGCGAGCATCAACTGGGTATTGCTGTTGATATCAATGCGGATAAAGAGCGATGTGAAAATGAGGACGTTTATCTATGGCTTGCGGAAAATGCGTACAAATACGGATTTATTCTGCGTTATCCACAGGGCAAAGAGGACATTACCGGAATCAGTTATGAACCATGGCATTTCAGGTATGTGGGTGTGGAAAATGCGCAGATCATCTATGAAAAGCAGATATGTCTTGAAGAATTTATTGAGAACATAAGATAGTAATAAGGGCAGAACCAATAAAACCGGTTCTGCCCTTAAGTAACTATTCACAGATCTTATGTGATCGTCTGTATTCAGCCCATCGTTACTTCCACAGTATGCGTTTTGCCGTCGCCGAATGCAGGAATGACATTGCCTTCGATTGAATTGCCGTCAACCGTTACCGCTTTTACGCCCTTGCACACATGGTTCGGGTTTGTTACCTTAATATCATAGGTTGCGCCGCGGAACTCACGTTTTGCACTGAGTCCGTCCCATGCAGCCGGGATAGAAGGATCAATCCGTAAACCGTCGAAGTCTGCAGCGATACCCAGAATATACTGGGAGATCGCAACCATGTTCCACGCTGCCGTTCCGGTCAGCCAGGAGTTTTTGCCCTGACCAAAGTGGTTGCCGGGCTTTCCTATATCGGAACCAGCGTCCTTTCCGCCGATCATCTGACCATATACATACGGCTCTGTCTTGTGGATATCAGACGTTTCTTCAGTAAATGCAGGAGCAATCTTGGAATAATATTCAAATGCTTTGTCTCCGCGTCCGGCATAAGCTTCCGCGCAGATGATCCATGCATTGTTATGCGTAAAGATGCCGGCATTTTCCTTATAGCCGCCCGGATACGTTGAGATCTCGCCATACTGTACATAATATTTTGTATAGGCAGGATTGTTCAGTACAAGACCAAAGTCGGTATTTAAGTACTTATCAATGGCGTTGAGTGTCTTAATGTCTGCGCCTTCCTCCTTGCCGATCTCGGACATAACCGCAAATCCCTGGGGTTCAATGAAGATCTTGCCTTCTTCACATTCCTTGGATCCCATCTTCTTGCCTTCCGCGTCATAAGCACGAAGGAACCAATCGCCGTCAAATGCGGATTCCATAATATTTGCCTTCATCTTGTCGATCTCAGCCTGCGCTTTGGCAGCCTCATCTTCCTTGCCAAGATGTTTTAAGATTGCTACATAGTTAGGACCTGTATAGGTAAAGAGCGTAGCCACCATAACGGACTCGGCAATCTTGGAATAACCGCCTTCTGCGGCAAATTTTGGATTCGTGTAGGTCTGGAAACTTTCACCCGGCGTATCGGAATAGCAGGAAAGATTGATACAGTCATTCCAGTCGGCACGCATTGCAAGCGGAAGTCCGTGAGGACCCAGATTATTCACTATATGATAGAAGGAAACCTTCAAATGCTCCAGCATAGTCTGCGCAATCGACATATCATTGTCATATGGAACCATCTCGTCAAGGATCGTCCAGTCGCCGGTTTCCTTGATGTATGCGGAAACGGAAAGGATCAGCCACAACGGATCATCCGAGAAGTCGCCGCCGATATCGGCATTACCTTTCTTAGTCAGCGGTTGATACTGATGATAGCATCCGCCGTCCGGGAACTGCGTTGAAGCAATATCAATGATACGTTCCCTTGCCCTGTCAGGTATCTGGTGCACGAAACCAAGAACGTCCTGATTGGAATCACGGAAGCCCATGCCGCGACCGATGCCGGACTCAAAGTAGGAAGCGGATCGGGAAAGATTAAATGTTACCATACACTGATACTGGTTCCAGATATTGACCATACGGTTGACCTTGTCATCCGGCGTTTCGACATTCAGGATGCCAAGAAGTTTGTCCCATGCAGCCTTAAGTTCTGCCATTCCGGCAGCAACTTTTTCCGGCGTGTCGTACTGCTCGATCATTTTAAGAGCTTTTGCCTTGTTGATCGTCTTGCCGTCTGCTTCAAATTTCTGGTCAACAGGCATTTCTACATAACCAAGGATATATACAAGCGTCTTGGATTCTCCCGGAGCAAGCGTAATCTTCTTGTAATGGGAAGCGATCGGAGACCATCCGTCGGCAAAGGAATCCGTTGCTTTTCCGGCCATAACAGCTTCCGGATTGTGGAATCCGTTGTAAAGACCGATGAAAGCGTCCCTGTCGGTATCATATCCGTCAATGGTATCATTAACGGTATAGAATGCAAAGTGATCGCGTCTGTCTCTGTATTCTGTCTTGTGATAAATCGTAGAGCCGACGACTTCAACGCGCCCTGTACTGTAGTTTCTTTGGAAGTTCGTGCAGTCGTCCTGCGCATCCCACAGACACCATTCAGCAAAGGAGAAGAGTGAAAATTCCTTGGAAGAACTGCCTTCGTTGGTTAGGACTACCTGCTGTACTTCTCCGTCGTAATTCTGAGGAACAAAAAAGGTAACTTCCGCCTTTAAATCATTTTTTTTGCCCGTAATAATGGTATAGCCCATGCCATGCCGGCATTCATAAGCGTCAAGTTCTGTCTTGACCGGAGACCAGCCGGGATTCCAGATCGTTTCACCGTCCTTAATATAGAAATAACGACCGCCCATATCAATGGGAACGTTGTTGTAACGATACCTTGTAATTCTACGAAGCCTCGCATCCTTATAGAATGAGTAACCGCCCGCAGTATTGGAAATCAGTGAAAAAAATCCCTGCGTACCCAGATAGTTGATCCATGGATATGGAGTCCTGGGAGATGTGATGACATACTCTCTGTTGGCATCATCAAAATAACCAAACTTCATACTTTATTCTCCTTCTCTGATATAGTTTTTGCTGGGCTGAAACCCCACCCATGCGTCACGGAATCTGCCATCGAAAACTGGTGAGACCGTCGCCATTAATTATACAGAAAATGGGAGTAAATAGCAAGATATTATATCAAATATAAATCGAAAAATTACCGAGTTAGAAATCTAAAAATAATATGAATAAAGAATGAAAATAATATAAATTTATGTAAAGAAAAACAACTTCGGGAGAGATGACCTCCCCCGAAGCCAGCCAGATTTAGTAATCGTAATCCTGATCTTTGTTTGCGTTGCTGGACTGATTCTGAGAAGAATTCTGGCTGTTGTTCTTGTTCTGATTCTGAGTAGAATTCTGAGTAGAATTCTGGCTGCTGTTCTTGCTCTGATTCTGATTGTTCTTCTGATTCTGGTTGTTGTCGTTGTTTGCCATGTTACATAGCCTCCATCATAAAATTTTTCCTGCATTATGTGCAGAATAACATAGAGAAAGGATAAAATCGTTCTCTATGTGTAGTAGTATTTACCGGATAAAAATATTTATTCGTCTGGAAAAATAAATATAGAAAAATAAGCCAAATTTATATCAATGATAAAAATATTGACATCAAAATATGTTGCGGATAGAATGGAAAGAGTAAATTTTTGATAGAAACGGAAAGTAGAGGGATATGAACCGCTATGAATTGATTGCCCCCTGCCATTTTGGGCTGGAGGCAGTATTAAAAAAGGAAATTATTGATATTGGCTATGACATCTCATCCGTTGAGGATGGAAGAGTGTGTTTTTATGGGGATGAGGAAGCGGTATGCCGTGCCAATGTCAATCTCCGTACCGCGGAACGCATCCTGATCAAGGTAGGCGGTTTCCGCGCCGAGACCTTTGAGGAACTGTATCAGGGGACAAAAGCGCTTTCTTGGGAGAGATACATCCCGGAAAATGGAAAATTCTGGGTGGCAAAGGCTGCCAGCGTCAAGAGTAAATTGTTTTCTCCCTCAGACATTCAGTCTATTATGAAAAAAGCGATGGTGGACAGGTTAAAGGAGAAGTATGGTATCCAATGGTTTGCGGAAGATGGAGAGAATTTTCCCATCAGAGTTTTTTTAATGAAGGATGAAGTGACGGTGGGACTTGACACGACGGGAGAGTCCTTACATAAAAGAGGTTACCGGAAGTTGACGGCGAAAGCGCCGATTGCAGAGAATCTTGCCGCCGCGCTGATCATGCTGACACCATGGAATAAGGAAAGGATTCTGGTTGACCCGTTTTGCGGGAGCGGTACCTTTGCCATTGAGGCTGCTATGATGGCAGCAGGGATGGCGCCCGGAATGAACCGGCATTATACGGCGGAACAATGGGGGCATATCATCACACGGACCTTATGGAAGGATACGATAGAGGAGGCGCAGGAAGAGGTGGATACTGCCGCTTGTCCTGATATTCAGGCATATGATATCGATCCGGAGATGATACGGATTGCAAGGAGCAATGCAAAGCTTGCCGGTGTGGAGCAGATGATCCATCTGCAGACACGGCCGGTGGAGCAGTTAAGCCACCCGAAGAAATATGGGTTTATCATTACGAATCCGCCATATGGGGAGCGTCTGGAAGAGAAATCGGCGCTGCCGACATTGTATAAAACCATTGGGGAGCGGTTCCGGCAGTTAGACAGTTGGTCAATGTATCTGATCACTGCCTATGAAAAGGCGGAGGCAGATATCGGCAGGAAAGCAGATAAGAACAGGAAGATCTATAACGGGATGATGAAGACCTATTATTATCAATTTATGGGACCGAGACCGCCAAAGCGTAATGAGGGTCAGAGATGAATGGAGGCAAAAGATGAGAACGATAATATTTGCTACGACCAATCAAGACAAGTTGGTTGAAATCAGGGAGATTATGGGAGAGGCTGCAGGGGAGATTAAAACCATGTCCGAGATTGGGTTTACGGAGGAGATCGAGGAAAATGGCACTACCTTCCGGGAGAATGCTTCCATCAAGGCTGCGGCGGTTGCTGAATATATTAAAAGAGAGAAGCCGGAATATGCGGATGCAGTGGTGTTGGCGGATGATTCGGGACTGGAGATCGATTTTTATGATAAAAAACCGGGCGTTATGTCTCACCGCTGGCTGGGCGATAGGACGTACCCGCAGGCGATGGCGGATATCATAGAGGAAATGAAGGATGTGCCGGAAGAAAAGCGCACGGCAAGATTTGTCTGCTCCATTGCGGCGGCAGTAGGGGAAGAACTCTTTACCGTGCAGGAGACCGTGGAGGGCAGCATTGCACATGAGATCATCGGGGAAAATGGGTTTGGATATGACCCTTTCTTCTATATAAAAGAGTATGGTTGTACAACTGCACAGATGAGCCCGGAACAGAAAAATGAGATCAGCCACCGGGGGAAGGCGATGCGCGCCATGAAAAAAGAATTGGCGGAAAGGTTTGGGATATAAATATGAAAATTATGATCATTAGTGATACCCATAGAGAAAAGCGTAACTTTTATAAAGTGCTGGAACGGGAAAAGCCAATTGATCTTTTGGTGCATTGCGGAGATCTTCAGATGGATGAACGGGAGCTTGGTTCGATGGCGGGCTGCAGGGTCGAGGCAGTGGCAGGAAATATGGATTTTGACGCCAGCCTTCCCAGAGAAAAGATATTCCAGATCGGCGCATATAAGGTGTTCCTGACCCATGGCCATCTGTACGGAGCACATTTTGATGACGGGGAACTTAGGCGGGTAGGAGAGGAAGAAGACGCTGATATTGTGATGTTCGGACATACGCACTGCCCGCAGATCAAGCGGTATGGCGATATGGTCATACTGAATCCGGGTAGCATCGCTTTCCCACGACAGGCGGATAGAAAACCGACTTACGCGGTGATGACCATTGACGAGGCGGGAGAAGCGCATTATGAAATCAAATATGTATAGCAGAGGCAGATTGCTTCCATCAAAAATTTTTTGTTGACATTTTAGGAATAATAGAGTATGCTATTAATAGTTAGCGAAAGCTAACTATTTTCTGGGTATATTGTTAGCTTTCGCTAATAAAGATTAGTGAAAGATAACAATCATATTGACATAGAAAGCGAGGGTGATCGTAATGACATTAAATGATGCGATAGAGGGCAGCGAATATGTGATCCGGCAGATCGAGGCGGATGACGAGGAATTAAAAACCTTTTTGTTCTCGCTTGGATGTTACAGTGGGGAATCGGTGACTGTGGTTTCCCGCCGAAAGGGAGGATGTGTCATTTCCATTAAAGACGGAAGGTATAATATCGATCCTCAGCTGGCGGAGGCAATTCTGATCTGATGGTTTAATGATCGGCGGCAGATGTGTCGTATTATTTTTAAACAATGGTTAGCGTAAACTAATATTTGTTATAAAAGACATACAATGGAGCGAGAAAATACAAGGACCCGGATAAATAACGATCGCAACATGGTCAAAAAGTGGGGAAAGCAACTGCGGAATTCGGAAGATAAAAGGAAAGAACAGAAATTGTAAGATGGAAATATTATCATGATGGAAGGATAAGTCTTGCAATTATCTGAAAAATAAATAAAAATGGAGGAGGAGTTATTTTATGAGAATTGCATTGACGGGGAATCCCAATTCCGGTAAAACGACAATGTACAACGCGCTGACCGGCCGTAATGAAAAGGTCGGCAACTGGGCGGGTGTTACGGTGGATAAAAAAGAACATCCGGTGAAAAAGAACTATTATACAGGAGAAGAGCGACTGATTGCGGTTGACCTTCCGGGAGCATATTCCATGTCTCCCTTTACGAGTGAGGAGAGTATCACAAGCTCTTATGTGAAGAAGGAGAATCCGGACGTCATTATCAATATTGTTGATGCGACGAATCTAAGCCGAAGCCTGTTTTTTACGACACAGCTTTTGGAGTTGGGGATTCCCGTGGTGGTGGCGCTGAATAAGAGCGATATCAATGAAAAAAAGGAAACAAAGATTGATACCGAAAAATTGTCTGAAAAACTTGGCTGCCCTGTGGTCAATACGGTTTCTACTTCGGCAGAGGGATTAAAGACCGTGATCGAAAAGGCGGTAGCACAGTCTCAGATGACGCAGGAGGCGCCGTATCGTCAGGAGGATATCGACCTGACTGACAAGAAGGCAGTGGAAGAAGCTGACCGGAAGCGTTTTGCGTTTGTCAATCAGATCGTTCAGGATGTTGAGACTCGTAAGACACTGACAAAGGATAAAAATACAGACGATAAGATCGATGCGGTGTTGACCAATAAGTGGCTGGGAATCCCCATTTTTGCGGTTGTGATGTGGTTTGTATTTCAAATCTCACAGGCATGGGTAGGACCGTTGATTGCCGATACTCTGGTGGCATGGTTAGAAGCGTTTCAGGAATGGGTAGGCGGACTTTTTGAAGATGCATCACCGCTGTTGTCGGCGCTGCTGGTGGATGGCGTCATCGGCGGTGTGATCGCAGTTGTTGGATTTTTGCCATTGGTTATGATCATGTATTTTCTGATCGCTCTTTTGGAGGACTGCGGTTATATGTCCCGTGTGGCAGTCGTTCTTGATCCGATTTTTAAGAAAGTCGGTCTTTCTGGAAAATCAGTGATTCCGTTTGTAATCACCATCGGATGTGCCGTGCCGGGTATCATGGCGAGCCGTACGATCCGGAATGAACGCGAGCGCAGGGCGACGGCGATGCTTTCACCGTTTATGCCATGTGGTGCAAAGATACCGGTGATTGCTCTTTTTGCAGGCGCCTTTTTCGATGACGCGGGCTGGGTGAGTACATTGATGTATTTTTCCGGTATCGTATTGATCTTCTTTGGCGCGCTTTTGGTCAATAAGGTCGCGGGATATAAGGCAAGGAAATCTTTCTTTATCATAGAGCTTCCGGAATATAAGCTTCCTTCTTTATGGGGCGCATTCAAATCTATGTGTGCCCGTGGATGGGCTTATATTGTAAAGGCTGCAACGATTATCCTGCTTTGCAATACGGCGGTTCAGATCATGCAGACATTTACTTGGAAATTCACCGTGGCGGAGGAGGCAGATGCTTCGATCCTCGCGACCATTGCAAGTCCTTTTGCGTATCTGCTGGTTCCCATCGTTGGAGTGTTAAGCTGGCAGCTTGCGGCGGCAGCAGTGACTGGCTTTATTGCGAAGGAAAATGTGGTTGGCACGTTAGCGGTTTGCTTTGTCGGATTAGAGAATCTGATTGATACGGAAGAACTTGCCTTGATGGAAGGCGCAGGCGCAGAGGTGGCAGGTGTGATGGCGATTACGAAAGTAGCTGCTCTTGCGTATCTGATGTTTAACCTTTATACACCGCCCTGCTTTGCGGCAATCGGCGCGATGAACTCTGAGATGAAAAGCGCAAAATGGGTATGGGGCGGCATCGGCCTTCAGCTTTCGGTAGGTTACACGGTTGGATATCTGGTATATACGATTGGTACGCTGATCACCGCACCGGCAACGTTGAATATTACGGCGGCAATCGCGGGACTGGTGGCAATCATGGTGATGGTTGCAATTATAGCCGGCATCATCAATAATACGAACCGTAAGCTGAGTATGGAGTACGCGCTTGCAAAATAAGAATTGATTGTGTTAAAATTCCAGTATATGGAGGATGCATATGGGCAATCTTATCATTATAGTGATTCTTCTGTGTATTATCAGCAGTATTATCGTCTATTTATATAAGGCGAAGAAGAAGGGCAAAACCTGTATCGGCTGCCCCTATGGAGGACAGTGTAGCAGCAGTCAGGAGGGCGGCTGCTGTGCAGGACATCAAAAAGAGGATGAAACTTAAAGATAATTAATAGTGAAGCAAGTAACTGAAAATGACAGCTAAAGGAGCAGAGATTCGTGAGAGTCTCTGCTTTTTTGCGGAAAAATGAAACGGATTACGTGATAATGCTGCATAGAGATTATGATGTAACCAACTGTCTGTAAAACAGTTGTTTTGAATTTTGCCATATGTTACTATAAAAGACAAGAAACACACCCAGGTTACGGAAAGGCATGGTTATTAGATTGAAAAATAAGATTGATATCTTATTTTTCAATCAGCAATTTGAGTCAGAGCCTCAAATTGCTTTGATCGCAGATGAGAAACCGCATGCGCGGATTTCTCATCGCGTGTCATCGCAGCAAGCTGCTCTGACATGGAGGATTAGTATGTACCAATTAAATTTGTTTGATGACAGAGAAAAAACGGCGCCGCTTGCAAGCCGTTTGAGACCGCATTCTTTAGAAGATTATGTAGGGCAAAAACATTTGATTGGGGAAGGGAAAATCCTTAGACGCTTAATTGAGGAAGACCAGATCCCTTCTATGATATTCTGGGGACCGCCGGGGGTTGGAAAAACTACTTTGGCAAGAATCATTGCAGAGAAAACAAAGGCGGAATTTGTAGAATTCAGCGCTGTGAACAGTGGGATCAAAGAGGTCAAGGAAGTGATGGAACAGGCGGAGCAAAATCGGAGAGTTGGAATCCGTACGCTGCTATTTGCGGATGAGATTCATCGCTTCAATAAAGCGCAGCAGGATGCATTTCTTCCTTTTGTGGAAAAAGGAAGTATTATTCTGGTAGGAGCTACCACAGAGAATCCTTCTTTTGAGATCAATTCCGCTTTATTGTCCCGTTGTAAAGTATTCATTTTAAAGCCATTGCAGGAGGAAGAGTTAAAGCAGCTGCTGGAGCATGCGTTAAAAAGCTCCATAGGGCTGGGAAATTTACAGATTGATATAGAGGATTCGCATTTGCAGGCGATTGCCCGTTTTGCCAATGGGGATGCCAGAACGGCTCTGAATACTTTGGAGATGGCAGTATTCAATAGTAAAATGAATGAGAACGCCGTGTTGTGTGTGGATGAAGAGATTTTGGCGCAATGTATGAACCGACGATCTCTGCTATATGATAAGAATGGCGAGGAACATTATAATTTGATTTCCGCGCTGCATAAATCCATGCGCAATAGTGACCCGGATGCAGCGGTATACTGGATGTATCGGATGTTAGACGGCGGGGAGGAACCGTTGTATATTGCAAGGCGTTTGGTGCGGTTTGCGAGTGAGGATGTGGGGATGGCAGACTCCGATGCTTTGCAGGTGACGATAGCGGCATATCAGGCGTGTCATTTTTTGGGAATGCCGGAATGTGATGTGCATTTGGCGCACGCAGTCGTTTATCTTTCTATGGCACCGAAATCCAATGCAATCTATAGAGCCTGTGAAGCTTGCAAAGCAGACATCAAAGAGCTTCCGGCAGAACCGGTTCCATTGCAGATTTGTAATGCGCCAACCAATTTAATGAAAGAGATGAATTACGGAAAAGGTTATATTTATGCCCACGATACGGAAGAGAAGCTGACGAAAATGAAATGTTTGCCGGAGTCATTAGCATACAGACGGTATTATCAGCCTACCGAACAGGGAAAGGAAAAGCAGGTTAAGGAGAAGCTGGAAGAAATTTTGAGGTGGAAGCAGACAAAATGAGAAAAAAGTTGTTGACAAGAGCAACAATAATACGTATAATAAGTTTTGCGTTGTGAGTGAAATGGTTTTCGGGGTGTGGCTCAGTTTGGCTAGAGCACCTGGTTTGGGACCAGGGGGTCGCAGGTTCGAATCCTGTCACCCCGACTGACGCGCAAAATTTAATAAATGATTATGCAGGTGTAGTTCAATGGTAGAATGTCAGCCTTCCAAGCTGAACACGTGGGTTCGATTCCCATCACCTGCTTTTTTATTTTGCCTAAAATATTGTTTAAAAGTTGATTGAATCATGTGGTTATGGCTAAGTGGCGATATAATAAAGAAAGATTAAAAGGAAAATACTTATAAGTATTGTGTGAGTATGGTAAAGGCTTATTGTTAGAGAGAAGTAAATATGCTAAAATTACTGTATAGGAGGTGAACGACTATGATGTATCCGTTTATGACGCTGGATGATGATACGGAAATTGTCCATTCTGAGCTATTGGAGGATAATAAAGTTAAAGTTTATATTGAAAAGCCTGATGCAGAGGACTGCTTTCATCATATGACCTGTTATTTGCCTAAGTATGAGTTGGAAGAAGTTTATGGGTTTTCGCAAAGCGAGATAGATAAATATATGGAGATTATAAAATCTACTGCTCATCTTATTATGCAATTCTCAAAAGAGGGAGGATTTGAGAATGCCTCAGGTTTTTAAGATAGGTTCCTATTGGGTATATTTTTGGGCTAATGAGGGTGATCCAATTGAGCCGGTTCATGTGCATGTTTCTCAGGGCGGTCCTACGGCTAATGCCACAAAAATATGGATTACAAGTGCAGGAAAGTGTTATCTCTGTAATAATAATTCCAATATACCCAAAGTAGCATTAAGAAATATTATGAGAATTATCGAGGCAAGAAATACAGAAGTCATAGAAAAATGGAATGCTCATTATGGACAGATCAGTTTTTATTGTTGATTTGCCTGAAAATTAAAATTATTAGATGGTATCAGACATAAATCCGGTTTTCAGTTTTGAATTTAACTCAGCAGATGGGATGTTGATGCCTTTTGCCGCCCATCAAAACGACGGATGCATATATCAATTTGAACAATATCATCACCAGAAGACTTGATCTGCTGGAAAAGCGAACTAAATTTCATAATCCCTATATAATGGCAGCAGACTTGATGAAGGATTCAGAAGATTTTTATCTCTAAGAAAGTGACAGGTATATTTTTTTAGGTTTATGATCTCTACATATGTTGCAGTTCAAACAAGTTATAAGGTGATGCAGACTCTTTGGAAAAGCAGAGTTTAAACTATTTTGAATAATCATCTATACTGTTCGACTCATAAATTGCAATTCCATCTTCTAATGTGGTGACTGTACGACGGCAAAACGCAGGATTGGGTAATCAAAATTTTGGGACTAGAAGGAGAGGGTTGCGAAGAATTGGAAATTTAAAAAGGAAGTATATATGAAAGAATTTTTTCTTACATTCGTTAAGCACTTTTCTACAATACATAAACAAGAACTTTGATATATAGTGATTATTATCCCTAAAACAAATTATAAAATTGGGGATTATTTTTTATTTTGTTAAAATTTTTATAAAGGAAAGGGATAAATATGTTATACTTAATCATAAAAATAAAATTATAAATATAAAATCAGAACAATCGAAGATTCCTGTAATGTTGGAAAAGTTAGGATAGGGAGAAAAACTATGAATACGGTTTGCCGGGATATATTTCGTGCGATTCATGAAGGAAAATGGTTGAGCATTGAGTATCACAATAGAGAGAATGAGGATACAAAATATTGGATAGGTATTCATGATCTTGATGCCCGCAATCGAATTTTGAAGGTGGATGGACTTCATCTTGGCGAATATAAGGTAAAGCGTTTTGAATATGGAATTAAAATAGATTCCATAAAATCATCCAGAATCATAGAGGGGTCTTTCTGCTCTGTTAATGAAGAACTTGTTCGGGATATCTATCTGAATCCTCATAAGTATTACACCGTGTTTGATAATACGGCGAATTTGAAAATATTAAGTTATCTTGAAATGTGTAATCGTCTGGATTCGGTTCCTTATAAATCGGATTTTGATTTGGTTCAGTATCTCGATCATGATAATATCAGAGGAGAGATGTACCAATTGAGCCAGGAGCAGTTTCACAAGATTGTGGAGAATTTTCGATATCAGGCAGAACACAGTGGGAGAATGGGCGAGGGATTGCAGATGAAGCAGCTGGCAATGAATGTTTTGAGCATTCATATGGCAAAGGGACTATATGTGCTGGCTTACCGTAAACTGAATTTGGATGTGAAGAATCGCGCTCTAAAGCCGGATGATGAAATTACAATCTGTACAGAATTTACGATAGATGGAACCAAGCAGAGCATCCGAAAATTTTTGGATGGAGATGAATATGATCTTCTTTCGGACTTTGAAGCCAATCAGGAGAAAATTAAAGACTGTATTACGAGACATATGCAGAGAGGCGGTAGTAATGTAGATGATATGCCCTATATCATCGGTTTGGAGACAGATGTTGCGCTGGATCTGCATAATGAATATCAGGCTATCATAAAGATGTATCAGACAGGGAAAGTGCCTGTGCCAATCAGAGCTTTTTTCGGGGATTTATTAGAGAGACCCAGAAGGAGGACTGTATATCCGATTGTGCTTATTAACCAGAAAATCAATATGGATCAGCTGCTTGCAATCCATAATGCCATGAAATATCCGGTTGCATATATTCAGGGACCACCTGGTACCGGTAAGACAAATACGATCATCAATACAATTATAACAGCATTTTTTAATGAGCGCACGGTGCTAGTGACGTCTTATAATAATCACCCGATCAACAGCGTTTATGATAAGATGTCCAATATAAAATACAAAGGCAAGACTATTCCGTTTCCGATTCTTCGGTTGGGAAATAATGAGAAAGTCAAGGAAGCACTTATAACGATCAAAAGATTATATGAAAGTGTAAGGAATATAAAAATATTTGAGGGGACTTTAGATCGTAATAAGGATGACCGTAAGAAACGGGCAAAACAATTATCGGAAATGTTAAAACGATATGAAGATCTTTTGGATTTAAAAGAGCGGGAAGAAACAATTGACAGAATGCTCGACTTTGAGGAGAAAAAAGGAACTTCATTGCAGATGCTATCTTTTAAAGAAGATCTTCGCGTTAGGCAGCGTGGACAAGTTAGTAGGAAGATTGAAGAAACAGGCGAGGTATCAGAAGAGGGGGCGCTGGAACTTTTAGATGGTAATATAGAAAAATTGAAAGAATATCTTTATTATACTTCGGCAGGTTATATTAAGAAAATTGGCGCACCGAGAAATTCAGATCTGAGAGAAATTCTGGACACGGAGGATGAAAAAAAGCAGTTAGAGGCTTTCGCAAAATATTTGAGAAAGAAAGAGAATATCATAAAGCTTCAGAAAATTTTTCCGATTATTGTTACGACGTGTATTTCTGCGCATCGACTGGGAGAGCCGGAGCCGATGTTTGATATGGTGATCATGGATGAGGCAAGTCAGTGTAACACAGCTGTATCTTTGGTGCCGATTGTTCGTGGAGAAAGTCTTATGCTTGTGGGAGATCCACAGCAGCTTAATCCGGTAATTTTACTGGATGAAATAACGAATGTAAAATTAAAGAAACGTTATACGATTTCCGATGAATATGACTATCGGAAAAACTCAATTTATAAGACGTATCTTGCGTGTGATGCTGTTAGTGATGAGACTTTGCTTCATAACCATTACCGCTGTCATAAAAGGATTATTGAATTTAACAATCGAAAATATTATAACTCCCGTTTGAAAATCATGTCGGAAAGCAGGGAAAAACATCCGCTTGTATATTTGGATATGAGAGAGACATACTCGGACTATAAAAATACGGCACCGGCGGAAGCTTTTGAGATTGTAAGGTATGCAACGGAAAATCGGGACAAAAATATTGGTGTTATCACACCGTTTGTTAATCAAAAGAAACTAATTGAGGAAGAATTAGCTCGAAATAAGGTGACGAATGTGAGTTGTGGTACGGTACATGCTTTCCAGGGAGATGAAAAAGATGTGATTTTGTTTTCCACTGCCATTACGGATCAGACACAGGCAAGTACTTATGAGTGGCTGAAAAATAATAAAGAACTGATTAACGTAGCGACATCAAGAGCGAAGGATAAATTGGTTATCCTCTCAAGTACGAAAAATTTAGAACGTCTTCATCAAAAGGACGGTGAGGACGATCTGTATGAACTGGCGCAGTATGTGCGGTCGAATGGTATGACTGCGGTGACACCCAAACAGGCGGTGTCTCGTGCTCTAGGAGTAAAGCCTTTTAACAGTGCTACAGAGGAAGCCTTTTTGGAAAATCTAAATCATGCGCTGGAAAATATCTGGCTGACGCAAAGTCGGTATAAGATATACACAGAAGTTGGTATTGCGCATGTTTTTCGAGAAAACGAAAGCCATAATGATTTGTTTTATAGCGGAAGATTTGATTTCGTGGTATATGAAAAAAGCGGGAAGCAGGAATTTCCGATTTTGGCAATTGAACTTGATGGCAAGGAGCACTTTGAAAGCGAAGTGGTGCGTGAGAGGGATCAAAAGAAAAATGATCTCTGCAGGGAGCACAATCTTCAGTTGATTCGAGTAGAAAATTCTTATGCAAGGAGGTATCATCATATCAAAGAAATTTTATTTAATTTCTTTTCGATTGAACATTAAAAATTTGTTGGAATCATGTCAAATAGACATGATTCTTTTTATTGGTTACGATTCTTATTTTCTACAATTTCCATATTATCAAGTGCATATTGCAGCGCCATTCCGATCAATTCATTCCTAGAA
>JAIDPF010000073.1 GCA_029062895.1 Lachnospiraceae bacterium
TTTTTTCCTTACTTATAGAATATTAAAACATTTTATTAAAATAGTAAATAGCATTTAAAGATTTTTTTGTAAGGCGTTTTTTATGAGAATTATACACCTTTTCCTAGACATTTTTCTGTTTAAGGGTTACAATGTGCAGAGAAAATACAAAAATATAAAATACGGAACAAGCGAAAACGGAGGATATGAGGGATGAGAAAAGCGGCAGGGCAGGACGTGATGCAGCAGTTGGAGGCATTGACGGTAAAGGAGTATGGCAAGACTGTAAAGAAATGCAATGACAGGGAGATCTATTACGCGCTGCTATCGCTCACAAAGGAGATGCTGCAAGCGAAGAAGCAGATTACGGGAAAAAAGAAGGTATATTATATTTCCGCAGAGTTTTTGATCGGTAAATTATTAAGTAATAATCTGATCAATCTGGGAATATACGATACATTGAATGATGGGCTGGCATCCGTAGGAAAGAGTCTTGCAAAGATTGAGGAGATTGAGCCGGAACCCTCTCTTGGTAACGGCGGACTGGGGCGTCTGGCGGCATGTTTTCTGGATTCCATTGCCAGTCTGGGACTTCCGGGCGACGGTATCGGTCTGAATTATCATTTTGGATTATTCAAGCAGGTCTTTAAAAGGAATATGCAGACGGCGGAGAAGAATGACTGGATCGAAGGTAATTCCTGGCTGAATAAGACGGATGTGACATTTACCGTGCAGTTTGGTAAGCAGAAGGTAACGTCGAGACTTTATGATATTGATGTTGCAGGATACTATAAGGGGATCAATAAACTGCATCTGTTTGATCTTGAGAGCGTGGATGAAGGAATCGTAACGAAGGGGATCGATTTTGATAAGACCAAGATCAAGAAGAACCTGACATTGTTTCTGTATCCGGACGATTCCGATGAGGCAGGCAATCTGCTAAGAATCTATCAGCAGTATTTTATGGTGAGCAACGGCGCGCAGCTGATCATCAAGGAACTGAAGGAGCAGGGCAAAGACCTGCATAAGATGAACCAGTATGCTGTGATCCAGATCAATGATACCCATCCAACGATGGTCATTCCGGAGCTGATTCGTATATTGACAGAACAGGAAGGATTTAGTTTTGATGAAGCTGTCAATGTGGTCAGCAAAACCTGTGCTTATACGAACCATACGATTCTGGCAGAAGCATTGGAAAAATGGCCTTTAAAATATTTGAAGAAAGTAGTTCCGCAGCTCGTACCGATCATTCAGGAACTGCATGAGCGTGTGGCTAAGAAGTACAAGGATGAGCGCGTATGGATCATCGATCAGGAAAAACGGGTTCATATGGCGCATATCGATATCCACTATGGTTTTGCAGTGAACGGCGTGGCAGCGATCCATACCGATATCTTAAAGCAGACGGAGCTTGCGCCCTTTTACAAGATCTATCCGAAGAAGTTTAATAATAAGACCAACGGCATTACCTTCCGCCGCTGGCTCCTCTCCTGTAACCACGAGCTGGCTGATTATCTCACTTCGCTCATTGGTGACGGTTATAAGACAGATGCAAAGGAACTGGAAAAACTGCTGGAATATAAGGGAAGCAGAAAGGTTTTGGATCAGCTGGAATCTATTAAGATGCAGAAGAAGCTTCAGCTCTGCGATTATGTAAAGAAGCATGAGAAGGTAACGCTGAATCCTGATTCCATCTTTGACATCCAGATCAAGCGTATGCATGAATATAAGCGCCAGCAGATGAATGCGCTGTATATCATCCATAAATATCTGGAGATCAAGTCGGGGAAAAAGCCGGAGCGTCCGATCACTTTCATCTTCGGCGCAAAGGCGGCGCCTGCTTATATCATTGCGCAGGATGTTATCCACCTGCTTCTGGTGATGCAGAAGATCGTCAATGAGGACCCTGAGGTCAATCAGTACATGCAGGTGTTATTTGTAGAGAATTATAATGTCTCTTACGCGGAGAAGCTGATCCCGGCGTGCGATATCTCAGAGCAGATCTCTCTGGCAAGCAAGGAAGCTTCCGGTACCGGTAATATGAAATTCATGCTAAACGGCGCGGTGACGCTTGGAACCGACGACGGTGCCAATGTGGAGATCCACGAGCTGGTAGGGGACGACAATATATTTATCTTTGGCAAGGATGCGGATACGGTCATCAAGCATTACGAAAAGGCGGATTATGTATCCCGCAAGTTCTATGAAAAGGATCCGGTGATCCGTGAAGCAGTAGATTTCATCATCGGCGAGCAGGCATTAAAAGCGGGCAATAAAAAGTCTCTGGAGCGGCTGTACAATGAGCTGCTGAATAAAGACTGGTTTATGACGCTGTTAGACCTGAAGGAATACATCAGGGTAAAGGATAAAGCCCTTAAGACTTATGAGAATCGTTCCAAGTGGAAGAAGATGATGCTGGTTAATATCGCGAAGGCGGGCTTCTTCTCATCTGACCGGACGATTGCGGAGTATAACAGGGATATTTGGAAACTAAAATAGAAGCAGCAAACGGTAATCAGGGCAAAATGGATGGCGACCTCCCGGAGGCGCCAAACCTTTAGAAAGGAAGCGTAATATGAGAAAAAGCGGAATCTTACTTCCGATATCAAGTCTGCCATCTGCTTACGGGATTGGATCATTTTCAAAGGAAGCTTATGAATTTGTGGATTTTCTGGCGGCAGCCGGTCAGTATTACTGGCAGGTTCTGCCTTTGGGACCTACCGGTTATGGAGATTCACCGTACCAGTCATTTTCCACATTTGCGGGCAACTCGTATTTTATTGATCTGGAAAAGCTGATTGAATATGGATGGCTGAAGAAAGAAGAATGTGACAAGGTTGATTTTGGGCACAATAGAGAAAAGGTTATTTATGAGAAGATCTACCGCGGCAGATTTAAGCTTTTAAAGAAGGCATTTCAAAGAAGCGGCTGCGCCGATAAAGAGGAAAATGAAAAGTATCAGGAATTTGTGGAGAAGAACAGCTTCTGGCTGGAGGATTATGCTTTGTTCATGGCACTTAAGACAGCGCATCAGGGCAGGGGCTTTATGACATGGCCGGAAGATATCAGACTTCATACGGAGACTGCGGTAAGGAAATACAGAAACGATCCGGAATATCAGGAAGAGATAGAGTTCCAGAAATTCATGCAGTATCTGTTTTTCTGCCAGTGGTTTGAGTTAAAGCAGTATGCCAATCAAAAAGGAGTATATATCATTGGGGATATCCCGATCTATGTCGCGCTTGACAGCGCGGACACCTGGGCGAATCCGGAGATGTTTCTGCTGGATGAGAAACATATTCCCATCGCTGTGGCTGGCTGCCCGCCGGATTATTTTTCCAAGACGGGGCAGCTTTGGGGCAATCCGCTGTACCGGTGGGATTATCACAAGGAAACAGGCTATGCATGGTGGATGAGGCGTCTGGAGCAGTGCTTTGCCATGTATGATGTCGTCCGTATCGATCATTTCAGAGGATTTGACGAGTATTACTCTATCCCTTACGGGGACAAGACAGCGGAATTTGGACACTGGGTAAAAGGCCCCGGTTATGATCTTTTTCAAACCATGAAACAGAAACTTGGAAAGCATCCGATCATTGCAGAGGATCTTGGATTTCTGACGCCCAGTGTGAAAAGGTTGGTGAAAAAGACCGGCTATCCGGGCATGAAGATCTTGGAATTTGCTTTTGATTCCAATGAAGATAATGATTACCTGCCGCATAATTATGATAAAAACTGCGTCGTCTATACCGGTACGCATGATAACGATACCACCCTTGGCTGGTTTAAGTCGTTAAAAAGGACGGATAAGGCGTATGCACGGAAATATCTGAATAACAGCAGACCGTCGAAGATCAACTGGGATATGATCCGGCTTGCCATGGCAAGCGTTGCGGATACGGCGATTATTCCGATGCAGGATTACCTTTCCCTTGGAAGCGAGGGACGGATCAATACTCCTTCCACCCTTGGCAATAACTGGGACTGGCGGATGAAAGAGGACGTCTATACGGCTGCTCTGGCTGAGAAGATCTATGAGATGTGCAAGTTATATAAACGCATAGAGGATTAAAGGGAGCGTTTGCTCATATTACTGTTGTGATAGGCAGGCTGATCAGTAACATCTTCCTTGAACCAGTCGGGCATCTGATAAGCGTCAGCGGCTTCCATGCTTTCAAATTCTACTTCCGCTAAGACCAGCGGGGCAAATGGTTTGTCAAATACATCCAGCTCGATGGTATGGATGCCGTCAGGATCGGGGATTAAATAGCGTGTTTTGGAAATGATATTGCCGTCCGCTTTTTCTTTTAAATGTCCATAAGCGGACTGATTCAACGGCAGATTGGCCTCTTCTCTCGCGAGGAGGCCTTTTCCTTTGTAGGTCATATAATATTCGTCATCCTCTCTGCGGACTCTGACCACCGGATCGGTACACAGGTACGCCTGTTCGATGATGTGGAACGGATACTCTTTTAAGTTTTCCGGAAGCTTTTTTATTAAAAATTTGCGTTCAATTTCCATGACACATATCCTTTCTTCATTGTTAGGATGTCAAATCCTGATTTTTTTAATCATAACACAAATCATTTAAAAAAAATATACCGCTTTATCATGGCTAAACGGCACAAAAGATGACAAAATATATGTGTTTATGGTAAAATATACGCGAAAGCAATGAGCAGTGCGCGAGCGAGTAAAATCATACACCGCTGGAAGCTTGCTTACGCGCGGTGTATGGTTTTGCGAGAGAGCATAGGGCGAAGCACGCGAGCGAGATGGAGCAAAGCGGAATCGAGCTCAGCACTGCGGATATGTTAAAAAATTTAAAAAATACCATAAAATTGTGTCACTCAATCGTATCTATATTGGAGAGGCAGAGAGGAACAATGTGACAGAGGCTGAATTCGAAGGTTGTATCAAAAGAATATGCCAGGGAGATCAGATGGGGCTGAAGGATATCTATGTGGAATATCTGCCGTATATCTACCGTGTGATCTATGGAATTGTAGGAAATAAGGAAAGCGCTGAAGATATCACCAGCGATTTCTTTGTGAAACTATGGTCCTTTGCGCCAAAATATCGTCCCGGCAATGGGCATAAAGGTTATCTTGCCACAATTGCAAGAAATATGGCATTTGATCATTTGAGGCGATGCCGCCGGGAGATTCCGATGGAGGACCCGGAACAGGTGATCTACGGGATGAAATCCGGAACAACTGCCGGTGATGAAACGGATGCCGATCTGGAAACGGATATTGTCCGGGAAACAGATGCGGGAGCAGATCATGGTGCTAATGGGGCTGGAGCAGATAATAAAGTAGAAAAGGGCATCAGAAAAAACAGGATGGGTGGATCTGAGAATCCTGCGGCGACGCCGGAAGAACAGGTGATATCAGATATCAGCCTAAAGGACGCCTTGGAAAAGCTAAAGCCGGAGGAACGGCGTATCATAGATATGAAGGTTCTAGGTGAAATGACATTTAAGGAGATCGCTGAGCTGCTGGGTATCCCTATGGGGACGGTGACATGGCGTTATCAGGAAGGAATCAAGCGGTTAAGGAGGTGCGGATATGAGTAAGAATTTTGAAGAAGAATATCGTCAAATGATCGACTCGGAATTGCCGGATCTTTGGGACCGTATTGAGGCGCAGCTTCCAAAAGCTGCGGCAGCTATGCCGGCGGTTTCGGAAGAGACGGAAGCGTCCGTATCAGGGAAGATAAAAAAGGAGGAGGCTGTAACCGCCGGAGGAAGAAAGATTTTTTATAATAGATGGATGCCGGTGATGATTGTGGGGGCTGCGGCACTTATTTTCGTAATCGCTGCGTTTCCTGTACTTTTCCTTTCCAGAGCCAAGGTCGATGAGAGCCCAATGATGAATGAAGCGGCAGGATGCGCTGATGACGGCGGCGCTATGGATATGGCGGCTGCCCCTGATATGTACTTCGAGGCTGCGGATTATGATGGAAATTCTGGGAAAGGGACTGATACTGCCGTTCCGCTGTTTGATGCAGAATTGCAGTTAGGAGGATCTGACTGTGCAACAGAGACGGCAGCGCCTTCCGCGATGGAAGATGCCGCGGAGAATAGTACTGATTATGATGATGTACCGGTGAGCGGCAGTCAATCAAATGCTCAGGCGGAACCGGAGGCAGAAGAGATGAATTCAGAAGAAGTACCGGATCTATATCAAGTAGAAGTTCAGATTTTAGACCGTATGATAACGGAAGAAGGGGAAACTTTCTACGAGGCTATGGTTCTGCAGAATGGGGAAAACGGTTACCAAAAGGGAATCAGGATGTATTTTCGCTGTGCCAGAGAGGACGAGGCGCGGAGTGACTGCGCTGATGTTTCCTTACGGCAGGGAGAAAAATATATCTTATCTTTATACGGTTCTGATGAAATGCTTGAAAGCTATGGAATAGAGATCAAGGATGGGGAACTGTATGGGGAAGAAATGTATATCGTCTATGAAGTCATTTTGAAATAAAATTAATATTTTTATAATTTACCATAAAATGGAACCCTCCCGTTCGTATCTATGATAGAAGGCTGGATCAGATAGCCTATAGATTGAAAAGGGAGGGTAATATTATGAGAAAGAAAATGGTTGCAAGATTCATGTCGCTGATCATGGCAGGGGTTCTTGCGGTTGGTATGCTTGCCGGGTGCGGCAGCGGGGCGTCCGAAAACAACGATTCAGGCAGGAGACATTCCCGGCAGGAGACAGAAGTTCAGGGGGCTGGCGGCGATGCCGATATAGCAGATGGCGGTGGAAGCGATCCGGCGATGTGGGTGACAGATGCAACGGACGATGTAGAGTGGGATTCCATGAACGGCTATGCAATGGAGGCGCCGATGGCAGCAGCGGAAGCCTATTACGATTACGGATACGAGGAGATTCCTTATAATACGGAAGAATACAGCACGCTGGAAGAAAATCCCTATATGTCAGTCGCGTTAAGTCCTTTATCGACATTCTCTGCAGATGTGGATACTGCGTCTTACGCAAATCTACGGCGGATGATTACAAGTGGGTACACGGCAGCGGATATCCCCTCCGGGGCGGTGCGGACAGAGGAGATGCTTAATTATTTTACTTATGATTATAACGGACCGAAGAAGGGCGAGCCCTTTGGCGTGACGGCAACGATCAGCCCGTGCCCTTGGAATGAAAACGCGGAGCTTCTGGTGCTGGGACTTCAGACTGAAGCAATTGATTTTTCGGAGGCGCCGGACTCTAATCTTGTCTTTCTGATCGATGTGTCCGGTTCCATGTATGATGAAAATAAGCTGCCGCTTTTAAAGCAGGCATTTGGAATGCTCATCGATAATCTGGGGGAGAAGGACAGGGTGTCTATCGTTACTTACGCGAGTTATAATGAAGTGGTACTGGAAGGCGTTCCGGGCAGTGAGAAGGATACGATCTTAGAGGCATTGAACGGACTTGAGGCAGGTGGATCGACCAATGGCGGTGAAGGCATCATGACGGCATATGCGTTGGCAGAAAAATATTTTATCAAAGGCGGTAACAACAGGATCATCCTTGCCACAGACGGGGATCTGAATGTAGGCATTACCAGTCAGAGCGACCTGCATGATCTGGTGGAGGAGAAAAGGGAAAGCGGAGTATTCCTTTCCGTCCTTGGATTCGGCATGGGTAATTACAGCGATACCAGAATGGAAACTCTGGCGGATTACGGCAATGGAAACTATGCTTACATTGACAGCCTCTCCGAGGCAAGAAAGGTGCTTGTGGAAGAGATGGGCGCTACACTGGTTACTGTAGCAAAAGATGTAAAACTTCAGATCGAATTTAATCCTGCAGTCGTATCGGAGTATCGTCTGATCGGTTATGAAAACAGGATGATGGCAGCAGAGGATTTTAATAATGATGAAAAGGATGCCGGCGAGATCGGTGCGGGACATAGCGTCACCGTAGTGTATGAGATCATCACATGTGAAAATGCGGAGAACACCGGCAATGAATTGAGATACCAGAATACGCAGCTGAGCGATCTGGCATTAAACAGTGACGAGTGGATGACATTGAGTATCCGCTATAAAGAGCCGGATGGAGACACCTCGAAACTGCTGGAATACCCGATCGGCGCGGATGACTACACGGAGAAGCCTTCTGACGACTTTATATTTGCAGCAGCCGTGGCGGAGTTCTCCATGGCGCTGCGTGGTAGCGAATATCTTGGTGATGGAAGCTATGAAGATATCCTGGATATGCTGGATGATATCGATCTGGATGATGAATATAAGGAAGAATTTTATAATCTGGTGGATTTGATCAGAATACAGGAGAATTTCTAAAGTGAAAGACAGTGCAGGCATGATAAATGCCTGCATTGTCTTTTTTGCAGCTGGATTAGAACAAAGCAAAATTTGCTGTTATCAGGGTCGTTTTTGCTTAAAATGAAAAATAGCATATTTCTGCATTATGATCATCTTACATTTATTTACTATTATTAGGGAAAAGGAGTGTAAGAGAAATGATGGAGAGAGTGTTATTTTCATTTACAGGGGTACTGGCATCGTCAGCGGATCCCTTTAAGAAGGTTTCAGAGCCGGTCATTGAACTGATTAACTCGGCGGCCGGACCAGCGCTGGGAATCGTCGGTGCCATAGGGATGATCTATTGTATCCTTTTGGGCGCAAAACTGGCAAAAGCGGAGGAACCGCAGGATCGGGAGAAAGCAAAAGCAGCGCTTAAGAATGCGATTATCGGATTCGTATTGATTTTTGTATTAATGATGGCGTTGATGATTGGACTTCCGGCTATGGTAGAGTGGTTAAATCAGAAATCGCCCGAAATGGGCATCTCTATTTCCATGGTTGGAATGTACCCTTATCTTAATTGTATTCTGTAGTAGAAGGGAGAAGGGCGATAGCTGATCAAATCGGAAAGACTCCGATGCCGGGAGGCAGGGACAATTCAAGAGATAAAGGTATGGGAAAATGACTGCCGGATGGAGCTGCTGTTGCAGCTCCTTTTTTGAATACAAAAATAATAGGAAATATTTTTTATGTTAGTGTTTCTGGAATTGTCTTTGATAATTTCAAGGACATCAAATTTATGGCTGAATTGAAAAGTTAACTTTCGAATGAAACAGTAAATTTTACATGTACCTTGAAAGCAGCATAGTTTTTAAAGGTTTCTTGAATAGAGGCACTTTAAGATTGCAGTTTTTTGGGGGATATGATAAGATTATTTTGATATAGATTAAGAGTGACTGTGGTATATAAAAAGTTAAGGAGTGTATACATATTTGGAATCAGAGAAAACAGGTGAGTACAATTTATTGGACTTTGCTGATAATTTATTTTAGGTGAGTCTCTGAAAAGTGGCAGAACATCCGGAGATGATTTATATACACGATCTAAATGATGAGTATAATTTGGTAACTAGCGTGCATCCTGCCTATATTTCTGCTTACAGGTAATTAGAAAGTTATTGTTAGATAGGAAAAAGAAAGCGATAGCGTAAATGAACTCGAAATATTTCCAGATAGATTTGAGACCTCGAATGATAATGTAGGGTGGGGATTTGTTATTATGTGGATTTTTTGAATGTTTTATAAGTAGACGGAAAGAGGAAGGAGATAATTTTTGTGTATAAAGTAGGGTGCTGGGGCGCTGGAACGTATGCGAAAGAATCGATTGCCCAGATGGTAAGTGAGGGTATTACGATAGAATTTTTTGTAGATAGTGATACTAAGAAAAGTGGGGGAGAATTCTTAGGATATCCAATTATAAGCCCCGTAGATTTGAACGAAAAAATTTCTGGTATTGATATATTGGTCATCACAACAGGATATAGGGAGAGTATTTTCCTGCAATGTTTGAGAATGGGAATTTCGCGTAGCAAAATCAAATGCTGGTGTAACGAAAGTCAGAGGATGCTTGCCTTTGAGGAAACGTATTTAAATAAGATATATTCTCTAAATAGTGAGGAGACTTTACTAAAGGAGAAATTTGCGGATAAAGCGAATGGGTTTTATGTTGATATAGGCAGTTTTCATCCGTTTAGATTTTCCAATACATATTGGGCGTATACACGTGGATGGAATGGAATGAACATAGAACCAAACATGGAAAATTTTGAACTCTTTAAGGTTTTTCGACCAAGAGATATTAATATTCAGTGTGGTATTTCCAATGTCGAAGGAGTTATGAAATATTATCGGTTTGAGGAACCGGCGTTAAATACATTTGATGCCAAATGTGCACAATTTTATGAGAATATAGTAAACTGTAAAGTAAAAGAAATTGTTGATGTACAGGTGAGAAGATTAGATAATATTTTAAGAGAGAAAGGGATTACAAAAATAGATTTTCTTGATATTGATGTAGAAGGGGCAGAAATGAATGTTCTTAAATCTATAGATTTTAACGTCGATATTGATTGTATTTTACTGGAACAGGATGATTGTACTTTGCCAGGACAAGGGACAGGTTCATTGCAGGATATACTGAATAGTGAGCAGAATCGTTTCCTGAATGAGAGAGGATATGAGGCAACAAATAAATGTGGAGTTACTGTAATGTATGAAAAAAGAAAGGGCTAGTGAAAATACTGGTTATAAACAGTATGCAATGAAGGAAAAATAATCTAATGATAAGATAGAGAAGTATTGACAATAAATATATTAAGTTATTTGCTTAATCTGTCGATAATCATAGTATGATAAAGAATATTGAATATTGTTCACAACGAATGACAAGGAAGGTCAGGTTAACTATCATGGAGGATAAAATGTGAGGATAAGAATTGATGATTATAAGGGTTATTGCGTCAGTTTTTATTCTTTTTTAATTGAAAAATTAAACTGTTCATAGATAGTAATCGTAGATATTGTGAACGAAATATAGATGAAACTGTGGAAATTGCAGGAGAAAAATTTTTTGAAAATGGCTTATAAAAAAACTTTTTTTGAAAGAGATAGCTCTCAAATTAGCATGTGATAAAATAATGATTACAAGCATCTATTATGGTAAAATCAAAGAAAAGTAGATTGATTTTTATTGGATAGATTATGCAGGTCAAAGTGTGATTTTTGGGGCGACTGGACATTTATCCCGAAATAAACAAAAATAAATAAAAAGGAGATAATTAAAATGGGACAGTTTATTATTTATGGAGCTGGCAATAGAGGAAAATGGTGTCTTGATTTTCTTGAATGGAGAAATATGGGAGACAAGATTTTTGCATTTTGTGATCAGAATTATGCGAAAATAAGAAGAATAAGTGACAAAGAGGTATTATCTTATGATGAAGCAAAGGAGAAAAAACTGCCATTTCTGGTATCCAATGTGGACGAAACTGTAGCAACAGAAATTTTAGACATGTTACATAAGGACGGACAAATAGGATATGGTTTTGAAGAATTTCATAAAGCAATAGGAGAAGAACATGCTGTTTTTCTTAGAGAATGGTGCGCATATCATCATGCAAAGGATAATGATCAATGGTTTAGCGATTCTGAAACAAGAGAAGAGGTGGATGTATTTTGGAATGATGACTCCCTGTTTAATAAATTTTTCGGGGAACTAGATTTGCATAATGTAATTGAATTAGCTAGTGGACGTGGCAGGCATGTACCGCATTATATAGACAAAGCTGGAACGATTACATTGGTAGACATTTTAGAAGAAAATATGGTGATTTGTAAGGAGCGATTTAAAGGGGCTAATAATATAAAGTATTATAAAAATAACGGTTATAATTTGGAAAAACTTTCTTCAGATAGTTACACAGCATTGTTTACATATGACGCTATGGTACATTTTGAGATGATGGATGTGTATGAGTATTTAAAAGATATTTATCGTGTGCTTGTGGATGGAGGAAAAGCATTATTCCATCATTCAAATTACACGGATGATTACAAAGTGGATTTTGCACATGGACCACATGCAAGATGTTTTATGAGTAAAGACATTTTCGCATATCTGTCACATCGTGCAGGGTTTGAGGTGATAGAGCAGAAAGTAATTGATTGGTGGGGAGTCAAAGAGCTTGATTGTATTACTTTATTAGAGAAGAAATGTAGATAAGAGACTGTCCGAAAATCTGATATGGTCTGATATAATAATTCGGTAGAAGATCCCGAAAGTATAGCATGGTTTATGACAGAACGGGCAGTTATTTCGGGTAAGGTAAGGCAGTTTTGAGCGAAAGGAGATAGAAAAATGTGTGATGCATTAGTTGATGTAGAAAATGAAAAGCGGGAAAAAGTATTAATTTATGGTTTGGGAAATTTTTATTTGCAAAATGAGAAAGATTTGAACAAAAGATATAGCATTATTTCATTTATAGATAATTTTAAAAGAGATGTTTTTGAGGAAGAAGAAAGGAATATTATTTTAGTAAATGAAATTACAAAGTATAAGTATGATAAGATAATTATTATGGT
>JAIDPF010000074.1:0-67722 GCA_029062895.1 Lachnospiraceae bacterium
GCTGCCGTCTTCTGTAACCAGAATTAACGAGAGGACATTTTATGGTTGCAGCAGCTTATGTGATATTGCGTTGCCGGACGGTGTAACAAGCATTGGTGAAAGCGCATTTGAGAATTGCAGCGGTTTAACGGAGATTACGCTGCCGTCTTCCTTGATAGTTTTTGAGAATAATGCATTTTCCGGCTGCCGCCGTCTGATGGAAATTACGTTGCCTGATAAAGTAACGAGCATTGGTGATAGTGCATTTGCGTTCTGCGATAGTCTGACAGAAATTATAATACCAGATAGTGTAACGAACATTGGTGATAGCGTATTTGCTGGATGCATCAATTTGACAGAAATCATGATACCTGATTCTGTATCAAGCATTGGCGTAGGTGTATTTTCCTACTGTAGCAGTTTAATGGAGATCACGCTGCCTGACAGCATAACGAGCATTGGCGGAAGTGCATTTTACGATTGCGAGAACTTGACGGAAATCATGATACCAGACAGCGTAATGAGCATAGGTGATAGCGCATTTTTCTATTGTAGCAGTTTAACGGAAATCACGATACCTGACGGTATAACAAGAATTGGTGAGGAGGCATTTTTCTGCTGTAGCAGTTTAACGAGAATTACGGTACCTAATAGTGTGACAAGCATTGGCGATAGCGCATTTTTCTATTGTAGCAGTTTAACGGAAATCACGCTGCCTGACAGCATAACGAGCATCGGTGTTTGGGCATTTTCCGGCTGTAGCAGTTTGAAAGAAATCACGTTGCCTGACAGCATAACGAGCGTTGACGGTAGCGCATTTTTTGGCTGTAGCAGTTTGAGAGAGATCACGCTGCCTGATAGCGTAACAAGCATAGGTGACAGCGCATTTTCAGGTTGCAGCAGTTTAACGGAAATCACGCTGCCGAACGGCGTAACGAGCATTTGGGCGGGTGCATTTGATAGTTGCAATAATTTAACAAAAATCAATATACCGGATTCTGTAACAATTATTGGAGTGAGTGCATTTTCAGGTTGCAGCAGTTTAACAGAAATCACAATACCGGACGGCGTAACAAGCATTTGGGAGAGTACATTTGAAAACTGCAGTAATTTAACAAAAATCAATCTACCGGATTCTGTAACAAGTATTGGAGATGGTGCATTTTTGGGCTGCAGCAATTTAACAGAAATGACAATAAAGGACGGCGTAACAAGCATTGGCAGGGAAGCATTTGAGGGGTGTAGCAGTTTGAGGGAACTCACGCTGCCAGCTTCCGTTAGCTGGATTCGTGAGGATGCATTTGCGTTGTGCAGCGATATGACCATTTATTATAGCGGCAATGCACTTGACTCTTATATTAATGACAATAGCAGCGATTGGAGCGCGCAGAATATCATCTGGGTAAAGCAGTAGGAAAAGGGAGGTTAAATTGAAAAATCGGAGATTTTTCAATTGCAAATATTGTACCTGCGGTCCAAATTTGCAGGTTACGGAAAGGAAGGGATAGTTATTATGGGAATAACAGCAGGGATCATGCTTCCTCATCCGCCGTTGATCGTACCAGAGATCGGCAGGGGGGAAGAAAGAAAGATACAGAAGACGGTGGAGGCTTATCATCAGGCGGCAGAGAAGATTGGGGCGTATCAGCCGGATACGATCGTGCTGATTTCGCCGCATCAGACGATGTACGCAGATTATTTTCATATTTCACCCGGGGATGGCGCTGTTGGTGATTTTTCACAGTTTCATGCGGCAGAGGTCAAAATGGAGCTATCTTATGATACGGAATTTGTGCGGGAATTGTGCAGGCTGGCGGAGACGCGTCGTCTTCCGGCAGGAACGATGGGAGAGCGGGATAAGCAGTTGGATCATGGGACGATGGTGCCGCTATATTTTGTCAATCAGTATTGGAGAAACTACCGGCTTGTGCGGATCGGTCTGTCCGGAGAGTCCTTATTTATGCATTATGAGTTGGGAAAATGTATCAAAGAAGCGGCGGCAGATCTTGGCAGAAACGCTGTAGTGATTGGAAGCGGCGATCTGTCTCACCGCCTAAAGGAAGACGGACCATATGGGTATCAAGAGGAGGGACCGGAGTATGACCGCCGTATCATGGATGTGATGGGCAGGGCGGCATTTGGGGAACTTTTTGATTTTTCGGAGGACTTCTTAAATAACGCGGGTGAGTGCGGACACCGTTCCTTTACGATCATGGCAGGCGCATTGGATCGGACAGCAGTTGCGTCAGAGCGTCTTTCTTATGAGGGACCCTTTGGCGTGGGTTATGGAATCTGCACCTATGAAGCGCAGGGTCAGGATGATGGGAGGAATTTTGCAGATCGGTTTGAGACAGTGCTGATGGAAAAACTTGCAGAGCAGCGTGCAAAAGAGGATGCGTACGTCAGACTGGCTCACAGTACGGTCGAAGCATATGTTCGTACTGGAAAAAAACCTGCGGTTCCGGAGGATCTGAGTAAGGAGATGTACGAGATGCGCGCCGGCGTTTTTGTCTCGATCAAGAAGCAGGGGAAGCTGAGAGGATGTATTGGGACGATTGCTCCGGTCTATGGCAGCATCGCGGAGGAGATCATCGAAAACGCGGTCAGTGCGTCTTCCAGAGATCCGCGGTTTTCACCGATCGGACCGGAGGAATTAAAATATCTGACGCTCAGCGTGGATGTGCTTGGAGAGGCAGAGAGGATTACTTCTGCTGCGGAACTGGATGTGAAACGGTATGGGGTGATTGTGACAAAAGGAAGTAAGAGAGGACTGCTGCTTCCGAATCTGGAGGGTGTAGATACGGTTGCTGATCAGGTTGCCATTGCGAAGCAGAAGGCAGGCATCCGGGAAGATGATGAGGATGTGGAACTGGAGAGGTTTGAGGTCACTAGGCATTTTTGACGTTTTACAAAATATGGAACGCCAATGGAACGCCAAAGGAACGCCTCATGAATCCGAAAATCATAGAATAGAAAACAGGCGGCAAAGCGGATATGTCTGCCCGGCAGACAGGGGTCAGCGGGCTGCTGAAAACAAATATTGGAGGAAGAGAAAAATGTATTTTGACAAAATTGCAAAGATCATTGCTGAAAGAACAGGTTGTGATGTAGCTACAGTAAAGCCGGAAAGCAAGTTTGTGGATCTGGGAATCGATTCCCTGGATACTGTAGAATTGCTGATGAGCTTAGAGGATGAGATCGGCATGGAGATCGAACTGGATCAGAAGGTGGAGACCGTAGATGATCTTGATAAGTTTATCCAGAGCAAGACTGCATAAGCGTGAGAGAAAGTTATAATTGCTCACAGCGAGGGCTGTGAGCCGTAGCAAAGCTGCGGCATGGAGGTTGACGCAGGGAAAATTAGGTAGGAAAGGCAAGGTTTTACCATGATCAAATCAGAAATTTGTGAAATATTAGGTATCCGCTATCCCGTCTTTCAGGGCGGAATGGCGTGGATCGCTGATGGCAGGCTTGCTGCCGCGGTATCGGAGGGCGGCGGTCTTGGAATTATAGCTGCAGGCAATGCGCCTGGCGAATATGTCAGGGAACAGTTGCGCATTGCAAAGTCTATGACGTCAAAACCAATCGGTGTGAATATCATGCTGATGAGTCCTTTTGCAGATGAGGTTGCCGGGGTCGTGGTAGAAGAAAAGGCTGATGTTGTCACGACCGGAGCAGGGAATCCCGGCAAGTACATAGAAAGCTGGAAGGAAGCGGGGATCAAGGTGATCCCTGTCGTTGCTTCCGTGGCTATGGCAAAAAGGCTGACAAGGATGGGTGTGACAGCGTTGATTGCGGAAGGCGGAGAAAGCGGCGGTCATGTTGGCGAACTGACCACGATGGTCTTGGTTCCGCAGATCTGCGATGCTACGGATCTGCCGGTGATCGCGGCAGGCGGTATTGCTGACGGCAGAGGCGTGGCGGCAGCGCTGATGCTTGGCGCATGTGGCGTACAGATGGGCACACGCTTTTTGAGCGCGGAAGAATGTTCGATCCACCCTTCTTATAAAGAAAAGATATTAAAGGCAACGGATCTGTGTACCATGGTGACGGGAAAGCGGCTGGGACATCCTGTGCGCAGTCTCCGTACTCCATTTGCCAGAGATTATTCCAAAGCGGAATACGGCGGGATGCCGGATGAGGAGCTGGAAGCGCTCGGAACAGGGGCGCTCAGGCTGGCAGTACAGGAAGGAGATAATGAAAAGGGCTGTTTCCTTGCGGGACAGATCGCTGCGATGGTGAAAAAAGAGCAGCCTGCCGCTGAAATCGTAAAAGAAGTGATGGAAGAAGCAGAACCGATCTTAAGGAGGGCAGCGTCATGGGTAGAATAGCATTTGTTTTTTCCGGTCAGGGAGATCAGTATCCCGGTATGGGAAAAGACCTTTATGAACAGTATGATGCTGCAAAAAATATCTTTCAGATATGTGAAGAGATTCGTCCCGGAACGATGGCGCAGTGCTTTCAGGGGACGGAGGAAGAATTAAAAGAAACAAAGAATACGCAGCCCTGCCTGTTTGCTATGGAATTGGCAGCAGAGGCGGTCCTTTTGGAAAAAGGGATCAAACCGGAGATGGCAGCAGGATTTTCTTTGGGTGAAGTCAGTGCGGCGACGGCAGCAGGGATCTTTGACTGCCGGACAGGATTTCGTCTGGTGATCCGTCGCGGTGAACTGATGCAGGAGGCGGCAGAGCAGCATGAAACGTTTATGGCGGCGGTTGTGAAGCTGCCGACGGATACGGTAAAGGAACTATGCAGCCAGTTTGAGGGGATTTATCCCGTGAATTTCAACTGCCCCGGACAGGTTACGGTTTCGGGATTAAGCGAGCATCAGCAGGAGTTTTCCCAGTGTGTTAAGGAAGCCGGGGGTCGCGCTATTGTATTGAAGGTAAAGGGCGCGTTTCATTCTCCTTTTATGAAGGAGGCATCGGAAGCTTTTGCGGAGGAACTGAAAAAGGCGGAGATAAAAAAGGAAGAGATCACCCTTTATTCTAATATGACGGCGAAACCTTATACGGAGGATGTGGTAGGATTGTTATCCAAGCAGATCTGTTCCCCGGTAGAATGGGAAATGATTATCCGTGGCATGATTGCGGAAGGAATTGATACTTTTATTGAGATCGGACCGGGCAAAACGCTTTTCAACATGATCAAAAAGATTGACGACAGCGTGAAAGTATATGCCGTTGCGGAGATGGAAACGCTGCTTGCAGATCTGACGTAAATATAGGCATCAGGTAACTGAGGGAAAGGCATGGTAGATTGAAAAATCAAAGATTTTTCATAAACGAATTTATTCGTTTTGCAATTATTGTGCCTGCGGCCCAAATCGCAGGCTGTGGAAAGGCATGGTTAATAGTATGAAGGGAAAAGTTGCGATCATTACAGGAGCTTCCCGTGGAATCGGTGAAGCGGTAGCATATAAATTGGCTTCTCTTGGGGCGGATATTGCGGTGATTTACGCGGGTAATACGGCTGCAGCGGAAAAGGTCTGCGAGAAATGCAAAACAGAGTACGGTGTGACAGCAAGACCTTATCAGTGCAATGTTGCAGAGTTTGAAACCGTAAAAGATACGGTAGAACAGATCAAAAAGGATTTTGGGACATTTCATATTCTGGTCAATAATGCCGGAATTACGAGAGATAAGCTGATCGCCATGATGAAAGAAGAAGATTTTGACGCGGTGCTGGATACGAATTTAAAAGGCGCGTTTCATATGATACGCCACTGCACCGGTACTTTCCTGCGTAACAAGGAAGGTTGTATCATCAATATTTCTTCAGTATCCGGATTGATCGGCAATCCCGGACAAAGCAATTATGCGGCTTCTAAGGCAGGACTTGTAGGATTGACGAAGTCCGTGGCAAAGGAACTTGCACCGAAGGGAATCCGTTGCAATGCCATTGCGCCGGGATTTATCAAGACGGATATGACGGATGATCTGGCGGACAATCCGCTGCTTCAGATGATCCCATTAGGGAAAATGGGAGAGCCAGAGGATGTGGCTGAAGCTGCCGCTTATCTGGCCGGCGCAAAGTATGTCACCGGAGAAGTACTACGGATCGACGGCGGTATCGCAATGTAGTCTGCTACGGTACATTCCGTGGTAATTACAAAATTATGTCTTGCAGAATTATGAAGACTATGACGGAAAACGTTGTTCATAAATATGTCTATGAGATTTACATAACCTGTAATTTGTCCATGCATGTTCCAAAAATGATTTCATTTTATGATGTTTTTGGAACATGCATGGGCAAATAAAGAGTTATGTAAATTGGACAAACAAAATAGAAGAAGGCGAGGAATATAATATGAGCGAACTTAGGAGAGCAGTGATCACGGGAATAGGGGCGATCACTCCCATTGGAAACAGCGTCAGTGAAACATGGGAGGGCATGAAAGCGGGAAAGAACGGTATTGCGCCCATTACACAATTTGATACAACAAATTACAAGGCAAAGCTGGCGGCAGAAGTAAAAGATTTTGATCCGTTGCTTTATCTTGAAAAGAATGAAATCCTCCGTACAGACCGTTACGCGCAGCTGGCAGTCGGTGCAGCCCAGCAGGCGGTTGAGGAAAGCGGAATTATGGGGAAGGTAGAGCCGGAAAAATTTGCCGTTTATTTTGGAAGCGGCATCGGCGGAATCAATACCTTTGAAGTGGAGCATACAAAACTGATGGAAAAAGGTCCCAGAAGGGTTTCGCCGCTGTTTATTCCGATGCTGATCACGAATATGGCTTCCGGTATGATCGCGATCCGTCACGATTGCCGTGGTGAGGCTATGCCTGCGGTGACAGCGTGCGCTTCCGGTTCCAATGCCATTGGTGAGGCATTGCGTCTGATCCGTCACGGATATGCGGACGCGGTCATTACCGGAGGATCGGAATCAACGATCTGTGCAACGGCGGTTGCAGGATTTGTCAATATGCAGGCATTGTCGGTATCAGAGGACGTCAATGCAGCGTCACTTCCCTTTGATAAGCGAAGAGGTGGTTTTGTCATGGGAGAAGGTGCGGTTGCTTTTGTTCTGGAAGAATACGAGCATGCGAAGCAAAGAGGGGCGAAGATTTATGGCGAGGTCTGCGGCTATGGTGCAACTTGTGATGCGCATCATATTACTGCGCCTCATCCGGATGCAAGAGGCGGCGCTCAGGCAATGAAGAATGCTATGCAGGAGGCCGGATATCGTGACGGGGAAACAGTTTATGTCAATGCTCACGGAACAGGCACCCATATGAATGACGTATGTGAGACGATAGCGATCAAGAAGGCACTGGGCGAGGAGGCTGCACGTAAGGCATATATCAGTTCGACAAAGTCAATGACAGGACATATGCTCGGAGCGGCTGGCGCAGTAGAAGCTTTGGCATGTATCTTTGCTCTGCAGGAGGGAATTATTCCGCCCACAATCAATCTGAATGAGCCGGATGAAGAATGTGATCTGAATTACGTGCCGAATACTGCCGTAAAAGCAGATATTGATATTGCATTATCCAACTCGTTGGGATTTGGCGGACATAACGCATGTCTTGCGTTCCGTAAAGTATAATATTCTAGGGAAACGCTTTCATCGGCGTTTCCTTAATTATTGATTGACAGAAAGGAACATGTTATGAATAGAGAGCAGATCATGGAGATCCTTCCGCATCGAGATCATATGCTGCTTTTGGATGATGTGGAGGCGCTGGATGGTACGGCGGTAGGTCATTATAAAGTAAGAGGCGACGAGTTTTTTTTACAGGGACATTTTCCGGGAAATCCCATTGTGCCGGGCGTAATCCTGTGCGAGATCTTGGCACAGTCTGCCTGTGTATTGATGAAGGATGCCATGGAAGAGGGAAAGCTTCCGGTATATACCGGACTGAATAATGTAAAATTCCGTTCTCCGGTAAAACCCGGAGATACGATAGAAACAAGGTGCACTATTAAAAGAGCGAAACATCCTTTTTATTTTGCGGAAGGAAAAGTTATGGTGGGCGACAGGATGTGCGTGTCGGCTGAGTTTTCCTTTGCCATCACGGAAGCTTAATAAGCGGACCTGTTCGCTTTAAAGAGCGGCATTTTTCAACCGGATTTGATCCGCAGCAGAGCTGCGATATAGGAGAAAATAGGAAAGAGGTACAGTTTGCTATGAGCATATATCGTCAATTTTGCCAGGAAGTTTTGGAAGAAAACGGCAGTCTGAAGGAGATAAAGCTGCAGTATCCTGATCAGTTTAATTTTGGATACGATGTCGTGGATGCGATCGCGGAGAAATCTCCGGAGAAACGGGCGCTTGTCTGGTGCAATACGGAGAACGAAGAGGATGTTTTCACCTTTTCCGATATCAGAAAATACAGCAACCAGATTGCCAATGTTTTGGAACAGTCAGGTTTAAAACGCGGTGATAGGGTCATCGTTGTACTGAAGCGTCATTACGAATATTGGTTTACAGCCATAGCATTACATAAATTAGGAATTGTGCTGGTGCCGGTAACGCATATGCTGACGGTACATGATTTTATTTATCGAATCAGTTCGTCAAACGCAGACGCCATCATCTGCACACCTCAGGATGAAGTTCCGGAAAGGATTAAAGAGGCGTTAAAAGAGACGGGGACAGACTGCCTTTTGTGGAGTGTCCAGTCTGAGGTTGAGGGATTCCGCAATCTGACTGAGGAGATGAAAAACGCGGATATGGATCTCGCACGCCATGAAACGAAGGTAACGGATCCTATGCTGATGTATTTTACCTCCGGGACAACAGGATATCCCAAGGGAGTGATCCATGATTTTTCTTATCCACTGGCACATATCGTGACAGCAAAATATTGGCAGCAGGCAGAAGACGACGGACTGCATTTTACCGTTGCGGAGACCGGCTGGGCAAAAGCCTCCTGGGGTAAGATCTATGGGCAGTGGCTTGTGGGCAGCGCAGTTATGGTATATGACTTTGATAATTTTGATCCTAAGCAGATTGTTGATATTATCAACCGGTATGGCGTTACATCTTTTTGTGCACCCCCTACTATTTACCGTTATCTTGTAAGGAAAGGCATTGCTGACATGCCAAAGTTAAAGCACGCATCTACAGCGGGAGAGGTGCTTGCGCCTGAGATTATCCGGCGGTTTACAGAGCGTACCGGCATTCCGCTTTGCGAAGGATATGGACAGACGGAAACTACATTGCTGATTGGCAATTTTTATGGATCAGATCCCGTGGAAGGTTCTATGGGTACGACGTCTCCTTTGTATCATATCGAACTTAGGAGTAGGGACAATGGACCTGTTCCTGTTGGGGAGATCGGTGAAGTGGTCATCATTCCACCGGAAAACGGAAAGCAGCCGGGCGTATTTTGTGCCTATCTTGATAATGAAGAGCAGTATCAGCATGTGTGGAGAGATGGCGTATATCATACCGGAGATGCTGCATATCAGGATGAAGACGGAAATTACTGGTTCCATGGAAGATTTGACGATATCATTAAGACAGGCGGTTACCGGGTTGGACCCTATGAGATTGAAAACGTTCTGATGGAGCATCAGGCGGTCGTGGAGTGCAGCGTGATCGGTATCCCTGATCCATTCCGCGGTCAGGCGATTAAGGCCATCATCGTGCTGTCGGGCGGTTATACGCCTTCTAAAGAACTGGAATTGGAGATCAAAGATTTCTGTAATAAAAGACTTGCGGAATACAAGTGGATCCGTGTGATCGAGTTTGTTACGGAACTTCCGAAGACCATCAGTGGCAAAGTCCAAAAAACAGAATTGCGAAGCAGAACCTGATATGATATAATAACCGCAAAAGAAAAACAAGCGACGCGAAGCGGCATTTGTTTTTCTGCGGTTATAAATGTCTGCTAAGCAGCCATGAGAAAGCGTTTGACGAAGTCAAACATGGAGTGCGAAAGCACGGGCTTTCGAGTTTAGATGATATAATGATTGCAGAGAAAAAGCAAACGGCCGCTAAGGATTTCTTAGCGCGGGGTTTGCGTAAAACAGATAGAAAAGGCTTGGTTTCCGGATGAAAAATAAGATCGAAGCCATGGAAAGTGTTCTGCAGCATTATATCAGCGGGTTTCATCAATATGTTCTTGATACGCCCATACACTTAAGCTTTGTCAGTCAAAGCTTTTGTGAACTGTTGGGCCTTACGGAGGAGGAGCTTTTGAGCGGTGAGGAAGACCGCTATTTTTCTAGAGTATATGTTTCTGACCAGAAATCTTATGCCGAATTCTTACATAGGCTGTCTGGGAAAGAACAGACGCTTACTTTACAGTACCGGATCATTGCCGGAGACGGCAAGATCCATGTTGTGAATGATACGATGGTATCGGAGCGGACGGAACAGGGGATGTTGGTAGGTAGTTCTATACTGACTGATGTTACTGTTCTGAAAGCGGAAGACCCTTTTTTAGATCATATGAATACCGCATCATACGGCATTCTCAGATACACATGCGAAAAATATCCCAAAGTTACCTATATCAATGATTATATGCTGGATATCCTGCGTTTCCCAAAGATTAAAAATGGGGAGATGGATACTCTGGAATTGTATAAGGAAAATATCTACCTGATGATTCCGATGGAGGAACGGGTGCGTTTTTCCCGCTTTCTGGATCGCGTTTATCAGAGTGATAAACCTATGGTTGGAGGCATGACCGTCCTGCGTTGTGACGGTGTCAAGACACGGCTGTTTGGATGGATCTCCCGGTGTGTCAACAGTCGGGGAATGGAGGAATTCCAGTGCGTATGCATTGATTCTTCTGAGAGATATTACGAAAAGCGAAGCAAAGAGATCAACAGATATCTCACGGTGCTGTCTGGCGTCTATCATACGTTATCCGTTTATGATTTTTCCAATGAAACGGTGCAGTATTTTTACGGAGATGCATCCGATCTCTCCAGACAGTTGGAAAACATTCCTATGCAGATGGAAACGGCTACGGAAAAGTGGATCTGCGACAGTGTGATCAAAGAAGATCAGGACCGGGTGAGAGATTATTTTGAAAGATATTTTCAGGAGAGGCGTATCGGGGAAGAGACCGAATCGGCGCAGATCAATTATCGGATATATGATCTGGATGGGACGGTGAAAATTTATACGGGTATCTTTTTAAAGATCGATGCGTTTGTCGATCTGTTTTGCAGCCGGTGTATACCGGATGAGTCAGAGGTGAGCATGCTGCGCAATGAAAATGATTCCCTGAAAAATTTGGTGATGAATTTCTCGGATGGCATAGCTGCTTTTGAAATAAAAGGAGGCTATGTAACGCCGTTATATGTAAGCGATAACTTATGTAGCTTTTTTGGTTATACCAAAGAGGAATGGTTGCTCTTGATGAAACAAAAGACGTTGATAGAAGATTTTGTTTCTCGCAGCGGTATCGCATATGAGGAATTTCAGAAAATTTTCCGGAATGGGGAAGCAGAATTTCCCTATTATGATCTGAAGCAAAAGAAGGAACGGAGGATTAGGGCAGTTTGTTCCGATAAAAAGTCTAATTTATTTTCCAAGTATATCATGTTATATAATATTGCTGAAGAGGCATCAGAACAGCCACAGACATTGTCAGGAAAAAAGGTATATATTAGAACTTTCGGATATTTTGATGTATTTGTAGATGGCGCACCGATCGCATTCCGCAGCCAGAAGGCGAAGGAGTTGTTTGCTTTGCTGGTGGACAGAAAGGGCGGATTTGTATCTTCCGAGGAAGCGATCGGATTTTTGTGGGAAGACGAGCCCTTGAGCAGCGTCGTCTTTGCGAGATACCGTAAGATTGCGCTTCGTCTGAAAAATATATTGGAAGAATATGATATTTCAGATATTATAGAGGTGTCTGACGGAAAACGCAGGCTGATTGTCGAAAGAGCCGGCTGTGATCTATATGATTATCTTTCCGGAAAGGAAGAATACGCAACCCTGTTTAAGGGAAGCTATCTGATGAATTACAGCTGGGGTGAGGTGACACTGGGAGAGCTGACATCGGAATTGAGGGTGAATATTGCTGATGGGATTTCTTGAGGATTCAATGCAATGCTCTTTGGTGGACTATTGGACAATCCGGGGAAACTGCAGAGAACGACTATCAGAGCGCAAGATTTTCCCATAGCTGGGAAAATCTTGCGATGGAACTGCGGACAAGATTTATGACAGACGACTGGGAGTGATTGTTCTGATCGTATTTTGTTTTGCGGCTGTTGTTTGAACAAAAGAAAGATGTGAACAGCAGCAGCGATGTTCCTGAAAGCCGATCATCCACATAATAGTCCGCAGTGATTTTTCTGGAATCAGACCCAAACATCTTTACAATTTCAGGAAGATTCTGGTTGACTGCATCAAATTCTAACCCCTGTTTCTGACACCATGCGATAGCGTGTTCCAGAGGCTGGCCATTGCGGCAGGTCCATAAGATCAGACGGTTTCCTTTTTCTTTCAATTTCTTTGCATAACGTATCATAGCCTTATTTGGCTTGCCAATACCCGGATAGGCTTCTTGGCATAATGTTCCGTCGAAATCAAAAGCGTATATTTTTCCATGATCTAAATATGCCATATAATATCCTCCTTAAATTTGACAGGTCATAAACAACATATCATGTAATCATTTTTTTAGTTAATTGTCTATCTGTTCATAATTTTGCAAACTTCCATTTTTGTTTCTTAAAAGCAGTTTTGCAGCGGATAAGGTATCAATAATAGAACGATACAAACACATGTTCTATGAAAATAATTATATACAAACATACATTCGATTGCAACTACAAGATATTGTGTTGCAAAATAGGAAGGCAACAAAAAGAACAAATGTTTGCTTTTGCGTGGACATTTAAATTATAATGTGCTATACTAAAATCCGCTCTTACCATATTTTATTTAACTAATAAAGATGACAGATGACTTTTGGAGGTGAACCCGTTTCTATGGAATTTAAGATTCACAGCGATTATGAACCTACCGGCGACCAGCCTCAGGCGATCCGGACATTGGTGGATGGCTTTCAAAAGGGTAATCAGTTTCAGACGCTGCTTGGCGTGACGGGTTCCGGCAAAACTTTTACGATGGCCAATGTCATAGCGGCGCTGAACAAGCCGACGCTGGTTCTTGCCCACAATAAGACGCTGGCTGCCCAGCTTTACAGTGAATTCAAAGAGTTTTTTCCGGAAAATGCGGTGGAGTATTTTGTCTCCTACTATGATTATTACCAGCCGGAGGCTTATGTGCCGTCTTCGGATACTTATATTGAAAAGGATTCTTCGGTGAATGACGAGATCGATAAGCTGCGCCTTTCCGCCACGGCGGCACTGACGGAGCGTAATGATGTCATTGTCATTGCCAGTGTCTCCTGCATCTATGGTCTGGGTAGTCCGGAGGACTATATGGAAATGATTGTTTCCCTGCGTCCAGGCATGCAGAAGGATCGGGATGATGTGATCCATGAATTGATCACCATTCAGTATGACAGAAACGATATGGACTTAAACAGAGGATGTTTCAGAGTCCGGGGAGATGTTCTGGAGATCAATCCCGCCGAGATTGGCGATGTGATTATTCGAGTGGAGTTCTTTGGGGATGAGATCGACCGGATCGTACAGGTCGATCCGATAACCGGCAAGTTGTTGTGTACTTTAGAGCATATCAGTATCTTTCCAGCATCCCATTATGTTGTGGGAAAAGAAAAGATGGAGATGGCATGCAAAGCGATCGAAGCGGAGGCCAAGGAGCGGGTTGCGTTCTTTAAACAGGAGGACAAGCTGATCGAGGCACAGAGGATCTACGAGCGGACGAATTTTGATGTGGAGATGCTCCGGGAAACGGGCATCTGTTCCGGTATCGAGAATTACTCCAGACATCTGACCGGTATGCCTGCGGGCGCGCCGCCACACTGCCTTCTGGATTTCTTTAAGGGTGATTTCCTGATGATTGTGGATGAGTCGCATATGACGATCCCGCAGGTCAGGGGGATGTATGCAGGGGACCGTTCCAGAAAAACGACGCTGGTGGAATATGGCTTTCGTCTGCCTTCGGCTTTGGATAACCGGCCACTTAATTTTGAGGAATTTGAAGGACATATTGATCAGATGCTTTTCGTATCGGCGACGCCTTCTGACTATGAGGCAGAACATGAGCTCTTGCGTGCAGAGCAGATCATTCGCCCCACTGGTCTGCTGGATCCGGAGATTTCCGTACATCCCATCGAAGGGCAGATCGATGACCTGATTGGTGAGATCAGGAAGGAAACAGAGAAAAAGAATAAGGTTATGATTACGACACTGACTAAGCGCATGGCGGAAGACCTGACGGATTATCTGGAAAATGTGGGCATCCGGGTCAGATATCTGCACTCCGATGTGGATACGCTGGAACGTGCGGAGATCATACGTGATCTGAGGCTGGATGCATTTGATGTTCTGGTGGGCATCAATCTGTTAAGAGAGGGACTGGATATTCCGGAAGTGACGCTGGTGGCGATCATGGATGCGGATAAGGAAGGCTTTCTGCGTTCCACAACATCCCTGATCCAGACCGTAGGGCGCGCCGCGCGTAATGCGGACGGACATGTCATCATGTATGCGGACAATATGACGGATTCTATGCGGCAGGCGATCGAGGAGACGAACCGCCGACGTAAGATCCAGCAGCGTTACAATGAAGAACACGGCATTACGCCGACGACGATCCGTAAGGCAGTTCGCGATGTGATCAGCATTAGCAAGTCGATTGCAAGGCAGGAAGATCAGCTGGCGAAGGATCCGGAATCCATGAATGAAAAGGAACTGGAAAAACTGCTAAAAACCATGGAGAAGCAGATGCGTAAGGCTGCCGCGGAACTGGATTTCGAGTCTGCAGCGGAACTGCGGGACAAGATGATAGAGTTGAAGAAGTATATAAAATAATCATATCAAGTAATTGTATGCGTTATAAAAGGACAATATAATCTTAAGAAGCTCCGGCGTGGGAAATGCTTTCATTAGCGCTTTCCAATAAATATTCTAATGAAATTTACATAACTCGAAGTTTGAGAATCTATATTCCAAAAATGATTTCATTTATGTTGTTTTAAGAACATCTATGTTAGAACATAGATGTTCGAACATAGATTCGCAAACAAAGAGTTATGTAAATTGGGCAAAATCAAGAAAGGAGTACCTATTATGGCACCGAAGAAAATGCTTCCTCCTGGCGAAGTGATCCGCATAGAGGGGGCGCGCGAACATAATCTGAAAAATGTTGATCTGGAGATTCCAAGAAATCAGTTTGTGGTATTTACCGGGCTTTCCGGTTCCGGTAAATCCTCGCTTGCTTTTGATACGATTTATGCAGAAGGGCAGCGCAGATATATGGAATCGCTGTCATCCTATGCAAGACAGTTTCTAGGACAGATGGAGAAGCCGAGTGTAGATAAGATCTCTGGTCTCAGTCCTGCCATCAGTATTGACCAGAAGTCCACGAATAAGAATCCACGTTCTACCGTAGGAACGGTGACGGAGATTTATGATTATTTCAGGCTTTTATATGCCAGAGCCGGCATCCCACACTGCCCGGAATGTGGCAAGGTGATCAGCCGTCAGACGGTTGACCAGATGGCGGATCAGATCATGGAATTGCCGGATGGAACAAAAATCCAGTTGCTTGCGCCGATCGTCCGTGGGAAAAAGGGACGCCATGAAAAAGTGTTAGATCAGGCAAAGCGCAGCGGATACGTTAGGGTGGAGATCGACGGCAGTCTTTACGAACTGACGGAGGAAATCAAACTGGATAAGAATATTAAGCATACCATCGAGATCATTGTAGATCGTCTTGTGGTACGGGAAGGCATTGAAAGCCGTCTTACCGATTCCATAGAAAATGTACTCAATCTGGCGGATGGTCTGATGGTAGTGGATGTGATCGATGGAGAACGGATCAATTTCAGTCAGAGTTTCTCCTGCCCGGACTGCGGTATTGGAATCCCGGAGATTGAACCGAGAAATTTTTCCTTTAACAATCCCTTTGGCGCCTGCCCTGACTGTGCCGGTCTTGGCATCAGGATGGAGTTTGATCCGGAACGCATGGTGCCGGATAAATCAGTTTCTATCAACGATGGCTGCATCAGGGCCATGGGCTGGCAGTCAGCACCTTCCGATGGCAGCTTTACCAATGCCGTCTTAACGGCGCTTGCTAAGCATTATCAATTTAGTTTAGATGTGCCGTGGGAGGAATTGCCTCCCAAAGTGCAGGATATCCTGATGTTCGGAACGGACGAGGAAGTAGAGGTGCATTACCACGGACAGAGAGGATATGGAGTTTATCCGATTGCGTTTGAAGGCATCAAAAAGAACGTCGAGCGCAGATACCGGGAGACAGCTTCGGAGATGATGAAGGCGGAATATGAGAAATTTATGTCTATCACCCCATGTAAACTTTGTCATGGAATGCGTTTGAAACGTGAATCGCTGGCAGTGACCGTCAGTGACAAAAATATTTATGAGATTACCTCCATGTCGATCGGTAAGCTGCAGAAGTTTCTGGAGGAAATGCGGCTTAGCGAGTATCAGCTTAAGATCGGTGCGCAGATTGTCAAGGAGATCAAAGCAAGGATCGGATTTCTGGTGGAAGTCGGACTGGAATATCTGGAACTTTCCCGTGGGACGGCAACACTTTCAGGCGGAGAGGCGCAGAGGATCCGTCTGGCGACGCAGATCGGTTCCGGACTGGTGGGCGTGTGCTATATTCTGGACGAGCCTAGTATCGGACTGCACCAGCGGGACAATGATAAGCTGTTGGCTGCGTTAAAAGGTTTAAAAGATATGGGTAATTCTCTGATTGTGGTGGAGCATGATGAGGATACCATGCTGGCTGCGGATTATATTGTAGACGTGGGACCCGGTGCCGGTGAGCATGGCGGTGAGATCGTCGCGGTCGGTAAGGCGGAAGATATCATGAAGGTGAAGGCATCCGTTACAGGTCAGTATCTTAGCGGCAAGTTGAAGATCTCTGTACCGAAGAAGCGCAGAAAGCCGACCGGCAGATTAAGCTTGATAGGAGCTTCTGAGAATAATCTGAAAAATATTGATGTAGATATCCCGTTAGGCGTGTTTACCTGTGTGACGGGCGTTTCGGGTTCAGGAAAAAGCTCGCTCATAAATGAAATATTATATAAGGCTCTGGCAAGGGATTTAAACCGTGCCTATACTGTACCCGGAAAGCATAAGTCGATCAAGGGTGTTGAGTTGCTGGACAAGGTGATTGCTATTGATCAGTCACCGATCGGACGCACGCCCCGATCCAATCCAGCAACCTATACGGGGGTATTTGACCAGATACGGGATCTATTTGCCGCTACGGTGGATGCCAAAGCGAAAGGATATAAAAAGGGGCGTTTCAGTTTTAACGTCAAGGGTGGGCGGTGTGAAGCCTGCTCCGGCGACGGCGTGGTGAAGATCGAGATGCATTTCCTGCCGGATGTTTATGTTCCTTGTGAAGTATGTGGCGGCAAGCGTTATAATCGGGAAACCCTTGAGGTGCATTATAAAGGAAAAAATATTTATGACGTGCTGAATATGACGGTGGAGGAGGCATTGGAATTCTTTGATGCGGTGCCCTCTGTTCGCAGTAAGATCGAAACACTGAATGACGTCGGACTTTCCTATATTCGTCTGGGACAGCCCTCTACACAGCTTTCGGGAGGAGAGGCACAGCGGATCAAGTTGGCGACGGAATTATCCAGAAGGAGTACCGGAAAAACGATCTATATTCTGGATGAGCCTACAACCGGTCTGCATTTTGCGGATGTGGCAAAGCTGATCGAGATTCTGCAGAGATTGACAGAACAGGGCAATACGGTTATTGTGATAGAACATAATCTTGACGTAATCAAGACGGCAGATTATATTATTGATATGGGACCGGAAGGCGGAGAAGGCGGAGGATGTGTCATTGCCATGGGAACACCGGAGGAAGTGGCGCAAAATAAGAAGTCGTATACCGGAAAATATATAAAAAAGATGCTTGGAAAAAATTAGGCATAAAGTTTTTGCCGGAATTTGCCGATAATTTTATTAACTATGTAAGAAAACTCTTTGAAAAAGAATTTCTATCGGTTATAATAGGTTGGGAAGATTCGGGTAAAATGAATAATGGGACCTTCGCAGGCTGATAGAAAGGCATGGTTTAAAGTATGAATTACACAGACATAGGAATTGATCTCGGTACGGCTAGTATCTTGGTATATATCAGAGGAAAAGGCGTTGTATTAAAGGAACCGTCTGTTGTGGCGTTTGACCGCGATACGAATAAGATCAAGGCGATCGGAGAGGATGCCCGACTGATGATTGGACGTACGCCGGGGAATATCGTGGCGATCAGACCGTTGCGGCAGGGTGTTATTTCGGACTATACGGTCACAGAAAAGATGATGAAGTATTTCATTGCTAAGGCATTGGGAAAGCGGATGTTCCGCAAACCTAGGATTGCAGTTTGTGTACCGAGCGGCGTTACTGAGGTAGAGAAAAAGGCGGTAGAAGACGCGACTTATCAGGCGGGCGCAAGAGAAGTTGCTATTATAGAGGAGCCGATCGCGGCTGCCATCGGGGCAGGAATTGACATTGGAAAACCGCAGGGCAATATGATCGTGGATATCGGCGGCGGTACGACGGACGTTGCAGTAATTTCGCTGGGTGGTACGGTGGAAAGCGCTTCCATCAAGATTGCAGGAGATGATTTTGATGAGGCGATTGTCCGTTATATGAGAAGAAAGTACAATCTTTTGATTGGTGACCGTACAGCGGAGGATATCAAGATTAATGTCGGTACGGCGTTTAAGCCGGCAGAGGTTGAGTATATGGATGTCAGGGGAAGAAACCTGATTACCGGACTTCCTGAGACGATACGTGTATCCTCTGATGAGACACAGGAAGCATTGAAGGAAACGACGACACAGATTCTGGATACGATCTGTGCTGTTTTAGAGAAGACGCCGCCTGAACTGGCTGGCGACATTGTAGACAGGGGTATCGTACTGACCGGGGGCGGGGCGATGTTGCGCGGACTGGAAGAATTGATTGAGGAGCGTACCCATATCAATACGATGACGGCAGAGGAACCAATGACTTGTGTAGCCATCGGGACAGGAAGATATATAGAGTTTCTGACAGACTATAATGGGGAAGTATAGAAGATCAAAGTTATAAAGCTGTTTCTTGAGGTTAAATACGGGGAGGATATGAGCTGGTATGTTAAAGGGATTATATACGGCATATACGGGAATGATCAATGAACAGAACAGGATGGATGTCCTGACCAATAATCTTGCCAATGTTGATACGATCGGATATAAGAAGGAGGGTGCTACCAGCCAGTCTTTTAATTCGGTATTGGTTGATAAGATCAGAGATGATTCCGAATGTTCGGATCTTCCAAGGCGCATCGGTATGGCAAATCCGGGAGTTAAGATCGGAGAAGGCTATACGGATTTTTCACAGGGGCCGCTGCAGGTGACGGATAACGATTATGATCTTGCGCTTGGCAGCGAGGGATTTTTTACGGTAGAGTTTACCAATAAAGCCGGAGAGACTTCCACGATGTACACCAGAGATGGTAATTTTCAGGTGACAAGGGAAGGATATCTGGTGACGACGGATGGAGATTATGTGCTTGCAAGAGCGAATAATAACGCGACTCAGAGGATTCGATTGAATCCGGATCTTCCGATGACGGTAGATGAACAGGGACGGATCTTCCAGAATGACAGGATGGTTGCGCAGCTTAAGATCACGGATTTTGCGGATTACAACTATCTGAGACATTATGGAGAGAGTTATTATACACCGGTAGAAGGAGCGGAGCCGGCGGATGCAACGGATTGCTTAATATTGCAGGGATATTTGGAGACATCGAATGTCAGTGTTGTATCGGAGATGGTCAATATGATCACGGTTTCGCGTCAATATGAGGCCAATCAGAAAGTCATTCAGACATACGATTCTTCCTTAGATCAGGCAGTAAATCAGATAGGAAAACTCTAAGTTAGGTAAAAAAGGGAGGATATTATTATGGTACGTTCATTATGGTCAGCAGCTACCGGTATGATAGCGCAGCAGACGGCAGTCGATACGATTGCCAACAATATATCTAATGTGAATACGGTAGGTTATAAGACCAGTCAGAATGAGTTTAAGTCGCTGCTTTATCAGGAGCTTCAGACAAAGACTACAACAGCAAACGGTGATACAAAGCCGATTGATTCACAGGTTGGTCTTGGTGTCAGACCTTCTTCCATCACAACAATTTTCAGACAGGGAAGTTTTTATGAGGCGGACGGCAATAATAATTTTGCCATTGACGGAGAAGGCTTTTTTGCGGTTCGTGGAGCAGACGGTACGATTTATTACACAAGAAATGGTAATTTTAATCTGTCAAGAGGGAATAACGGCGGTCTAGTTTTGTCCACGTCGGCTGGCGAGCCGGTTCTGGATTCTAAAGGACAACCGATTACTTTCAACGCTAATCTGCATGCCAGCCAGATCGTGGCTACCTCAGATGGTGAATTTGGTACAATTGATGAAAAAAATAATATACAGTCTCTCGGAATCAGAATCGGGTTATTCCAGTTCAATAATCCGGAAGGATTAGAGAAGATGGACGGCAGCCGGTATCGTCAGACAGTTGCCAGCGGCAATGCGATGAATGAGGCTACGACAAATAATATCATCAAGAGTTCCGTCAAGCAGGGATATCTGGAAGGCTCCAATGTACAGCTGGCGGATGAGATGGTCAATCTGATCGTGGCACAGAGAGCCTATGAAGCCAACTCTAAAGCGATCACAACTTCAGATACGATGATGGAGCAGGCAAATCAGTTGAAGAGATAAGATTGAAAAACTTTGTTTTTCAACCGCGAATTTGTGCCTGCGGCACAAAGTTCGCAGGCTATTGGAAAGGCATGGTTATTTGTGCCGCCGAAGGCGGCGGAATGGAGGACAATATGGATATTGCAGGAATCGGCGGATATAAGAATTATGCGTCACAGCTTGCGTCGAAGGTTGATTCGCAGGAGATGACAAATAAGGCAAAAAATGCCCAGACAGATGAAGAACTTTTAGAAGCCTGTAAAGAATTTGAGAATTATCTCTGGGAACAAGTAATCAAATCAATGAAATCTACTGTGAATATTATGGGGGAAGATGAAAGTTCTTCCAGTATGGTGGATACCTTTATGGATACGGCGATCAGTGATGTTGCAAAGAGTCTGACGGATCAAAACTTAGGACCCAACAGTCTGGCAATGCAGATGTATGAACAGATGAAACGGACTCAGACGATTGATGTGGAGGCGCTTTTGGCGCAGGGGCAGGTCGCACAGCCTGAGGAAGCATAATACATAAAGATATGGGAACGCCGCGATGACCGCGGCGTTCTTTTGTAAGGGAAAGGCTGACTATGGAAATACTCAAGGGCTATATTGAACATTTCATATTTCAGAATGAGGAAAACGGCTATACGGTGGCGGAAGTGATCGTAGAAGGCGAACCTCATGTCTGCGTAGGTCTTATGCGTGGTTTTTCCGAGGGAGAGACCGTAGAGATGGAAGGAGAATATATCGTCCATCCCAAATATCTGGAACAGTTCAAGATATCGGGAATTAAGGCAGTTCCGCCGGAGGATAAGCTTTCCCTGATGCGTTATCTTGGTTCTGGAGCAATCAAGGGAATCGGAAACGCGCTGGCGCAGAGAATTGTGGATCATTTTGGAGAGGATACTTTTCGTATTATCGAGGAAGAGCCGGAACGGCTGGCGGAGATCAAGGGGATCAGTCAAAAAAAGGCAAGGGAGATCGCGGAGCAGCTCGTAGAGAAAAGGGAGATGCGCAATGCCGCTCTTTTTCTGCAACAGTACGGAATCGGTCAGAATCTGGCGGATAAGATCTATCGGCAGTATGGAAATGAAGTTTATCAGATCATTAGGGAAAATCCTTATCGTATGGTAGAGGATATTCAGGGCGTAGGATTCAAGATTGCGGATACCATTGCGTCTCACGCAGGGATCCGGGTGGATTCGGATTATCGTATCAGGTGCGGTATCATATATGCGCTGTATCAGCAGACGATGGAAGGGAATTGTTACTATCCAAGAGGTCTTCTTTTGGATAAGACGGCGCAGTTGCTTGGATTGGAACCGGAACAGATCGAGGAACAGTTGATGTCTCTTGCGATGGATCAGCAGATTTTGCTAAAGAAGATAAAGGATGAAGAACGGGTTTATCCGGCATCTTATTACAAAGAGGAGATGGCTTGCGCAAGAAAACTTTTGGAGTTACGGGACAGCTATGAATATCCGGTTTCTCAGATCTCGGATCAAAAGATTATAGAGCGTATCGTTGCCATAGAAGCATCCATGGAGATGAATCTGGACGGCCTACAGCGGGAGGCGGTAGCGGCATGTATTAAAAACGGCGTATTTATATTGTCAGGAGGGCCGGGTACCGGCAAGACTACTACAATTAATACGATCTTAAGATATCTGGAAGCCGAGCAGATGGATTTTGTGTTGGCAGCGCCGACAGGTCGAGCGGCGAAGCGGATGACGGAAACCACAGGATATGAAGCGAAGACGATCCATAGACTTTTGGAGATCAATGGAGAGCTTGTGGAAGAGGGACACAGAAGTAATTTTGAACGAAATGAGAACAATCCACTGGAAGTAGACGCAGTGGTGGTTGATGAGGTCAGTATGGTGGATATCCATCTGCTGCGGGCACTTTTAGCGGCGCTGATACCGGGAACAAAATTGATTCTGATAGGAGATGTGAGCCAGCTGCCGTCAGTGGGACCGGGACAGATCCTGAAAGATATTATCGACAGCGGCAGATTTGCCTGCGTTATGCTGGAAAAAATATTCCGTCAGGCGGCGGAGAGCCATATTGTATCTTATGCACACAAGATCAATAAAGGAGAACCTATCGATTTTTCACAGAAGTATCGGGATTTTTTTCTGTTGGACAAGGATCGTCCGGAGGTGATCTATCAGTATATTGAGGTGCTGGTTAAGGATAAGGTACCGAAAGAATTTCAGATCGAACCCTTGGAGGCGCAGATTCTTACGCCGATGAGAAAGGGCCCATTGGGATCTGAGGAATTGAACAGAGTTTTTCAGGAACGTCTTAATCCGCCATCTCCTGAAAAGAATGAATTTCAATACGGCGATACGCTTTTCCGGGTAGGAGACAAGATCATGCAGATTAAAAATGACTATGATCTGAAGTGGGAGATTGTCGGAAATTATAATATTACCATTGCCGAAGGGACGGGAATATTTAACGGGGATATCGGAACGATACTGGATATCAATGATTTCAGTAAGATACTAAAGGTACGCTTTGACGACGGTAAACTGGTGGAGTACACTTTTCAGGAGCTGGATGAACTGGAGCATGCGTATGCTATTACGATACATAAATCTCAGGGAAGTGAGTATCCGGTCATCATTTTGCCGATTCTGAACGGACCGAAGATGCTGTTGAACAGAAATTTATTATATACCGGCGTGACCAGAGCAAGGGATTGTGTTATAATATTAGGAAATCCGGAAACGGTTTTAGAGATGATTGGTGCCGATCTGGCTCAAAAGCGTTATACATCGCTGAATGAGAGACTGATGGAGATGGATATGCCGTAGTTTGAGGTTTGTATAAGAACTAGTGGGGAGGATATGATTGGTAAGTTGAAAGAAAGAGGGATTTTGGATTTTTTATATCCCGCAAGATGCCCTGTATGCGACGGTGTTCTTTTGCATGAAGAGGAGGTATGTGAGGAGTGCCTTCCAAAGCTCCGTTATGTGGCGGAACCCAGATGCTGTAAGTGCGGTAAACCTTTACGGATCGAGGAGGAAGAATACTGTCATGATTGTATGGATGGAAGACATATCTATGACAGCGGGCTTGCTCTTTATGAATATGATTCGATCAAGGATTCCCTATATCGTTTCAAATATAAGGGACGATGCGAATATGCCGGATTCTATGGAAAAGAGATTGCCGAACGGCTGGGAGACAGAATCATGAAATGGTATCCCGATGTTTTGTTGCCGGTGCCGATGTATAAAAGAAAGGAACGGATGCGCGGTTATAATCAGGCAGGTCTTCTGGCGGAAGCGGTCGGAGCAGCGCTTCATATTCCTGTCGGGCGGAATTTGATGATTCGGCAGAGGCAGACAGTTCCCATGAAAGAACTGGATCCGGCTGGGCGACAAATAAATTTGAAAAATGCTTTTAATATCGGTCAATTTGATGTAAAATTAAAGAGTATCATTATCATTGATGATATTTATACGACAGGCAGTACAATGGATGAGATGGCAAAGGTATTGAAGACTGCAGGAGTCAGCCGGATTCATTTCCTTACGCTTGCCATTGGCAGACTGTAAAAATCACATGGAGGATGGTATAGCTATGAATGTTAAAAATTGCAGAAAATGTGGGAAGATGTTTAACTATGTCGGCGGGGCGCCGATTTGTCCCTCTTGCAGAGAGCATGCAGAAGAGCAGTTCCAGACAGTAAAAAAGTATGTACAGGATCATAAGACTGCTACAATATCGGAGATTGTGGAAGACTGCGGCGTGGATGCAAAGCAGATACAACAGTGGGTTCGTGAAGAAAGACTGTTTTTTACAGAAGATTCTCCTGTAAAGATCAACTGCGAGATCTGCGGGGCGACGATCAGCACGGGCAGATATTGTGAGAAATGTAAAAAGGATACGGCGCATAATCTGAAGGACGCATTCCAGCCCGCTCAGGTGGAACAGCCCAAACAGATGGCTAATATGGGCAAACAGAGTTCCAAAATGTATACATATAAAAAATAAATATTTATTTTATATGGCATAAGAAAAGCAGATGTGAATAAGATTATATATTAAATGCAGAATCCATTACAGAAAGATGATAGAGAACAAGCAGATTGCGGGAATGAAGTGTTATGCTAAATGAATCAAGAATTAAATTAATGACAAAGATGGCTGTATATGAGGAACATGAAGGCAAGAAAAGCATGTCCATAGGAACTTATTTTCGCGGGGATTATATCGGAAAGGAAGTTATCAAGTCGGTTATCTATGCTACGGTTGCGTACCTGATCATTATTGCGGTCTATGTATGTTATGATTTTCAAATGCTTGCGCAGGATATCTACCATATGGATCTGGTACAGTTTGGAATGCAGCTTTTGAAAAATTATCTGAAGCTGGTGATAATCTATGCTATCTTTACGTATATCTATTACGCGATGCGCTATCAGTCAGCCAGAAGAAGCTTGAGAAGTTATTATAATAATCTTCGCAGGCTTAATTCCATGTACCGCAAAGAAGAGGCTAAGACAAAATAAAGGAAAAGGACTATGGCACAGTTACTGTTAATAAGAGAACAAATAAAAAGTATATACAGTCGATATGAGGCGTTTATTGTACCGATTTTGAAATTTCTGTTGGCGCTGATTACAATGATTTTTATTAATCATAATATTGGTTACGCAGAACGTTTGTCAGGCGCCGCGGTTACAATACTGGTTGCGTTGTTCTGTTCATTTCTGCCGTTAAATTTTATCGTAATGATCAGCGCGGTATTTATTCTGTTACATTTGTACGCGCTTTCTCTGGAAGCGGTGCTTGTGGTCGGCGCGTTGGTATTTCTAATGTTTCTGCTGTATTTTCGGTTCGCGCCAAAGGATACGGTGCTTTTGATTTTGACCCCAATCCTGTTTTCCATGAGGATTCCATATGTGATCCCGCTGTCTGCGGGACTTGTGGGAACTCCAGCATCTATGGTTTCTGTAGGCTGCGGGGTGGTGATTTATTACGCATTGTCTTATGTATCATTAAATGCGTCTGTTTTGGTCGCTTCGGACACAGAGACGGTATTTGAAAAAATCAGGACGCTGATCGACGCGATTATACAGAATAAAGAGATGCTGATGGTGATTGTTGCGTTTTCCGCCACGATCCTGACGGTATATTTAATCCGTAGGCTTTCCGTGGATCATTCATGGACGATAGCGATTATTACGGGTACTTTGATGAATATTTTGATCATATTGATCGGGGATCTGAAATATAATACTTATATTTCCATTGTCGGACTGATTTTTGGAAGCATAATAAGTATCTTTGTCAGTATTGTGTTGAAGTTTTTTGTTTTCAATGTGGATTATGGTAGGACAGAGCGAGTACAATTTGAAGATGATGAGTATTATTATTATGTGAAGGCAGTTCCGAAAAATACGGTTGCAATTCCAAATAAAAAAGTGAAGAAGATCAAGGGACATTCTGGAGACGCGCAGCGGTCAGACAGTGTAAGCCATACGTCCAGAAGAAGCAGGTCGGAATCGGATGTTCCGGAGTATCGTATGAGACGTTCCGCTACGAAGGGAAGTCAGAGTGAGGAACAGCCGATCACATCTAGAAGTAAGGGCAATAAAAATGGGACAAAGCGAATTATATTACCGGATGAAGAAGTAAGAGATATCGATTTATCAGAGCAGTCTCGGGCGATCCGTAGAACAGACGGAAGCGGTATGACGGGGATTGAGCGTGCCGCAGCGGCGAAGGCGAGGCAGGAAAGAGAAGAACGCAGAAGACGCGATCAATAATGGGTTTATCTATCACAGACAGGAAAGAAAGTGAGTATGCTGGAACGGATCAATGCATTTATAGAAGAATATTTGTCGGTATTAGACAGATTAAACATCCGCATTACGGATATTGTGGAAATCATAGTGATTTCTTTTATTGTCTACCAGATATTGGCATGGGTCAGCCAGACGAGAGCATGGTCTCTGCTGAAAGGGTTGATCGTTATTCTGGGGTTTGTTCTTCTGGCAGCTATTTTTCATATGAATACGATCCTTTGGATCGTGGAAAAATGTTTATCGATCGTAGTGATTGCCATTGTTGTAGTCCTTCAACCGGAGCTTAGGCGTGCGCTGGAGCAATTAGGAAGAAAGAATATCTTTGCTTCCCTCATAACACCGGATGCCGGTAAGCAGTCCGGCAGATATTCTGATCGTACCATTGATGAGATCGTCAAGGCATCATTTGCCATGGGCAGAGTCAGAACAGGGGCATTGATGGTATTGGAACGCAACGAGTCGCTAACGGAATATGAAAAGACCGGAATCACAGTGGATGCAGTGGTATCAAGCCAGCTACTGATTAATATCTTTGAACATAATACGCCATTGCATGACGGCGCTGTGATTTTTCGGGATAATAGAGTGGTATCGGCAACCTGTTATCTTCCCTTGTCAGATAACAGAAACTTAAGTAAATCACTGGGAACAAGACACAGGGCGGCAGTGGGAATCTCTGAAGCGACAGATTCCCTGACCGTTGTAGTATCTGAGGAGAACGGTAAAGTCAGTGTTGCCTATGGTGGAGAATTATTCAGCGGTCTGAATCAGGAAGGGCTTAGAGAAAAACTGGAAATGATTCAGGATAAGCCGCAGGAAGAGACTCGCAGGGGATGGCGCAGGGCAAAGGAGGCTAAGGTTGAAAAATAAGTTGACATATAATCTTGGGCTGAAGCTGCTGTCCGTATTTATTGCGTTTGCGTTGTGGTTGATCGTTGTGAATTATGATGATCCGACGATTTCCAATACCTATAGCGGTATTCAGGTGGAGATCATCAATCAGGATGCTTTGAACGATCAGGGAAAGGTATACGAGATCCTAAATAATACGGATATTATCAATGTGACGGTAACAGGCCCCAGATCCGTTATTGATTCACTGAGAAAAGAAAATATCCGGGCGATTGCGGATATGCAGGAATTGACATTGATGGATACGGTAGGTATCCAACTTTCCACGGATAAAAATTTTGATCAGTTGGATACGATAAAAGGTGACCACATTGCTGTAGAGTTAAATATTGAGAATCTTAGATCTTCTCATTTTCCGATCAATCTGGTTCAGAATGGTCAGCCCGCGGAGGGATATATCGTGGGGGATATTGCCTCTAACCAGAACACAGTCCGTGTATCGGGTGCAGAGTCTGTTGTGTCTTCTGTCGTAAGGGCGGAATGTACAGTTAATGTAAACGGCAGGTCCTCTGATATTACCACAAGTTCGGAAATCCGGCTTTATGACAGTAACAATCAATTAGTTGAACATCCAAGCCTGCAATTAAACATCAGCAGCGTAAATATCACTGCCGAAATATTGTTGACCAAGGAAGTGCCGGTTATTTATCAATATTCCGGAATCCCGCTTGACGGATATGTGGTGGAGGAGCCGCTGACGGCAGATTATGAAACGGTAGTGATCGCCGGAAAAACAAATGTACTGGAGGGAATCCCGTTTATAGAGGTGCCCGCGACTGCCATTAATGTCATGGACAAAGACGAAAGTTATATTGAATCCGTAGATCTTGGCAGGTGCCTTCCGGATGGTGTCAGGTTTGCCGATCCGTCCTTTGATGGTATGAGCGCGGTCAATGTGAATCTAATCAAACTGGTGATGAGATCCTTAAATGTCCCGGTCAACAATCTTTCCGTAATCAATCTGCCGGATGGATATCAGGCGGAGGTCCTGTTGGGAGATGGAGAAGGAACACAAAACGCTACTCTTCATATTATTACGGAAGGTGTAACGGAAGCTTATGAGGGTGTCAATGGTGTTGGTGTGCATGGAACGATGGACATTTCGTCATACCTTGATCAGGAGGATGGACATAAGCTTACACCCGGCACATATCGGATGGAGATCATCTTTAATCTGCCGGAAGGCATTAAGACAACCACCACATATTATGCGGATGTCAGGATTACAGAAGAGACAGATTAAACGAATTTATTAGTTTTGCGTATATTGTATCTGCGGCAGCATACAACAAAAAGCTTATGCTTTTGATTATCGAGAATTCGCAGGTTATGGAAAGGTATGGAAAATATTATGGCAAGATTGTTTGGAACAGATGGAGTAAGAGGAGTTGCCAATGAGGAGCTGACGCCGCTGCTTGCAATGCAGCTGGGGCAGGCCGGCGCAACGGTCCTGACGAAAGAGAAAGCACATAAGCCGACAATTATGGTAGGCTGTGATACGAGAATATCAGGGGATATGCTTGCGAATGCGCTGATGGCGGGAGTATGTTCGGTAGGAGCCAATGCCGTTTATGTAGGTGTAGTTCCGACACCGGCTATCGCTTATCTGACCAGAAGGTATCGTGTAGACGCAGGAGTTGTGATTTCGGCTTCCCATAATCCGGTAGAGTTTAATGGGATCAAGTTCTTTGATGGAGACGGTTATAAACTGCCCGATCAGTTGGAGGATGAGATTGAAAACTATATCCGTAATGATATGAAAGGCATTAAATTTGTTACAGGTTCCCGCGTCGGAAAGATTAAGTACCGGAGCGATGCCAGAGAAGAATATATTAATCATGCGGTCAAGGCGGTTTCCGTGGAGCTGACCGGCATGAAGATTGTTGTAGATTGCGCTGAAGGAGCATCCTATTATACTTCCGTTGAAGCGCTGAAAGAGCTTGGCGCGGAGGTGATCGCGATTCACAACAATCCCGATGGAACCAATATCAATGCCAATTGTGGTTCTACTCATATGGAGGAACTGCAGGCAAGAGTCGTGTATGAAAAGGCACAGGTAGGGCTGGCATTTGATGGCGATGCCGATCGGCTTCTGGCAGTGGATGAGAATGGAAAGATTGTAGATGGGGATCAGATCATGGCGATCGTCGGCAATCATATGAAGAATAAGGGAACTCTAAAACAGAATAAGATTATTGTTACGGTAATGAGTAATCTGGGATTTTCCCTGATGGCGAAGGAGCGTCAGATTGGTATTGAACAGACGAAGGTGGGCGACCGGTATGTGCTAGAACGGATGAAAGAGGTAGGAGCCAACCTTGGCGGGGAACAGTCCGGCCATATTATCTTTCTGGATGAAAATACTACCGGGGATGGTCTTTTGTCGGCATTACATCTTTTGGAGGTCATGGCGGAGACCGGTAGAAAACTTTCCGATCTTGCTTCGATCATGGAGGTGCTGCCACAGGCGCTGGTCAATGCCAAGGTGCCAAATCATAAGAAGGAAAGTTATATGGAATATCCTGAAATTGCGGATGCGATTGATCAGCTTACAAAGAAGTTTGACGGACAGGGCAGGGTGCTGATCCGTCCGTCTGGAACGGAACCGTTGGTGCGCGTTATGATCGAGGGGAAGGACCAGAAGATGATAGAGGAGGAAGCCGGAAAACTGGCGGCTCTGATCACAAATACAGTGCTTTAAATCATAGACTTGTGGATTTTAAGGAAAGATGCTATACTTACTCTTAGGGGTATGACATGGAGGTTTAGTAAAAACTAGATTTCATATATGCAGTTTTAACGGGCTTATGCAAACTGCAGGGGTATAGGAACAATAAAATAGATTAGAGGGGGGTTTTGGCTATGGTGAGTCGGAAGGTTACAATCAAGAACCCAACAGGATTGCACTTGCGTCCGGCAGGTAACCTATGTAAGGAAGCGATGAAATTTCGCTCACTTATAACATTTAATTTTAAAGATAATACAGCAAATGCAAAGAGTGTGCTAAGCGTGCTGGGAGCGTGCGTTAAGTGCGGTGACGAAGTCGAATTTGTCTGTGAAGGTGAGGATGAGGTGGAAGCTTTACAAAGCCTGATCGATGCGGTAGAAAACGGACTTGGAGAATAGGAACCACAAGGAATGAGAGAGGAAGCATGCAGTACACGGTCAAGTGTCCTGCATGTCTTTTATTTCTAAGGAAGTAATTCGCCATTGTGGAAGATATAAAAAGATTTAAAAATAATAAAATAATAGCGAGGTATAAAAACATGTTAAACTTTAAACGATACCAAAAGAATCCGGTAGATCGTTATGTGGAAAGAACCTGGCCGGATAAAGAGATAAGCAAGGCACCAGTGTGGTGCAGCGTAGACCTTAGGGATGGCAATCAGGCGTTGATCGACCCGATGGTGGTTTCCGAAAAGATTGAAATGTTCCAGTATCTGGTTAAACTGGGATTTAAGGAAATTGAAGTCGGATTTCCTGCGGCAAGCCAGATCGAATATGATTTTCTACGTCAGCTGATTGAACGGAAACTTATTCCCGATGATGTGAAAGTACAGGTATTAACACAATGCAGAGAAGAACTGATTGATCGTACTTTTGAGTCTATACAGGGCTGCAAACAGGCTATCGTACATATCTATAATTCCACATCCAGTTTACAGCGTGACGTGGTGTTCCATATGGATAAGGAACAGATCAAAGAGATTGCGGTCAAAGGAACTAAGATGGTCAAGGAGCGGGCGGCGAAATTTGACGGAAAGATTATTCTGGAATATTCGCCGGAAAGTTTTACCGGAACAGAGCTTGATTACGCGTTGGAGGTATGTACGGCGGTACAGGAAGTATGGGGACCGACAAAAGAAGATCCGATCATCATCAATCTTCCTTCTACTGTTGAGATGACGACACCGAATGTATTCGCAGACCGGATCGAATGGATGGGCAATCATTTTAAAGACCGCGAGACCATTGTTTTAAGCGTGCATCCGCATAATGATCGGGGTACCGGCGTGGCGACAGCGGAGCTTTCCCTGCTTGCAGGCGCAGACCGTATAGAGGGAACCCTGTTTGGCAATGGAGAGCGTACAGGTAATGTGGATATTGTGAATATCGCCTATAATATGTTTTCACAGGGGATTGATCCTGAGTTGGAGATGGATAATGTCAATGAGATCATTGAGATCTATGAAAGATGCTGTAAGATACCTATTCATCCGAGACATCCGTATGCGGGCAAGCTGGTATTTACCGCATTTTCCGGATCCCATCAGGATGCGATCAACAAAGGTGTTAAGGCGATGCAGGAGCGTGGCAGCAAGATTTGGCAGGTTCCGTATTTGCCCATCGATCCTTCGGATATTGGAAGGGAATATGAGCCGATCGTCAGGATTAACTCCCAGTCCGGCAAGGGTGGCGTAGCTTTTATTATGGACACCTATTTTGGTTTCAAGCTGCCAAAAGGCATGCAGCGTGAGTTCGCAGATGTGATTCAGACGATCTCCGAGAAGCAGGGCGAGGTTTCGCCGGATGTGATCATGGAAAAATTCCGTGAGGAATATCTACAGAAGAAAGAGCCGATTCATTTCAGAAAGTTGAAAGTAGATGATTTTTCGGGAGAGACCAATTCAGAATTTGATACGAAAGTTTCAGTGACATATACAAATAAAGATAAGGAGAAAAGCTTTACCGCCGTGGGTAACGGTCCTCTGGATGCCGTACAGCGCGGTATGATGGAGACTTTCCATATCAGGATCAAGATACTTGATTATGAGGAGCATGCGCTGCAGAGCGGTTCTAATTCACAGGCGGCTGCTTATATCCATATGCTGGACGTCGAAAGTGGAAAAGTGACATATGGTGTGGGCGTCAGCTCCAATATTACCCGTGCGTCCGTCAGGGCGATCTTCTCAGCACTGAACCGGCTGGAACTTGGGACGGAAGAATAATATATAGAATATTTCCTGATAGATCTGCCGGAGGGTTTTCTGCCCTCCGGTTATTTTTAACTCCTTTTGCTCTGTTCTGCTTTCATAATTTTGAATATAACCAAAATGTAACGGTAGATTAACAGGATGTTACTTGAAAATGTCATATATGTAATGCTGTGTTGGTAGCAATCTTATATGCCAGATGGTAAAATTATTATAAAATTAAGGAGAAAAGGAGAGAATATAAAATGAGTTTTGGAGAAAATCTTCTGAAATTAAGAAAAGGAAAAAATATTTCACAGGAAAACTTGGCGGAAGCGTTAAAGGTTTCCCGTCAGACGATTGGAAAGTGGGAAAATGGAACTGCTTATCCGGAAACGGAATGCCTTATTCAAATCAGTGATTTTTTTGGCGTGAGCATAGATGATCTGTTAAAAGGGAAAGTAGCGGAGACAAATATAACAGAAACTTTATTCTCTGAAAAAGCCAATGATAAGGTTTTTTCGCAGAAGGGACAGCAAATACAATCCATAGTTGACCAAAGGCAAAGAAACCATAAAATACGTTTTGTAGTTGCTGTGATACTTTTTGTAATTTCTCCTTTTTATCCAGGGGAAGCAGGGGCAAATACTATAAGTAGTTTTTTCATGTTTTTGAGTATTGCTGTTGGAATAGGTCTTCTCATTTATAATCATTTGACAAAATATCCTATGTCTGAAAATAAACGAATTTAAAGATGCAAAAAGAAATAGCGTTCATTAAAAAATGACCACACTTGAAACGGTGTGGTCATTTTCGATACTTAGTTATTTGGATGAGACGCATTGCCCTGACTATCAAGGAAGATTGCGTCAATGGAAGCGCTGCCGCCATCCTGAAGAATACAGATCATGGTTTTTCCGGTACTGAGCTCGATCTCGTTGCCATTGTCGTCATAATATCTTGTTGCGCCATAATCGGTGGTCTTTTCCCAAGTAACATGAATCGCGTGGCCGTTGGTAATGAACCAACCGTCCCTGCTGGTATCGTGGCACTGATAGATACGGTAATCTTTGGCATCTCTGCTCTCGCCATAAGTATTCTGGAGAATGATATTGGAAAAAGCCAGCTGTTGGTTGGTGGCTGCGTCCATATGTGGTTCTCCGTAAATATAACGATAATAAAGGTTTTTATCGGGATCATATTTAAATGTAGAGTCGGTTACAGGATAGCAGTTGGAAAGATCCACCGTATAAACCTCTACCGCATTGCTGTAATTTGCAGTCAGATCAGTCTGCCCGCCATTTGCCGCAAAATTAAAATGATGTTCATCCCAGATTTCCGTACGGTGCCATGGCGTATAATTATTGGATTCAATATACTGATTGACAATATCAGCGCTGTAATATTCATTGTGCGGCGCGTTCCGGGAAGAATCACGGAATCCCCTGCCGCTGATATTATCTGTTGTTGACTGCGCGATCAGATTATTGATATAGAACGGACCACCGTCATGAAGCAGGATGGCATCCCATTCAAACATCCAATAGATAAAATAATCTCTTGCACTTCTGACATTACCTATCTTTTCAAGCTCCTGCCAGTCTTCAATGACGCACATGGTACGCGTAATGCTACCTTCCACAAGACATTCATATACGATGCCTGCTTTGCTGATATTATACTGTGGCTGCGCAACCTTATCCATCGGCACCATGATAGCGATCGGACGATGGAGATAGACGTTTTCTGTTACCGGTTCATTAGTCAGAGAACTTCTGACGTATCCGGCAGGCAGGTTGTCTTCCGCCACAGCGGAGTCTCCCTCTTGGTTGGCCGTATCCGTCTGAGAAGGACCAAAGATATCGTTTGCATTGATTACTTCATTTGGCGTATTTGTGGTGCCGGGGGTAATCGCTGTACCGTCGGGATTTTTCCCGCACCCTGCCAGTATTGAAATGCTGGCCATGATTGAGAGAAAAAGAATTGTAAGCTTTTTCATATTGACCTCCAAAAAAAATATTATGTAAACATAACTCATTATAGCATACTTAAATTTTTTTTACACTATTTCTTGAAAAAAAATAAAAGAAAATAATGCCATAAAAAGTTATCCGATTATATAATGCTTTTGAAGGTATGGATATTGCAGAAATTTTTTGAAATATTATGGATATTTTTGTCAGATCAGATTGCATACTGCTGTAGCAATGCCAAAGCCAATCAGGGCACCGACAATCACTTGAAAAGGGGTATGTCCCACAAATTCTTTCAGACGATCTTCAGTACTCATCTTTGTTCCCATATTATTAAATATTCCTATCATTTCATTGAGGATTTTGGCCTGCTTGCCTGTTTCGCGTCTGACGCCAAGGGCATCATACATAACGATGATGGCAAAGGTGAATGCAAGAGCAAACTCAATGCCGCTTGTCCCATAATTGATTCCGACTGCGGTAGCCAGTCCGCAGACTGTCGCAGAGTGAGAACTAGGCATACCGCCGGTTCCCACCAGACGTTCCGGATCAAAAGATTTGGTGACGAGTACGTGAAGCAGGGTTTTTAACACCTGCGCAGTAAACCATCCGGCAACAGCGGACAGGAGAATTTCATTTTTTGTTATTCCGATCAAATAATTCATGATAGCCTCGATTCATATGTTTAGGATTGCAACTATTTTAAATATACGTTATCATTATATGGGTATATTAAAAAAAACGCAAGGGAAAAATAGGTTAGAACCATTTCCAGAAAAAGGAGGAAACAAAAATGGATATACAAAAATCGGATAAGATATATGTCGCCGGTCACAGAGGGCTGGTGGGGAGCGCTATTGTGCGTTCTTTGAAAAGACAGGGATATCAAAACGTGATCGGGCGTACACATAGTGAGCTGGATCTCTTAGATCAAGCGGCGGTCAGGGCATTTTTTGAACAGGAAAAGCCAGAGGTAGTAGTTCTTGCCGCTGCGAAGGTTGGGGGCATCAATGCCAATAATACCGCACCGGCCGATTTTGCCTATGATAATATGCAGATTCAGTGTAACGTTATCAAATGCAGTCATGATTATCAGGTGAAGAAGCTTCTGTTTTTGGGAAGCACCTGTATCTATCCGAAACTGGCTCCGCAGCCGATCCCGGAGGATGCTCTGTTGACCGGACCGTTGGAAGAGACCAATGAGGCATATGCAATTGCGAAGATTGCCGGACTTGAGATGTGCAAGTTCTTTAAACGGCAGTATGGGGATCATTTTATCAGCTGTATGCCCACCAATCTTTACGGACCCTATGACAACTATGATCTGCAGGGGTCCCATGTGCTTCCTGCCATGATCCGAAAATTCCATGAAGCGAAGATCAGCGGGGCGGATCATGTGGAACTTTGGGGAACGGGAAAGCCGCTGCGTGAATTCCTTTATGTAGATGATATGGCGGATGCCTGCGTATATCTGTTGGAACATTATGATGGAGAACAGCATGTTAATATCGGTACCGGTAAGGAGATAACCATCAAGGAATTGGCCGGGCTGGTGCAGCGTGCGGTTGGCTATGAGGGCAGGATCGTATGGAACAGCGAGATGCCGGACGGTACGCCCAGAAAGCTGACAGATGTGACAAAGCTTCACGAGATGGGCTTTATGCATAAGGTAGAACTGGAAGAAGGAGTAAAAATGGCTTATGACTGGTTTAGGGAAAATGTTTCGGAAGCGAGGATGTAAATAACTATGTCAACTAAACCGTATATAAAACTTATGTATAAATCGAATATTTTAGGACTTTGATAAAGATAAAATTTTTGCTTGTTTTCAAGAAAAAATAGATGTTTTGAGATAGCGCGCGATGCAATCCGCTTTCACTGCTGCTTGGTTTGTGGTAGGTTAAGTTATGTAACCTGATTGTTTGGGATTTTTCTAAATAAGTGCTTAGGAAAAAAACAACATACTGTGCTGCCGGAAAGGAGGAAAGCTGGATGCTGCAACAGAACTATTGCAGGAACGGCAATATTACCAAAGTCACGGGACTTTTACACAGGATGGGAGTTCCTGCGCATTTGAAGGGTTATTATTACTTAAGAAGCGCTATTATGATTTCACTGCAAGAGAATAACATGGTCTGTAGCGTGACAAAATTATTGTATCCGAAGATCGCGAAAGAGTATTTCACGACGGAACAAAAAGTGGAACGCGGTATCCGTAACGCCATTGAAGTGGCATGGAAGCATGGTAGCCCGGATTTCTTTGAGGCGGAGTTCGGATATAGTAATGTTGCCGGGAGTGATAGACCGTCTAATAGTGAATGCATTGCAAGGGTTGTAGACCACATTCGTATGGAGGAAATGCTGGAGGAAGAACTACTGGAAGAAGAACTGCCGGTATGATTCAGAATGGGGGAGACATGAGTAAGGGGCGAGCCGGGGCTTGCCCCTTTTTCGTGGTTTATGCTATAATGTACGCGAAAGTGGTGAGGGGGTTAAAAATGTATTGGCTGCTGCCCGTTTTCCTGTTATTTGCTGCGTATATGATGGGAAGTCTAATCAAAAAATTATTACATGATTCTGAACAAAGGTTTTCGGAGGCGGTTCTTGTGGGAACGCTTCTGATGTTCTTGTTATGGGAATTTCTTGTGCTGCCTGCCATTAAGATCGTTGCGTCCTTTTCTGTGGTTTCCAGAATCTATAGTGGGCTCTTGCTGGCAATTTTTATTCTGTCGTTTGTTTTTTGCAATAAAGAAATTCGAAAACAGTGGAAAACGGCGTCTTTCCGTGTTTCGGGACCGGCTCTGGCGTGGGGTGTATTGTTTTTGATACAGATAGGATGTTTCCTGATGCTGGCGCCGGATGTGTCCGGGGATTTTACTGTGGAAACAGTCAATACGACAATCCAATCAGACCTGATCTATGAGAATCATCCCGGAATGGGAGATACCTTTGTCTATGGCATTACATTCCGTGGTAAGCTGGTCAGTCTGCCCTTATTTTACGCGTATCTGAAAGAATTGTTCTGTGTTGGTGAACTGTTTCCCTGCCACGCGTCGGTTTTGGTATATCGTATGATACCGATATGGGGGCTCTTGTTAAGTTATATGGTGTATGGGTTATGGGCAGATGTCTTTTTGGGAAAAACGGATATGAGCAGAAACAAGAGGGCTCTTTTTTTCATCGGACTGGGATTTATCAATATATTTGGCGTATATTCGGAGGACAGTATTTTTTATTATCAGATGTATCGCGGATTTCGGGGAGAGACGCTTGTATTCGCAGTGTTGATTCCATATACAATATATCTATGCTGGCAGATCTATAGCAATAAAAAGTATGCTTCTGTCATTTATTTATTAATGGCTGGGATCACAACGCTGGTTCTGACGGATTATCAGAAAGGCTTTATGCCGTTTGTTATGGTATTTTTCATTTGCTCTTTGATCGCGGCGGGATACAGGGTAAGGAGGTGGCTGCATTGTCGGAATTGATCAATAGTATGCAGTCGGCTTTGGAACTGGCGGGTGGAAGTCCGGGGCTTACGGCGTTGTTTCTGGCGGGTCTGATTGCATTGTGGAATCAGAAATTTCGAGGAGATCAGCAGAACGGTAATTTGTTCTGGTATGGCGCGATTGCGTTGTTCGTAGTGGTCAGTCCGTTTTTTTTGATGTTGGTGTCTGAATTTTTGCCGGAGTTGACTACGGATCATATGATGCTTTGGATCCTTCCGGTGGCTCCGGTGATTTTGATTACAGGAGTAAACGCGTTTTCATTCCAAAGGACGAAAAAAGAGAGGATTCTCTTTCTAACGGCCTTTTTAGCGATTATGTTTCTGGCGGGAACGACGGCATACACAAGAAATCAGTATAAGATCATAGAAAATGCAGAGTATATTCCTGATAGTGAATTGGAGATGATATTAAAAGTAGAAGAATACCGTCAGCAGAATGGAATGGAGACGGTATTGCTCTGGGCGCCGCAGGATATTATGAATTATGCAAGAGTATATAGTGGAAATATCTATCTTCTCTATGGTAAGGATCTGTGGCTGGGGAGTATGGATTCTCAGATGCATCAGATCTATGAGGAATGGCAGAGGGAAGCATATATCTATATGGAAAACGCGCCGTTATATCTGGAGAAGATTGCGGAGGTCGCAGATACAAGGGGATGCGATGTATTGATCTTTTCCAGAGAAGTATTTGATATGTATGAGACTAAACTGCCGGAGTATCTTGGAGAAGGACAGTATGTAAATGATGAATCGGGAAGGGATTATATCTTATATGTGAGAAGTCAAAACGTATATCCCGCATCGGATGCCGCGCGCGTGAGGAAAGGATCTGCTTATGAATGATAAGAATCAGGATATGATCAGTATTGTAATACCGGTCCACAATGCAGAACCTTATATTACGAAGACCATCCGCAGCATTCTGGCACAGACCGTATCAAATTACGAAGTGCTGCTGGTGGATGATGCTTCGACCGATGGCAGTCTGGAGAAGATCAGGCTGATTCAGGATCAAAGATTAAAAGTACTAACAACGCGGTCGAAACATGCCGTAGGTGCCGCGGCGGCAAGAAACTGCGGCATGGAGGCATCGGAGGGACGATACCTTGCTTTTCTGGATGCAGATGATCTGTGGCATCCAAAGAAGTTGGAAAAAACACTGGCGTATATGAAAGAGAAGGACGCGGCGTTTGTTTTTACAGGGTATGAATTCGGAGATCAGGATGGCAGAGGAACCGGAAAAATTGTACATGTGCCGGAAGTATTGGATTATGAACACGCGTTGTCAAGAACAGTGATTTTTACATCGACGGTTTTATTTGATCTGACAAAGATCGATAAGGAACTGGTCAGGATGCCTCAGGTGAAAAGCGAAGATACGGCGACTTGGTGGAAGATTTTAAGATCGGGATATCTTGCGTATGGTCTGGATGAAAATCTAACGATATACAGAAGGGCAGGGAAATCCCTTTCTTCCAATAAGCTTGAGGCGGTCCGGAGGATCTGGAATCTGTATAAATTGCAGGAAGGTATGAGCTTTCCAAAACGTCTGCGTTGCTTCGCAGGCTGGGCGGTGGGTGCGGTTTACAGAAGATTATAATTATGATATACTGAATCCGAGAATCCGACCATGATACGGGCTGCGAAAATATCTGTTTGAGCCGCCGAAGGCGGCATGGGTGATTATATGAAAAAATTAGAAACCTCCAGAAGAATACTGCTCCTGATATTGTCTATGCTGAGTTTGGTATCTCAGGTTGTGGTTTATGCTCTTTTTTGGTTTCATTCTTATAAAGAGGAGATTGCGATCACATTCTGGATCAAGGGTGATTTGCTGGTGATTTCGATTTATGCTGTTCTCCTGTTTTTCTTTTCCAAAATGTACGGAGGGATGAAGATCGGGTATTTGAAGGCGTGGGAGGTCTTTTTTTCGCAAGCTTTTTCGACTACCTGTGTTAATATCATTACCTATGCGATGATTTCCTTGATGTCTGCAAAACTGGTAAGTCTGAGAGGTTTTCTGGTTTTGATGACTGTTGATCTTGTTTGGATTGCTTTGTGGACGGCAATCAGTCAGGGATTGTATTTAATGTTGTTCCCGCCCAGAGATATGCTTTTGGTATATGGCGAGCGTTCACCGGACGATATTATGAGGAAATTTGAAAGCAGACCTGATAAGTATCATATCTGTAAATCCATGAATATAGAAGAAGGATATGAAGCGATCTGCGAGGAGGTCCAGAACCGTTATGACGCTATGGTTTTGTGGGATCTTCCGACGGTGATCAGGAACAGGCTGTTAAAATATTGCTTTGCCCATTCTATCCGTGTGTATCTGATGCCGAAGATACCGGATGTGTTGATTAAGGGCACAACAGAAATGCATATCTTTGATTCTCCCATTTATTTGATTCGTGAATATACGTTGAACATTGAGCAGCGTTTTACAAAGCGCTGTATGGATATTTTCTGTTCCTTTATTCTATTGATCATTGTTTCCCCGATCCTGCTGATTACAGCTCTTCTGATCAAACTTTATGATGGCGGTCCGGTTCTTTATAAGCAGATCCGCTGTACTCTGCATGGAAAAGATTTTAAAATCTTAAAATTCCGAAGCATGAAAGTGGATGCGGAAAAAGACGGCGTGGCAAGACTGGCAAAGAAAAAGGATGATCGAATCACACCGATCGGGAGATTTATCCGTGCAGTGAGGATCGATGAATTGCCGCAGTTAATCAACATCTTAAAGGGAGAGATGTCTTTTGTCGGACCGCGTCCGGAGCGTCCTGAAATCATCAGGCAGTATCTTGAGGATATGCCGGAATTTGAATATCGTTTGAAAGTGAAAGCCGGACTGACCGGTTATGCGCAGATTTATGGAAAGTACAATACAACTCCATACGATAAATTAAAGCTGGATTTGACATATATAGAAAATTATTCTATCTGGCTGGATCTAAAACTGTTACTTCTGACGCTGAAGACGGTATTAAAACCGGAAAGCACGGAAGGGGTTGAGAAAAGCCAGACGACTGCGCTGAAAAAAGATTCGTCAGGGCAGAAGAATGAGGGACAGGCATGACAGATCATTTCCTACAGGAGAAGTTTGATAACAGGCGTTTTCTTCTCCTGAACGTCAATAAAATATGGCAGATCGCGGTGGGGGCTGTGGCAGGCGCCTGTCTTTTTGCGTTTCTTTATTATCTAAAGACAGATATCCTGCAGGGGGAGCCGCTTTACCGTGCCCAGACGTTATATGGAATCACATTTGACCGGGAACAGGTGGATAATATCCATGATTATTATAATGATTACACATGGAACGAGATTCTGGATTCTGACCAGATTGCTGGAAGAGCAGCGGGGAAACTTGGGGATCTCAGCAAGGAAGAGGTTGCGGCGGCAACCACGATCCCTACCATGTCGGATATCCGGTTTATCTGGGTTTATGTGGATATGGAAAGCAGAGAGCAGGCGGATCGTGTTATGGCGGCGGTTGGAGAAGCGCTGCAGGAGTTTGCTTTGGCTACGGATGGATTCACGGAGATTGCGGTTTGGGATGTGAAAGAGACGGGGCAGATCAGGGAGATTTCGCTGATTGGCAGGATGACAGTGGGCGGAGCCGTCATCGGAGCATTGGCAGCATGTTTTATCATCTGCTTTGCCAGCGCCATGGACGATTCCGTTTATACGGAGCAGGATGCGGAAGAAAGATTGGGCGTTCCTCCCGCGGGCGTTATTATGAAGTCGGGGAAGCAACAGCCAGAATTTTTTGAGAAAGAGCTTATGGAGAATCTGAAAAAGCTTCTGGGAGATAAGCTTAGCGAAGAGAAGATCGGAATCATCGGGATTTTGTCGGCAGATTCTGTATGCGGCTTTTCTGCAGAACGGGAAAAGGAGTATCTGAAAGAAGTGTTGGAAAAATGCTTTCCGAATGCGGAGGTTGTTGAAGCGTCTGTTGAACAAACAGAAGGGGAGGATGCCGATTTGGATGCTTCTATATTGCCGGTTCCCTATGGTAAGAAAAATGGGAAGACGTTAGAACTGGTGTGGAAAGATCTTTCCTTGCAGGAGCGTCTGCCGGATGCAGTGGTGATCGTGGGGGCGGATGAGAAATTTTACCGGCGTTACTATCGTAAATGATCGGCATGGTTATTAGAAAGGAACGATATATCTATGAGGTTACAGGTGCTGGTGTCAGCGGTTGGCCAGAGACCGGAAGAATTGATATCGCGTATGAAGCTCCGGTCAGATGCTATTATCGTCAATCAGGGGCAGGATCACGCCTTTCAAAAGCTGACGCGGGATGGATATGAGATCCGTTTTTATGATTTTATGGAAAAGGGCGTGGGCCTTAGCAGAAATACGGCGCTGCTTCGGGCAGACGGGGATATCCTGTTGTTCTCGGATGAGGATATCACATATGATGACGGCTATGCGGACAGGATCCTTGCGGAATTTGAAAAGCATCCGGAAGCGGATATGCTCCTGTTTAATGTACGGGTAGGTGCTTCCAGAGCAACCTATCATATTGAAAGTTACGGCAGGGTAAGATGGTACAATAGCGGGCGTTATCCGACCTATAGCTTTGCTGTGCGAAGGGAGAAGCTTCACCGGAACAACATTACATTTTCGCTGTTATTTGGCGGAGGAGCAAAGTACAGTAATGGTGAGGACAGTCTTTTTCTTAGGGACTGCCTGAAAGCAGGATTGAGGATCTATAGCGTTCCGGTAGAAATTGGGGAAGAGGCGGAAAGGGAATCTACTTGGTTTACCGGGTATCATGAAAAGTTCTTTTTTGACAGAGGGGTACTATATCATTATCTTTATGGCAGGATGGCGGTTTTGTTCGCACTGCGTTTTATTCTGACCAAGAAAAATTTTATGTGCAGGGAAATTCTGCCGAAGCAGGCGTTTAAGCTGATGAGGCAGGGTATCCGGGACGCTAAGAAGCAAAGATAGAGTAATATCGGAGAGAGGATATAGATTGAAAAATAAGATTGATATCTTATTTTTCAATCGCAATTTGTGCCTACGGCCCAAATCGCAGGTTACGGAAAGGCATGGTTATTAGTGTGGGGTATATTTTATATATCTTGATTACAATTTTATCAGTATGGCTTGCCCGCCACGTGGCAGGGCTGCGTGACTGCAGAGCGGTTGTATCTTCTGACGGGCGGAATGTGGTCCGGGGAAGAGGATCCAGACAGGACAAGATCGATCAGATCTGTGTGATGGCAATCTTTGTTCTGCTTGTCGGCGCATCGGCGCTCCGTATCTATACTGGTAATGATTATCAGACATATATCAGTCATTTCCATGATATCTACCGGGGTAATTACGTTGTGACGGAGCGGGGATTTAATCTGGTTGTGACAGCGGTCTATGGTTTCTTTCAAAAAGAGTACTATCTGGTAATCTTTGCGCTTTTTGCTTTTTTGACAGTTGGAGTATTTTTAAAGGCGCTGTATGATCAGAGCGTAGATTTTCCGATGTCCTTTTTTCTGTTTATGATGCTGGGAACTTATTTTCAGACTTACAATACGGTGCGGTATTACTTTGCGTTGGCGATTGTTTTGTATTCTATGCGATATGTCCTAAGAAAGCAGTATATTAGATTTTTGATTACGATTTTGATTGCGTCGTTATTTCATAAGACGGCGTTGATTGTGATCCCGTTGTATCTGCTTGCCGCGATCCGGTGGAAATGGCAGCATCTTTTGATTGCGGGTATATTGGCGGTATCCGGGTTATTTTTTCAGGAACAGTATATGGCGTTGTTCATAAGGCTGTATCCGTCCTATGTGAATGAAGAGGAGTATTTGGCTTCGGGCGGTTTTAGCATCGTCAATGTATTCCGCTGTGCGGCTGTACTGCTGTTTTCATTGTATGCGCTGAAAGAGGACAAGCAATGGTATGCTGATCGGGAGACGCGTTTTTATTTCCAGTTAAATCTGGGTGCGCTGGCTTTATATCTTTGTTTTTCCTTTGTTCCATTTTTGTCCAGAATTGGATATTATTTGAATATTAGCCATTTATTTTTTTTACCGGCCCTCTTGAGAGTCGTCCCTGAGAAAGTTCGGCTGTCGATGGTGGAAAAAATGGGGAATATTAGCAAAAAGAAGATCTGCAGATATTTGGTATTGTTTGCGGGAGTGATTTATTTTTTGATGTTTTTGTATAAGGCGACAGCGGTCAATGTCAGGATATTGCCATATCACAGCTGGTTATGGACTGAGATTGCGGAGTGAAACAGATCATTGCAGGCTGTGGAAAGACATGGTTATTACTGTGAGAAGAAGTTCTAAGTCTCACACCGAAAAACACAAAACGAACAAGTTTGCTTTTAAGCGTGCGTTTTTCATCTTGATTTGAGTCGCAGCGTAGCTGTGACATGGAGGATAGGGTGGAAGTAAGGGGAAATAAAGGCAGGAGAAAGATATGAAATTCTCTATCATTGTGGTATCATTAAATGCCGGAGAGGAACTGCGTAAAACGGTAGAAAGCATCCTGATGCAGACTTATAAAGAGTTTGAGATCCTAGTCAAGGACGGCATGTCGGAAGATGGATCCGTAGAGATGCTTCCCGCAGATGATAGGATCCGTCTGATCAGGAAGAAGGATTGCTCGATCTATGACGCCATGAATCAGGCTGTTAGGGAAGTGGCGGGTGATTATGAGATATTTTTAAACTGTGGTGATTATTTTTATGATGAGAAAGTTTTGGCAAGAATCGCGAAAGAGATTGTCGGCAATCCTGCGGATATCTATTATGGCAAGTTGTACCGACGCGTACAACAGTCGGTAGATGAACCGGCGCACGAGATTACGGATTTTGTCTGCTACCGTAATATCCCCTGTCATCAGGCATGCGTTTATGGAAAGAAGATGTTTTTGCAGAGGGGATATGATCTGAGCTATCCGGTCAGGGCGGATTATGAACATTTTCTTTGGTGCAAATATGAGGGCGACGCGATATTTCATTATATGCCGTTTGTGGTTGCTTCTTATGAGGGCAGCGGTTTTTCAGAGACAAAGGACAATATAAAACGTGCTGCCGAGGAGCATAAAAGGATTACCCATAAATATCTTGGTGCGAAATGCGTGCTTTATCGGGGGATTATGATGGTGACGCTGCAGCCACTGCGTAAGTGGATTGCGGATAATCCACGTCTTTCCGGAGGGTATCAGAGGCTGAAGGCTATGTTGTATCGGAAGTGAGATGATGAAGGGTTAATGAAAGGATGGATCTGCATATGAAGGTATTATGGATCTGCAACTTAATGCCGGCGATCATTGCCAAAACATTGCATAAACCGGCGACCAATAAGGAAGGCTGGGTTATGGGAACCATATCGCAGGCGATCAAAAACCGCAATCTGACTCTGGGTATTGCATTTCCGGTGTCTGAGGAGGAACCAGTGCATGGGCAGGTGGATGATATTGCATATTTTGGGTTCTATGAGGACAGCGGACATCCGGAAAAGTATGACAATTCTCTGGAGTCTTTTCTGGGGCTGATTTGTGAAGAGTTTCAGCCGGATGTGATTCACTGTTTTGGTACGGAATATCCCCATACGCTGGCGATGCTTCGGATTAAGGAATGGAAAAGCCGTGTTCTGGTTCATCTACAGGGTATCGTAGATATCTGCGCTTCGCTGTATTACGCAGGTATACCGGCAGATGTGTCAGAGAGAGCAACCTTGCGCGATATGATAAAAAAGGACAGTATCTGGCGGCAGAAGGAAAAATTTGAAAAGCGGGGAGAAAATGAAAAAGAAGTGCTTCGGATTGCGGAGTATGTTTGTGGAAGGACGGAGTTTGATAAACGATATCTGGAGGATATCAATAAATCATGTACTTATTATACGATCAATGAGACGCTGCGTCAGGATTTTTATGGACCAAGATGGAAATTGGCAAACTGCGTCAGACATACGATTTTTGTGGCACAGGGTAATTATCCCATCAAAGGAATTCATTATATGATTATGGCGCTTGCCAAGATCAGGGAAGATTATCCGGACGTCCATCTTTATGTGTCCGGCGACAATGTGACTGCTTATAGGACATTAAAGGATAAGATTAAGATATCGTCCTATGGAAAATATCTGCGTGATCTGATGCGAGAGCATCATCTGGAGGAACATGTGACCTTTCTGGGACAACTGACCTCGCAGGAAATGGTAGAAAGATATCTGAAAACACACGTTTATGTCATTCCGTCGGTGATAGAAAACTCACCGAATTCCTTAGGGGAGGCAATGCTTCTTGGTATGCCCTGTGTTGCGGCAAGAGTTGGAGGGATTCCCTCACTGGCGAAGGAAGAAGAAGAGGTTCTTATGTATGCGGTGGAAGATACGGATGCTTTGGCGGAAGCGGTTAAGAAACTGTTTCGAGATGAGAAGCTGGCAGAGGAGCTGGGGCAGGCGGCCCATGCAAGAGCTGTGCTTACCCATGATGCACAGGCGAATTATAAAATGTTGTGCTGGGTATATGATGCTATAGCACAGAATAATAAGTAGGTAGATTGAAAAATAAGATTGATATCTTATTTTTCAATCGGCAATTTGAGTCAGAGCCTCAAATTGCCTTGGTCGCAGCAAGCTGCTCTGGCATGGGGGATTATTATGAAGCTTACATTCATTACGAATTATCTGACCCATCATCAGCTGCCGTTTACGGAGGAGATGTACCGGCGGCTGGGCAGTGATTTTGTTTTTATCGCCACGAATCATATGGATGAGGAGCGGATCAGGATGGGATGGGCGATCGAAGACCAGAACCGGTATCCGTACATCCGGTTTTATGACGATGATATGCAGCTTTGCGAAAATCTGGTTATGGACTGCGATGTGCTGATCTGCGGCGGAACCCATGAATTGTATATTCGACGGCGGATTGAGGCGGGAAAGATCACTTTGCGGTATTTTGAACGCCTTTATAAAAAGGGACAGTGGCGTGCATTTACGCCAAGGGGTTATATTAAGAAATGGAAAGAGCATACTGCCCAGAGAAAAAAACCGATCTATCTTCTTTGCGCTGGAGCGTATGTGGCATCTGATTTTCATTTGTTTCGGGCTTATCCCGAAAAAATGTTAAAATGGGGATATTTTCCGCCGTTTATTCAATATGACTTGTGGGAATTGATGGAGGGGAAGAAGAGAAGCTGCGATATCCTTTGGACCGGACGGATGATTGACTGGAAACATGCTGAAGATGCTGTGGAAGCGTTGAAACTGGTTTTAGAGAGGAAAGACGTGAAAATAGATATTCATCTGACAATGATCGGAGATGGGGAATGTGCATCCCGGATTAAGGGCATGCTAAAGAAGGAAGTGACTGCCGGAAAAAGGCTTTCCGATGTTGTCACTTTACAGCCGTTTATGAGACCGGACGAAGTACGGCGTATTATGGAAAAGAGCGATATCTATCTGATGACCAGCGACTATGAGGAAGGTTGGGGAGCCGTGGTTAATGAAGCAATGAACAGTGGCTGCGCGGTCATTGCTTCCGCTGGTGCGGGAAGTGTGCCGTACCTGATTCGTCACGGGGAGAACGGCATGGTATACCGCAGTGGCGATGTCGAAGAACTGGCTGGATATTTAGAACGGTTGGTCAATGATGCTTCTCTTAGAAAAAAGCTAGGGATCGCAGCCTATAAAACCATTGCGGACCAGTGGAATCCCAGCGTGGCCGCGGAGCGGATGGTGGGGTTCTGTAAGCTGTTGGTGCAGGGGGAATACCGGCCGGAATCGGAAGGACCATTGTCGTCTGCGGAGCTGATCGAACCAAAGAAGGGATATGAATATTGTCATAGAAACGGAAGATCATACGATTAATGAATAAAGATGGTTTTATATTTCGGGATTAATAAAGTCTTAATTGGTTATGGATCTTTAAGGATATATAGGTAATTGCGAAAGAGTTATGTAAACCTAATGAGTGGAATTGTGGAGCGAAAAATTAGTAAGTAATTATTTCGCAAACGCCTATTAGGGATATAGAAAGAAAGGAGTCTGCTGCTAGATGCAGATCATCTTTGTATCAAATTATATCAATCATCATCAGCTTCCGTTTTGCAAGGCAATGCTGGCACAGAACGAAGGAGAGTTCTTCTTTATCCAGACGGAGCCCATGGAGCAGGAGCGGACGGCGATGGGTTGGGCATTAGATGTGAAAGAATATCCTTTTGTAAGATGCTATTATGAGGAGCCGGAAAGCTGCCAGAAGTTGATCGATGAAGGAGAGATCGTTATTTTTGGCGGTGTGGAGGAGGAATCCTATATTGAACCCCGGCTGGAATCCGGTAAGCTGACGATCAGATGCAGTGAACGGATCTATAAGGAGGGACAATGGAAATTTATTTCTCCCAGAGGATTGAAGAAGAAGTATCATGATCATATCCGTTACCGGAAAAAGAATGTTTATCTGCTTTGTGCCGGTGGGTATGTGGCATCGGATTTTCAACTGATTCATGCATATCCGGGGAAGATGTTTGTCTGGGGTTATTTTCCAGAGTTTATAGAATACCGGGCAGATGAACTGATGGATCATAAAAATGCTGACGGAAGTACGGAAATTCTGTGGGCGGGACGTATGATCGACTGGAAGCATCCTGAGCATGCGATTGAAGCGGTGAAGGATGTGCTTAAGGAGGATCCTAAGATCCACTTGACGATGGCGGGCGGCGGTGAGATGGAACCGCAGCTGAAACAGATGGCGGCGGAACTAGGAGTAGAAGGAAGCATCACATTTACCGGGTATTTAAATCCAAAAGAGATCAGAGAGAAGATGCTGGCTGCAGATATCTTTTTGTTTACCAGTGATTATAAAGAGGGCTGGGGAGCTGTCTTAAATGAAGCTATGAACAGCGGCTGCGCGGTCATCGCGTCCTCCGGCATCGGGGCAGTTCCGTATCTTTTACGCCATGGAAAAAACGGTATGGTGTATCGTAATGGAAAGAAAAAGGAATTAAAGCAATACGTCAGGGAACTCGTGGAACAAAAAGGAATGTGCCGCAGTCTTGGCTTGGCGGCTTATGAAACAATCCGTAATACATGGAATGCCGATGTGGCGGCGATAAACCTGCTGCGTCTTCTACGATCCATACGGATGGAACAACCGGAAGCGGCAGTAAGCGGTCCGGCAAGCTGCGCGGATATCATTGCGCCGCGAAAGGGATATATGTATACACGAAGATAACGCTATAAGAAAGCTTTTTTGGGAGAAAAGAAATGCTGTTTCCAAGTAATATATTTTTATTTTGTTTTTTGCCGGTCGTGCTGGTTTTATACTATGGCGGCTGCCATGTGCTGCTGAAAAATCACATGGGTGCAAAGAATATTTTGCTGCTGATCGCAAGCCTGATATTTTATGCTTATGGGGAAGGATGGAATCTGATTCTTCTGATCGTTTCCATAGGGATGAATTATGTTTTTGGCCTGTTACTTGAAAGATTGACTGGCGCCGGGACACATTCCGGCGGAAATGGCGGTATATTATCGGTTACTTCTGAAAAAGCAGGCGGAGAACGGACGGGAGTTAAAAGAAGCGGATGGAGAAGAACCGTGTTTGTACTGGCATTAGCAGGAAATCTGGGAATGCTTTTTGTATTTAAGTATCTTGATTTTGTAATCGCGAACAGTAACCGTTTTTTTCATGCAAATCTTCCATTGACAGAGATTGCGCTTCCCATCGGCATTTCTTTTTTTACCTTTCAGGCGCTTTCTTATATCATAGACGTATATCGCGGTACAGTCCGTGTACAGCGGGATCCGGTCAAGCTGGGATTGTACATCGCGCTATTCCCTCAGCTTGTTGCAGGACCTGTAGTTCGTTATGACGCGATCGAGAAGCAGATGGATGAGAGGAAGGAATCGTATCTGCTGTTTGGAGAGGGAGTGGTACGGTTTATTGTCGGTCTTGGAAAAAAGGTGCTGCTTGCGGATACAATGGCGCTGTTTGCTTCAAGGATACTGACGGAGATCTCCGGTGGCAGTTCGATCAGCGTTTCGATGGCATGGCTTGGAGCGGTGGCTTATACATTGCAGATCTATTATGATTTTTCAGGATATTCGGATATGGCGATCGGTCTTGGTAAAATGTTTGGATTTACATTTATGGAAAACTTTAACTATCCGTATATTTCAAAAAGTGTATCGGAATTTTGGCGCAGGTGGCATATTTCTATTGCTACATGGTTTCGCGATTATGTATATATTCCATTAGGTGGCAATACCCATGACTGGCGCATTTACCGGAATATTTTTGTTGTCTGGCTTTTGACCGGTTTGTGGCATGGTGCGGGATGGACGTATATCATGTGGGGAATGTTGTATTTCGTTGTGCTGGTGGCAGAGCGTCTGACCGGACTTGGGAGGAAAAGAAAACTTCCGCCGGTGGTTGACCATATCTATACAATGCTGATCGTTATCGTTGGTATGGCGATCTTTATGTCGCCGTCATTGTCGGTCGCAATGCAGTATTTAAGAAATATGTTTGGAATCGGCGCGGCGGGAGTCGTAGACGCAGTGACGGTATTTTATCTGAAGGATAACTGGATCTTCTTTACGCTGGCGGTACTGTTTGTCACACCGATTGGGAAGAAATTAGAGAAGATCTCTTGGTTGTATCAGATCCTTTTGGGATTCGTGTTACTGCTGTCGATTGTCTATATCCTGAAGGGAAATTATAGTCCGTTTATCTACTTTAGCTTTTGAGGCGCGGCTTGATTTTTAAAATTTCCGTTGCGCAACATAGACAATATCACCGCAGGGCACGCTGCCGCTGCGCACGCTCTGCAGCGGCACTAGGATGCCAAAATACGGCATCTAAGTGCCGGCGAGCGTACAAGCACCCTGCTTGTGATATTGCTCTATATTGCGCAACTGGGTTACTGAAATGTAGGAAACTTGAAGGAGATTTACATAACCTGAAGTTTGAGAATCTATGTTCCAAAAATGATTTCATTTATGATGTTAGAACATAGATTCTCAAACGAAGAGTTATGTAAATCGGTCAAAAGAATTGTATAAAGAAACCGGGCATCACAAGAACGATTATGACTTAATTCAACTATAATATGGCATATTTATGAGAGGAAAAAAATATGGCAGAAAAGAATATGAAAGAAAAGAAAAAATGGCATTTAGGGATACTGATATTTTTCCTGATGGTCATCGTGGTCGGGACAACGCTTAATCTGTTGGAGTTTTTAAGGCGTTCCGAACCGGAAGGAAGGATGCGTGGCTTGAATCAACTGGTAACGGTAGAGGATGCTGCTATCAACGCGTGGGGCGGATTTCAAAGGCTGCTGGGAAAACAGGCGGCATATGGTTCGACATTTTATGAGGATGTAACTCTTTTGAAAAATGGTTACGCTACAATGGCGGATCGCGATCCCAGTTACGCGGCGGCGGTGGAAGGCGCTGAGGGGGCTTATGCTCTGGCACAGGAGATCGGAGCGGAATTTTTGTATGTACAGACGCCGGCAAAGCAGAGATATGAAGAAGAATTTCCATCGGGTGTTATAAATTATTCTATGAATAAGCATGAAGGCGCGGTCAGTAGTTTAAGACAGGCTGGCATCCCGTTGATTGATATGTGGGAAGTATTGGAGCAGAGCGGGGCAGAATGGTATGACTATTTTTATCAGTCGGATCATCACTGGAGGAATAATGCGGCATTTCTTGCATATCAGGAAATCTGCGGCTTTATGGCGGAATGTGGCATGCCCATCCATCAGGAATATCTGGAAGAATCACAATATGAGAAGATACTGTATGAAGATGTGTTTTTAGGCACCCATGCCAGAATGGCGGGAACGCTGTATGCAGGGTTGGATGATTATGAATTGTGGCTGCCCTTATTTGATACGGCATTTACGCTGGATGTGGCGTCTCAGGGGATCCATCTGGAGGGCAGTTTTGAGGATTGCTTTGTTCATTATGAGAATCTGGATCATCCCAGTTTTGATTATTATGCATATTATGCGTATTTAAAAGAGGATTTTGACTGTTTTGAGATCGTCAATCAAAACAATCCCGAAGGGGCGCATGTGCTGATTGTCAGGGATTCCAGCGCGGTGCCGGTATCGGTATTTCTGGCAGAGCAGTGTTCTGAGCTGGATATTCTGGATCTCAGATATTCCGGTGAACAGGATATGATTTCGTATATCAGGGAGCAGCAGCCGGATTTGATCTTATATATCTTTGGGCCGGGGTATCTTGGCAATGAAGGCGCGATGATACTAAGATAGTGAGATGATATTTGGAGAGGATTTCAATGATGTCCGAAACTGCAATGAAATTTTTCGTCAGATGTAAGAAATGGTTTTTATGGGTTGGAATCATTGTGGCGCTTTTATGCTTCTTTCACTATGAAAACTACCATCTTGTTGTGACGGAATTTGCATATGTCAATGAGTCTGTTGAAAATTATCCGGACGGATACCGGATCGTTCAGATTTCTGATCTGCATAACGCGGTTTTTGGCAGGAATCAACGGGCTCTGATTGATAGAATTACGGAATTAGCGCCCGATATGGTTGTGATCACAGGAGATATCGTTGACTCGAATCATACGGACATCGATGTGGCGATAGATCTGGTCGATCAGATGGCGGGACTGTGTCCCGTATATTACGTAACCGGAAACCATGAATATTGGCTGGATGAGGGCGACAGACGGAGGCTGTTTGAGGAAATGGAACAGGCGGGCGCGGTCCTTCTGTTTAATGACGCGGTTACTGTAGATGCTTCCGGCGGTTCATTTGATCTGATCGGATTGGATGACAAAAGTCTTGCCGACGATACGCTTAAGGCACTTTTAAGTGAATGTGACAGTGAAACGCTAAATATCGTTCTTGCCCACGAGCCGCAGTACATAGAAAAATACGCTGTGACAGACGCCGATCTGGTTTTATGCGGACATGTGCACGGAGGTCAGTTTATTTTACCGTTGATAGGACCGGTGGTTGCGCCGGATCAGGGATTATTTCCAAAATATACGTCCGGGGCATACTATATGGATGATATGACCATGTTTGTCAGTAGAGGGCTTGGCAACAGTATTATCCCTGTCAGGTTATTTAATGATCCAGAAGTGGTATGCATTGATCTGTCGGCAAGGAATTAGCTGTGGAATTTTGTTGCTTCGCAGTGCTAATTTGGCTTATTTTTGACAGCCTCTTGAAAAAAGAATATAATAAATTCAATTGTGCAATAATCTTTGATAAGGAATCATTGTTATCATAAGAAAAAGAGTGAAAAATGAGAGAAAGGAAATCAAACCCATGTTAAATGATAAGACGATCCTGATTACCGGAGGAACCGGTTCTTTCGGAAAAGCTTTTACCAGATATGCGCTGACTCACTATCAGCCGAAGAAGATCATCATCTATTCCAGAGACGAATTTAAACAGTTTATGATGCAGAATGAGTTTAAAGAATATAAGGACAAGTTGCGTTTCTTTATCGGTGATGTCCGGGATGTAGAACGACTTAGGCGAGCGCTTAATGGCGTGGATTATGTGATTCACGCGGCAGCCCTAAAGCAGGTACCGGCGTGTGAGTACAATCCCAATGAAGCGATCAAGACCAATATTCATGGCGCGATGAATCTGATTGAGGCGGCGCTTGACTGTGACGTAAAGAAAGTGGTTGCGCTTTCTACGGACAAGGCAGTGAATCCGGTCAATCTGTATGGCGGTACAAAGCTGGTGTCTGATAAATTATTTATTGCTGCCAATGCCTATGCAGGCGCGAATGATATTAATTTTTCCATTGTCAGATATGGCAATGTGGCAGGAAGTCGCGGTTCGGTCATTCCTTTCTTTCAAAATATTATTAATAACGGCGGTAAGGAACTGCCGATCACGGATTACCGCATGACAAGATTCTGGATTTCCTTAACGCAGGGCGTAGAACTGGTAATTAAGGCTTTAGAAGAAGCAAAAGGCGGCGAGACCTTTATTTCCAAGATTCCTTCCTTTAAAGTTACGGATCTTGCACAGGCGATGCTGCCGGGCTGTGAGATGCCGGAGGTCGGTATTCGTGAAGGGGAAAAACTGCATGAGATCATGGTTACAGTAGAGGATTCTATGACCACCTATGAATATGACAAGCATTTTATCGTATATCCTCAGATGGTATGGAGCGAGCGCAAGAGACCGAACCCCTCCGGTAAGAAGGTGGCGGAAGGATTTTCTTACACTTCCGGTAATAATACGGAATGGTTGAGTGTAGAGCAGATCAAGGAATTGCTGAAATCATTAGATTTGGAGAAGTAAGAGATATCAGACAAGAAATTGAAGTTTATTATGTCGGAGAGTATCAAGGGAAAGCGGTAAAATGAGTAGTTATAGCTTAGAGGGCAATCATATCTTAAAAATCAACCAACGGTTTATTGGCGACGGACATCCTGCCTACTTGATTGCGGAGATGTCAGCGAATCATGCGCAGGATAAGAACCGGGCACTGGAGATCATCCATGCGGCAAAAGAGGCGGGAGCCGACTGCATCAAGATCCAGACCTATACGGCAGATACCATTACCCTTGACTGTAGAAATTCCTATTTTACGTTTGAAGGCGACGCATGGAAAGGGGAGAATCTCCATGACTTGTATGCCAAAGCATATACTCCGTGGGAATGGCAGCCGGAGTTAAAGGAAGAAGCAGATAAGATCGGAATAGATTTTTTTTCTACGCCCTTTGATTCGACCGCGGTAGATTTTTTGGAGCAGATGAATGTTTCCTTTTATAAGATAGCGTCCTTTGAAGTTGTGGATATTCCTTTGATCAAAAAAACGGCGGCAACTGGAAAGCCGATCATTATGTCCGTGGGTATGGCAACGATTCAGGAGATTGAAGAAGCAGTGGCAGCAGTGCATTCCATGGACAATGACCAGCTTGCTCTATTAAAATGCAGCAGTTCTTATCCGGCGATTCCGGCACACATGAATCTGAAAACAATCCCGGATATGAAGGAAAGATTTCAGGTTCCCATCGGACTTTCGGATCATTCCATGGGAAGCGTCGCCGCAGTGACGGCAGTTGCTTTGGGAGCAAATATTATTGAGAAGCATTTCTGTCTCGGAAGAGAGATCGAGAACCCCGATTCCGCATTTTCCATGGAACCGGGAGAGTATCGGAGGATGGTGGAGGAAATCAGGCAGGCAGAAAGGGCCATGGGTACTGTTAGTTATGAGCTTTCAGCAGAGGAAGAAAGCAGCCGGAATACCAGAAAATCCATCTTTGTATCCGCTGATATTGCGAAAGGCGAGATCATAACACCAGAGAATATTCGCGTGGTCAGACCGGCTTATGGCATGGCACCGAAGTATTATGAAGAAGTGCTTGGCAGGCGGGCGAAAGAGGATATTGCATTTGGTACGCCGCTTAGCTGGGAACTGTTGGAGCCGGCGGACAGCTGATGGGTCCGGCGTATGTGTTATAAGGGGAAGTTAGAAACAGATGACTTTGTATATTAGGACAGAGGCCAATCGCGTCACAGCCACCGGACATATGATGCGGTGTCTGGCAATTGCTGACGCAGCTGCTGAAAAAGGGATCCGGACAGTGTTTATTGTAGCCGAGGAAGGCTCAGAGAGATTTCCGCGGGAGCGGGGGTATCAAACGATCTGTCTGGGACGCCGGTGGGATGATTTTACCGGGGAGATTCCGGTAATAGAGAAGTTAATTGCCGATCAGCACGTGGAGGTTATGCTGCTCGACAGTTATTTTGTTTCTGAGGATTATATGAAGGCTGTGACCAAAATGACAAGGACCGCCTATATTGATGATCTGCATGCTGCGATCTGGTCATGCGGTATTCTCATTGATTATGCGGTCTATTATGATTTGTTTGATTATCAGAAGGAATATCCGGATACAAAACTTCTGCTGGGCTGCGGATACGCACCGCTTCGTAAAGAGTTTAAAGATTTACCTGTGAAACAGATCAGTAAGACTGTAAAAAGGGTGCTGGTGGTGACCGGAGGGACAGACGAGTATCATTTTATGAGGGGGTTTGTTGAGGCATTATTGTCACAACGGAATCTGTTTGCCGGGGTGGAGTTTACGCTGATCTGCGGAGCATTTAACCGTGAAATTGATGAGATCAGAAAGCTTTCAGCAGACTATTTGGCGGAAGCGAAAACCGATGCCATGAGGATCAGGATCTATTCTTCGCTTCCCACGTTAAAGGATGCAATGCTGGAAACCGATCTTTTGATCACGGCAGGGGGTACAACCCTTTATGAGATGGCGGCATGTGGGACTCCCGGAATCTGTTTTAGTATGGCGGACAATCAATTGGACAATGTCAAGGGGTTTGCGGTACGGGATCTGGTTTGGTATGCAGGCGACATTAGAAAAGATTTTTCTTTTGACCATCTGATAGAGATGATGAAAGAATTGATGCAGGATTATGCGGCAAGGGATGCTGTTTCCAAAAAACTGAGAGCCTTGGTAGATGGAAAAGGAGCGGAGAGGATTGTAGATGCAGTTATCCATTATCGTTCCGGTCTATAATATGACCGCGGACCAAAAATTGAACCAGTGTCTTGATTCCCTGCTGGCGCAGACGATCTCGGATTATGAGATCATTGCGGTAGATGATGCATCTACAGATGATTCCCTGAAAGTACTTAGGCAGTATGAGGAGAACTATCCGGGGCGTGTCAAAGTCATTGCCAGCGAGAAGAATCATAGGCAGGGGGGCGCAAAAAACCGCGGCATTAAAGCTGCGCAGGGAGAATGGATCGGATTTATTGACAGTGATGACTGGATCGCTCCTGATATGTATGAAAAGCTTTTAACCAAAGCAGAGCAGACCGGCGCAGATCTGGCAGGCTGCGACTATTCCTATGTGAGCGGATATACGATGCAGCCCGGAAAGGTTGTAGTCAATAATACGGCGGAACAGACAGGTATACTGGATATAGAGAGACATAAGAAGCTGCTGCTTTGTCCCGGCAGTATGGTAGTTAAGATTTACCGTCGTCAGGTGATGATAGAGCATCATTTGGATTTCCCGGAGGATATCTTTTATGAGGATAATTGCGCGTCGCCGTTGTGGTCCCTCTATTTTACGCGCTTTGAACGGGTGGAGGAGCCGCTTTACTTTTACCGGATGCTTGAAGATTCCACGACACATCGTGTGACATGGGAACGCTGTCTGGATCGGATGAAGGCAGGGGAACTTTTCCTGCAGGAGTGTAAAAAACGTAACTTATATCATGTGTATCGTGATGAGATAGAATACTGGTTCACGAAGATCTATTATGCTACAACCTTGTTTTCTTATATGTATTCCGGCAGACATCAGAAATTGGCCAATACAGCGCTGCTGCGGAGGAAAATCAAAGAGTTTGTGCCAGATTTTCAAGACAACCCTTATTATAAGGATATGACGCCAAAGGAAGATCAGAAGCTGATCGCCATGCATATGCGGTCTAATTTTCTGTTTTTCTTTTATTATAAATTGTTATTTGGATACCGCAGACTGAAAAAATGAAAGGATAAAATCTGGAGGCTTAGTATGAACGCAGTTGCCATTATTACAGCCAGGGGTGGCAGTAAACGTATTCCCAGAAAGAATATCAAACCGTTTTTGGGAAAGCCAATCATCGCTTATTCTATTGAGGCGGCGATATCTTCCGGTGCTTTTGATGAAGTCATGGTTTCTACGGATGATGAGGAGATCGCAGAGATTGCCAGAACATATGGGGCTAAAGTGCCGTTTTATCGAAGCGAAGCGATGGCGGATGATTTTGCGACGACTGCGGATGTTCTGGAAGAAGTGCTTAGGATGTATCGGGAGAGAGGAAAGAGTTTTGATTACTTTTGCTGTATCTATCCGACAGCGCCGTTTCTGACAGCGGAGAATTTAAGGGCTTCTATGGAAACATTGATCCAACAGGATGTGGATACCGTGCTTCCGGTAGTGAGATTTTCTTTTCCACCCCAGCGCGCGGTGGTGATGCAGGATGGGTATTTAAGACCCAAATGGCCGGAGCATACGCTTACACGATCACAGGATCTGGAACCATTTTATCATGACTGTGGACAGTTTTATTGTTTAAGGACTAAGAGCTTTCTGGAACAGAAGAAGGTGGTAATGGAAAAAACCATGCCGTTTTTTCAGGAGGAAATGCGGGTGCAGGATATCGATACGGAAGAAGACTGGAAGATTGCTGAGATGAAATACCGTCTTATGCAGAGCGGAGGGCAGCAATGAGTTTGTATCTAAGAAAGGCAAATGAAAGGGATAAGAAAAAACTCTTTGACTGGGCAAATGAATCGGAGACTCGCGCCAATTCTTTTCATCAGGAAAAGATATCCTGGGAGGAGCATACTGGATGGTACGACCGTATGATGCAGGCGGAGGATGTGCTGCTTTATATTGCCATGGATTTTATGAAGCCGGTGGGACAGGTCAGGCTGAATATAGAAGATGAAGCCGGCAGGATCAGTTATAGTGTGGATGAGGAATGCCGTGGAGATCATCTGGGACAGAAGATGTTGGCCTTGCTGGAAAAGGAAGTGGCGGGAAAGGTTGCACGGCTCGTTGCGGAAGTAAAGCCGGATAATATGGCTTCCAGATGGAACTTTGAAAAACTTGGATATGAGCTTTATGGAAAGCAGGATGACAGTGATCAGGAAAAGGTCATTTATGTCAAAGATCTGGATACTGCAAAAACAGGGGTTGCATCTGATAAGGAACAAAAGACGGCAGCAAAAAAAAGAGAGCCGCAGTTCGAAATATTAAGAGTGGCTGCTATGCTGATGGTGATTCTGCTGCACTATCTTAGTAAGGGTGGATTGCTGGCGAATCCGGCAGGAGAGATGACGTTTTCCGATTGGGCGTTTTGGGGATTGGAAGCCTTATGTCTGGTCTGCGTGAATGTTTATGTTCTGATCAGCGGTTATTTCTTTGCGGAAAATAGATTCCGTCTGGGAAAGGCTGCGGGGATCTGGTGTCAGGTGTTTTTTTACAGTGTAGTCATAGCGGCAGTCTGTATGGCGGCGGGCATTGCGGATTACCGACATTATTTTGATCTGTATAACCTGCAGTTCTTTGCTTTTCCTGTGATCAATGGACATTACTGGTTCGCGTCAGCGTATCTTTTGATGTACCTGTTTTCTCCGGTCATGAATTACGCGATCAAAGGGATGCGCAAAAAACAGTTTCAAATGCTGATTTTGCTGTTGTTGATTCCGTTTAGTTTCGCAAAATCCATTCTGCCGCTGCCGCTTACGGTGGATGACTGCGGTAACAGTTTTATCTGGTTTTTATGCCTGTATCTGATTGCGGCGTATATCAGGTTGTATGGGATCCCTCTTTTGGAAAAGAAAGGGAAGGCGTTGATAACGTATCTGCTTTCGGCGACAGGTATCCTTGTCGCGTTGGCGTTTGCCGGATTCCTGAACCGCCGGACAGGTCATTATGAATACGCGTTAGAGATTCCGCTGCATTATAACTTTGTCTTTATTCTGACCGGATCACTAGGACTGTTTTACTGCTTTAAAACATGGAAGGTGAAAGAAAACGCGTTGGTGCGCTATCTGGTGAGGATTGCTCCTTATACCTTTGGGGTATATCTGCTGCATGAGCATCTTTTGTTGCGTTATTGGTGGCCGGAAACGTTTAGGGTTTCGGAGGTCTATGGAGCGGTAAGAATCTTTCATCTCCTTTTAACCGTGATCCTGCTGTTCGCCGCGGGGATCCTGGTGGACGTTCTGCGGAGTCTGCTGTTTCTGGGGATTGATAAACTGATGGTCATAGCGCTGAGGATCTATTACGCGAAGAGGGAAGCCATGGATTATCTGATCTTTGGTTTTTTGGCTACTCTGGTCAATTGGATCGCATATGCGGCAGGCAGCTTCGGACCTCTGGAGGCAGGGGTTGAATGGATTGCCGGCAAAGTATGCGATATGGGACTTTTGGCTGCTGCTTCTGATCCTGAGGCATCGGCAAAGATCATTGTGGCAAATGTCTTTGCGTGGATTATCGCTGTGTTGTTTGCTTATTGGACCAATCGGACATGGGTTTTCCGAAGCCAGATGCATGGGGCAAAGGCAATTCTAAAGGAGTTTGCTACATTTGTCAGCGCGCGTATTACGTCTCTTTTAGTAGAGACGGTGCTGTTATATATTCTGGTAGATTGGTTAAAAGTAGGCGATATGTTTTCTAAGATCCTCTTGAGTTTTGTAACTGTGGCGTTGAACTATATTTTCAGTAAATTGTGGATTTTTAAGAAAAAAGAGGATACAAAGAGATGAACAAATTATTAGAGCAGATCATAAAATTTGGCTTGGTGGGCGCGCTGTGTTTTGTAATCGACTTTGCGGTTACAATGGGACTGACGGTATTTGGAATCAATCATTTGACCGCGGCTTTTTTTGGATTTGTGATTTCAGTCATTGTCAATTATCTGCTTAGTTTTAAGTTTGTATTTCAGCGTAAGGAGCATTTTGACCGACGGAAAGAATTTGTCATTTTTCTTGTTTTAAGTATTATAGGATTGGGGATCAATGAGATACTGATCTATCTGAGTGTGGATATTTTGTATGAGCAGGTGATTTTGCCGGATCAAAACAGCTGGTTAAACAGACTGCTGACATACGAGCTTGCGGTTGCGGCAGGAAAGGTCTTTGCTACAGGCGTGGTGATGGTATATAATTTTGTCACCAGAAAAATCTTTTTGGAGCAAAAGGAAACAAAACCGGTATCATGAAGGAGAAAGAATCATTAATCAAAAAAGTGGATATTCTGCTGCCGGTTTGTTTGGTTCTATTCTCCATGATCGGCTGCAATCAGGGAGCTGACCTGTCGGATACGACCTATAGTCTGGGAAATTATCTTTATTTCCGGGAATTAGGCGGGGAATGGATCTACGCTACCTTTTTTGCCAATGCGCTGGGGCATTTCCTGATGCTGCTGACAGGTCATAGGATGCTGTGGATGAATGTGGCAGGAAGCATATTGATAGCCATGACGGCGATAATAGTATATTATGGTTTCAAAAATTACGTCCCAAGAGGCGTCCTGTTTGTGGGAGAACTGATGGCGGTGGGGTTGTGCTGGTGCCCCAGAGTGATTTTTTACAATTATCTGACTTATCTGGTATTGACGGCGGCGGCAGTGATGCTTTATCATGCGATACTGACGCGGAAGAAAAGACTGTTTCTGGCGGCGGGAATATTACTGGGACTCAATGTATTTGTCAGAATATCCAATCTGACAGAGATGGCGTTGATCCTGCTCGTCTGGTACGGGGCTTTTTTAGACCGCCTTTCAAAATTGCAGGATAGCGCAGGAGGCACAAAGCAACAGAAAGACGCTGACTGGCAGAAAAATATAGTATGGCGGCAGACGGGGATCTGTATTGGAGGATATCTGATCGGTATTTTGGCGGGCCTTTTCCTAATGATCCTGACGGCAGGGGCAGACGGCTATTCCCGGATGCTGAACTGGATTTTTTCCCTGTTTACATCAAGCGGGGAGGCCGGTGGTTATTCCATGGGAGAGATGCTTGGAACGATCCTGAAAAATTACATGGGAAGCCTTCGTTGGCTGCTTTTGATGGCAGCGGGGATTGCGGCAGGAATGGTCATGTTCTCTATAAAGAAGGAAAGATTTCTTGGCCTGAAAAAGTTTTTTTATTTGGCAGGAATCGTTATCCTTGGAATTTATTTTTACAGAAACGGCGTATATGACTTCCGTTATTATAATAATGGCAGCATATTCCATCTTTGTGTAATCTTTTTTCTGACCGAATGGATCCTGTGTATCTTGATGATGTTTCATAAAAGGGCAGGAAAGGAAGATAAACTATTAGCTGCATTAGTGATGATAGTATTATTAATTTCGCCGTTGGGAAGCAATAATCACCTGTTTACCTGCATTAATAATATGTTTCTGCTGGCTCCGCTGGGATGTTTTGCCGGATACCGGCTGTATATATTTTACCGTAAGGGAAACCGGATCTTTCCGTACAGCGCCATGGGCGTCGTATTGGCGGCAGGGCTTCTGCTACAGAGCGTACTATTTCATTGTTATTTTGTATTCCGCGACGGGGTAGATGGTACGCCAAGAGATGCGGTGGTCACAGCGGAAGGAAATTATTATCTGGCCGGTATGAAGACATGGCAGGTGCATGCGCGGGCGATCGAAGGATTGACTGCATATGCCGGAGGGCGGTTTACCGGTGATGAGGAACTGATCCTTTATGGAAATCTTCCCGGTGTTGCCTATCTGCTTCATCTGCCGTCTGCGCTTACTACGATCTGGCCGGATCTTGAAAGCTTTCCTGTGTCACTGTTTACAGAAGAACTGGAACGGCTGGCGGAGGATTGTGACGGCGGAAAAAAGGAGTGGCCGGTATTGGTCTTATCTTTGGAAACAGCGGCATATGCGACGCAGGATGCCGAAGGGATGCTGATGCTTGGCGTGGATGCCGAGAAGATGCGGTCCGATGAAAAGCTGACTGCGCTCTCAGAATTTATTATGGCGCAGGGATACTGCGAAACATATTCCAATGAGGAATTTGTTGTTTTGGAAAAAAAATAAAAAGAAAATCCATAAAATACTATCATTATTTTTGTATCTATTATAAAATGAAACAATAAGACAAATTGATAATGAAATAATAGGAATGAGGAAATAGGAATGAGGAAATGGATCAACCGTGCCGCAGTGGGGATTCTTGCGGCGATTGTCCTTTCAGGGACAACATTTGCGACTTTTGGAATGTATGCCAGAGCAGAGAAGTCGGAGTATGATGATGATGATTTTACGATTGACGCGGAAATTTCCATATCCGCTTCATCGGAAGCTTTTGATATTACGATAGAGATTGCTAATGACGGGTCTGATTTTGAAGGGACAGTGCGTGTGATCGCAGAGAATGGAGGTCACCAGACTTGTGCCTATGATACGGCAATCTCCTTGTCTGAGGGTACCACAAAACAATTTGTCGTATCGATTCCCGTCAGTAGTCTGGATACATATTATAACAAATATGGTCAGGCGGGGACAATGTATGTGATTCTTCTAGATCACAAGGGAAATAAAGTTACAACGGAAAAATATAATCAATTTTTTCAGGATTATCAGGAGAAAGTGTCTATTGGTGTTTTAAGTGACGCATATGCGGATCTGCTTTATCTGGATGCGAATGGAAATATCATGTACATCATCAACGCCAATTATTCGATAGAACTGGTAGAACTTTCAAAAGATACACTGACGGACAAGTTGGATCGTCTGGATTTTCTGGTCATTGATCAATATGATACCTCTATGTTAGACGAGGAAACGGTCTCTGCGGTGGAAGATTGGACAGACGACGGCGGTATGTTGATCTTTGGTACCGGCGATTACGCATATGACGTATTGTCCGGCTTTGATCCGCAGTTTTTACAGACAGAGTGTCTTGGAATCTATGAAGCCGGAACAGGGAACTTTGAAACGGAAAAAACCATTGGTATGGGAGGGGACATGTACTCCGTAACGGGGGCGTATAGCCCGTATGATTATTATGGGGTATCAATCGATATGTATATTCCCTCTATCTATGAGACGGATACGGCGATCTTGTCCGGTTTCTCTCAGTATGATATGAATTATCATTATGGAGGTGGCTACGCAAGTTCCATCTCATATGGCAGTGGCAGTATTACCTATCTGTATTACGCGTTATCAGATCCGGAGATTGCCGCTGCTTGCGCAAAAACAAGTTATGTTACTGAGAATATTTTGGAAATGGCAGCGGATAAGACGATGTTTGATCATGCTACATTTCATAAAGTTGAGCAGGAAGGCATTAGTTATTCTTATACTCTTTCAAATGCGCTCGGCATCATTGATATGGAGAAATCGAATATCAATTATACTGTTTTAAAGGTGTTGATCATCATTTATGTTGTATTGGTTGGACCAATTGTTTATCTGGTATTGCGACGTTTGAAAAAACGTGAGTTATACTGGGTGGGGGTTCCTGCGATGGCGCTTCTTTTTGTCGGTATCGTATCCATTGCCGGAAGGGGTTTTAGGATCGCGGATACTACAGTGTGTTCCGTCACGTTTGTGGATACCGGAGATAATGGAGAGACCGGATCCGTTCTTTATGCATACAGCGCCGATCATGATGAATGGCAGATAGCTCTGGCGGAGGAATGTGCTTATGCGGGACCGTTGCAGAGTAATTACGGTTGGACAAGCGATCCGACGGATTATTATTTTCGTGTCATTGAGGATATGTCCGGAACGAGCATAGGGATCTGCCCGAGTGCCAGCTTTGAGACGACAATGTTTCAACGTAAGGCCGCTGAGCCGACAGAAGGACAAATTTTGGCGGAGAATATTGAAGTTACCGCTCATAACGTTAAGGGCAATGTTACAAATGAAACAGGATATGATTTTTCCTATATGCTGATTTATGATGACAGATATTTTGCTGTTGTGGAAGGCTTGGAGGATGGTGAACATATCAATCTGAAAAACGCGGATGTGATAACGCAGGCCGGTGTTTCCAGTGTAGAAAATGTATTCTGGCATACGGCAGAGCAGTTTTATGAAGAAGATAAAACGCTGGCAGCGCAGATGGCGGCGCTTTATATTGGATTGGTGCAGGCGATAGATTTTCAGGGAACAGTTGTGATTGGAGTAGTGCCGAACTATGACAGGGTTACGGAAGGAAATTGTTCGGAAAATTCTTACGGCGTATTCTATAATATTCAGAATATACATTAAAGGTAGGCTGTAAAGAAAAACTTACCGGATGAGTGAAAACGAATAAATTCGTTAAAACCAAATAAATTTGGTTTGCAAATATTGTGCCTGCGGCCTAGCACTAAAGTGCATTAAAATTCGCAGGTTACGGAAAGGCATGGTTATTAATATGCTGCATATCAGTTATCTATATAAAAATTACGGAAAATTTCAGGCAGTCAACAACTTGTCGCTTCATATCCCAAAGGGGGATTTATTTGGTTTTGTTGGACCCAATGGCGCCGGAAAGACGACCACTATAAGGATCGTTTGCGGTCTTCTGCCGGCAACGGCAGGTTCGGTTCAGGTGAATGGAATCGACGCGTTTGCCAACCGGAAAGAGATCAAGCGCCAGATCGGATATGTGCCTGATTTCTTTGGCGTATATGATAATCTGAAGGTGAAAGAGTATCTGGAATTTTATGGTTCCATGTACGGTATGGATAGCGCGGATATTTTCAAGGTGGCCGATGACCTTCTGGAGCTGGTCAATCTGCAGGATAAAAAGGAAGTTTATGTCGATACGCTGTCCAGAGGTATGAAACAGCGTTTGTGCGTGGCAAGGGCGCTTCTTCACAATCCGCAGCTTTTGATCTTAGATGAGCCGAGTTCCGGGCTGGATCCCAGAGCAAGGGTGGAGATGAAAGAATTGCTGATGAACCTGAATTCTATGGGAAAGACCATTATTATCAGTTCTCATATCTTATCAGAGCTGTCAGAGATGTGTACCAGTATCGGCATCATGAATAAAGGACAGCTGGTGATGGCCGGCAAGATTGATGAGATCAGAGACCATATGAATGCGGACAACAGAATCATCCTATCGATTGAAAATGATATTGAGAAGGCTGTGCGTATTGCAAAGGAACACGCCGGCGTCATTGTGCGTTCTGTCCGTGAAAATGAACTGATTATTTCATATACCGGTACGACGCTTGAGTTGAATCAAATGGTACGACAGATGATGGAGCAGGAGATCCTATTGGCGGGATTCCATAAAGAGGAAGGAAACCTAGAGGCGCTGTTTATGCAGTTGACAGGAGGGACACCGGAATGAAGATCAGATTGAATCCAATTATGAAAAAAGATATAAAGGTTACTGCCCGCAGTATGAAGATGGCGTGGGGGCTGATGGCATATGAAGCGATTCTTGCTTTTTTATTTATTATAGCACTGTCTGTCCTTAATTTGGGGTCAAGTTATGATTATCAGAATATCTATGGAGAACTGATTTCCTTGTTCCCGCTAATTGGAATTGCCCAAGTCAGTATGGCTGCATTGACGATTCCGATCATGACGGCATCTTCCATATCAGGAGAAAAGGAGCGGCAGACGTTTGATATCATGTTGACTACCTGTTTATCGCCTGTGGCGATCGTATTTGGAAAGGTATTTTCTTCCGTAGCGGAAGTCATGCTGTATGTGATAGCCAGTATTCCTATTATGGCTTTAGCATTTGTGCTGGGAGGGCTTTCCTGGTGGACGTTGTTTTTATTTCTTGTTGTGATTTTTGTTTTTGCGACACTAGCGGGAAGTATCGGTGTATTTTGCTCTTCCATCAGCAGAAAATCTATTGTATCAATCATACTGGCATTTGTCGGATATTTTCTTGTATGCTTTTTAACGGTTCTGCCGATGATTATTACCTTGTTTGCCACAAGGGGAGATGATGTTTATGATAGCGTGGTATTTCTATTGTTGAACCCGATTATATTTTTGGAAGAGTTTTTTATGCTTTCTATGACAGGGGAATCGCTGTTTTCCGGTCAATTTAGTAGAGATTTTGGATTTTTTGGTTCTCTGTTCTCTCATGGCCCGCTTTGGTGCATTCTCTCAGGGGTATGTATGTTGGGATTGTCAATGTTCTTTATGTTTCTGGCAGCAAAGAGGATCGATCCGCTGTCTGGTAAAGTCAAAAAAATTGCCAGAAAGCAGCCCATCGTGCAGAGCGCATTTATACCTAAAGAGGTAAATAATATAGAAGCTGGAAATGAGGCTCAAAATGGATAAACGTAAATTTTTGGAGAATTTCATAAAGAACTACCGGAGTAAGATGAATCTTGCGCGGCTATTAAAGTGGTGCTTTATAGCTGGTGGCATAGGAGTTTTTGCGGCGCTGTTGGTGGAGATCATTGCCGTGATTACACCGTTTTATTATGCCAATCTTGTGGCGGTCCTTTGCGTCTTGTGCAGCATTATATGCGGCGCTGTCATGGCTCTGGTGAAGAGGCACAGTATGGAGGACGCAGCGCTTGCTATTGACCGGTTTGGCTTTGAGGAGCGCGTGATTACGGCATATGAGAATTTGAATGGTGAAGGAGCAGTATTGTCATTGCAAAGGGACAATGCGGCATTGCTGCTGGAACAGAATCAGCATATGGTAAAGAAATCTGTGCTTCCTTCATGGAAATTGATGCTGCCGGTGATTATTCTGGGTCTTTTGTCGGTTATTATAATCATGCTTCCATCTGAGACCAGAGAGGTTGCGGTGCAGCGGCATGAGCTGGTCAAATACGCGGAAGAACAGAAAGAGGAGATTGAGGAAGCACTGGAAGCGCTGGGGGAAATTGAGACAGACGGGTTTACGGAAGACCAGATTGCTCAGATCGAAGCGATGAAGGATTCGCTGAATGCTTCTATGGCGGAGTTGGAGGAACTTACTTCCGGGCAATCTCTAATGCCGGAGAATATGAGGGCATCGGAACTTGCCCTGCAGCAGGCGAATGAGCGGTTGGATTATAAAATGGATAGTATGGTCAATCAACTGGGACAGATGATGGAACAGGGGATGGGGAATGAAAATATGCAGGCCTCTATAGAGAGTATGCAGAATGCGATGGATCAACTGGCGTCCAATCAAAATGGTCAAAATGGTCAGAATGGTCAAAACGGTCAGAATGGTCAAAACGGTCAGAATGGCCAAAATGGTCAAAATGGTCAAGCCGGTCAGAGCGGTCAAAATGGACAGAGTGGTCAAGCCGGTCAGAGCGGTCAAAATGGACAGAGTGG
>JAIDPF010000074.1:67822-79054 GCA_029062895.1 Lachnospiraceae bacterium
CAAGCCGGTCAGAGCGGTCAAAATGGACAGAGTGGTCAAAATGGTCAAAATGGCGGTGATGTCGCAGGAAACGGAAGCAGTAGTACACCGCATGATTATGTCAGCGTACCCAATGAACTGGGAGATGATGAGACGCTTCATGGCATTTCTGTGGGGTCCGAAACATCTGATTATTATCGGGAACAGAATGGTCTTGCGTGGGAGGGTGAACGTGTCACATACGAATCGGTGATCGGCGAATATACCAATCAGGCTTATGAGGGGCTGGAGCAGGGACGATACCCCAGCGGCATGACGGAGGTAATCAAAGATTATTTCGGAAATCTTCAGTAGATTTTCCGCGTGGTTTCAGCGATATGGATGAGATAATGATAATATAACTAGGGAAGGAATATGGTGGATCGAATGAATGAATTAGAACAATGGCAGCAGCGAATGATGCAGTGCGAGACCGAAATCGGTAAGGGGATCATCGGACAAAAGGATATCATCCGGCAGACAATACTGGCGATGCTGACCGGCGGTAATGTATTATTAGAAGGTATGCCCGGACTCGGAAAAACCAGACTGGTCAGTACGATCAGTAAGGTGTTCCAGTTATCTTTTAAGCGTATTCAGTTTACACCGGACCTGATGCCCAGCGATGTGACCGGTACAAATATTATTATTAAGGATCAGGGCGGCAGCGCTTTTCGTTTTGAAAAGGGACCGATCTTCGCCAATCTTGTTTTAGCAGATGAGATCAACCGTGCAACGCCTAAGACACAGTCGGCGTTGCTGGAGGCGATGCAGGAACACACGGTGACTGTTGGTAATGATAGTTATCGTCTGGAGGAACCGTTCCTTGTGCTGGCAACACAGAATCCGATTGAAAACGAGGGTACGTATCCGCTGCCGGAGGCGCAGTTGGACCGATTTATGTTTAAGATCCTTGTGAATTTTCCAAGTAAGGAAGAACTGAAGGGAATCGTTGATCTGACAGAAGGGTTGCAGATGCCGTCTATTCAGCCGTTGCTGGATGGCAATGGACTAATGACTGCCAGAAGCATCGTTGCGCAGATTCCCATCGCGGATGCGGTCATGGATAATATCCTGAATATTGTGATGGCAACCCATGCAGAGAATAAGTATATCAGAGAAGGAGCAAGTCCACGAGCCGCGCAGGCGTTGGTACGCGCTTCAAGAGCCAAAGCATTTATGGAAGGCAGGATGAATGTTTCTTTTGAAGATGTGAAATATGCGGCATATCCGGTTCTCCGCCACAGGATTATTCTTGGTTTTGACGCGGTATCTGAAGGTGTAAGCGAAGATCAGATCATTACGGATATCTTGAATTCACTAAAATAGAGGTAGCATATGCTTGACGCGAAATTTTATGATACGCTTGTCCGTCTGCGTCTGTCTATAAGGCAAAAGTCCAGCATGAGTATGTCCGGTAACCGTAAGTCGGTGCAAAAGGGCAGTTCGGCGGAGTTCTCAGATTTTAGGGAATATATGCCCGGCGACGACATCCGCCGGATCGACTGGAACGCTTATGCCCGGTTGGATAAGCTGTTTATCAAAGAATATATGGAAGAAAAGGAAGCGGTAGTTTCGATTCTGATCGATACCAGTGCATCCATGAACTATGGGAAACAGAATAAATCAGAGCTTGCTCTCAGCATTGCAGCGGCGCTTTCTTATCTGGCGCTTTCCGGTATGGATCGTGTGATCGTTTATGATATGAAGCGGATGGCAAGTCCTTTTATGGTTACCGGTGGTAAGAAAGGTTATCCCAGACTGTTAAAATGGTTAGAACAACTTACTTTTGAGGGAGCGGCGGATATTCATACTGCAATTCGTCAGATGGCATTGAAAGGACCGGGAATGACGATCCTGATTAGTGATTTCTTGACAGAAAATATGGTGAATGGCCCGGAAGATGAGATCGAAAAGATTATGAAATATCTGGATTATCGCAGGCAGAAGGCAGTTATGCTTCAGGTGATGGCAGAGGAAGAACTGGAGATCGGGTTGTCCGGAACGTATAATCTGATCGACATGGAGGATCAAGGACAGCTTAGGATCACGATGGATGCCGAGTCTGTTCGTGATTATCAGAAAGGATTGGAAGATTTTCTGAATAAATTAAAACGAGTTTGTAGGAAGACAGGAAGCAATTATGTCCTGTGTAGTACGGCAAGGGATCTGTATCAATTAATTTTTGAGGATTTAAGGGTATTATATGATATTTGAAAGTTTATGGCCGTTGTTATTTTTGATGGCGGTTCCGGTGATTATAATTTTATATCTGTTAAAACCGAAGGGAGTGGATCATCCGGTATCATCCAATCTCCTTTGGCAGAAACTGCTTAAAAATCAACATTCTAAAACATTTATGGAGAAGTTTATCCATAATATTCTGATGTACCTTCAGCTATTGATTCTGCTGCTTTTGATTATTTCTTTTATGTCCCCGTATGTCAATGTCGATAATACGCAGGGGGGAAGAGTAGTCTTTTTGATTGATACCAGTGCCAGTATGCAGCATGATAACGGCAGGGGAAAGCAGCGCATAGAAGAAGCGATACAGACAGCCTGCGATTATGTGGAGGCATCGCGAAATACGACGTTTAGCGTTGTGACAAATGATCTTATGGGCACGGATCTTCTGGCAGTAGGAATCAGTGATAAGGCAAGCGTGATAGAGACGCTTCGGGGGATCACATGTTCTGATGCATCCGGTTCGCTGAAAAGCGCTCAGAATGTTGTAGAGACGCTTTGTACGCAGTTCAATGAAACAGGAGACGGGGAACTGGCGCATCTGATCGTCTTTACCGATGGATCGGGAGCGGAGGATGCCATGCTCTACACAGAACATATGGGCGCCGATCTTTTGATAGCGGGAGACACAGTCAACAATATTGCCAATGAATTTACCGTATATACCAGAACGGAGACGGGGACGGACGTAGTAACGCAGGTAATCAATTATGGTGTTACGGCTGCGTCTTTTGATATCAGTCTGTATGCCGGGGAGGACAATTTGCTGGAAGTACGGCAGATGACGCTTGCTCCGGGAGAAAGAGGTATCTGTCTGTTTCAGGATATTGTATGGGATGCGGAGTATCTGAAAAGTGTGGTCTCCGGCATCCGGTTTGAGGGAGATGGAAAAGCTTCTGCTGATCATCAGGACAGTTTAGCGGCAGATGACATTTCTTATGCGGTGAGTTCCGGCGGAAGCCGTGCAAATGGCGTACTGATTGGTAGCGGCAATACATTTATTGAGCGTGCGTATCATGCAGTGACGGGCAATGATATCGTAAAGAGCGGGCAGGATACGGCGCTTGGATCTGATGCTTATAATATGGCGGTTTATGATGCCGGTAGCAGTGTTTCTGCGTCCGCCAGCATGAATCGTGTCGTATTGGCGGGTACGTCCCATGCTTTAGGTCAGCTTCAGAATGTACGATTGGATGTGGCGTCCGGGGAACTTACGACAGGGCTGTCTGACTTTACGATCGGCGCCAATGTAACATATACTTATGAGGTGCCGGAATGGGGGCACAGTTTTATCACCAGCGGGGATTATTGTGTGGCGTATTATGGCGAGCATGACGGAATCAAGGAGATCGTGCTTGGTTTTGATATCAGGGAGACGGATTTTCCGCTGCTTGCGGAATTCCCGGTTTTTATGGCCAATGCGATCAGCTATCTTTCCGATACCTCCCTTCTTGCTTCCAATATCTATGTGGCGGGAGAGCAGGTGGAATATCAGCCTCGTCCGGGTATGGATCTTGACATATCCATGGCGGATACATCAAGAGTGGGAATCTACAGTGTCAAGGCCGGGGACGAAGAGGAGTATTATGTTGTCCGGATGGAGACCGCAAGGGAATCGGATGGAAGTATCACTGCGGAAGATATTACCGGAACAAGGGATTACAGTGCGATTAAGGTGAAACAGACGCTCCGTGATATTTTTCTGATCGTCGCGCTGCTGCTTCTGATTTTGGAGTGGGTGCTCTATTTGAAACAGATGAACCAGTTAAAAAGGGTGAATCTTTTCTATCTGGCCATCCGCTGTATCAGTTGGATATTGCTGATTCTGTCCATTATTGGGTTGACGATTCCTAAGCAAAGTGATCAGGTAACGACTATATTTGTAGTGGATATGTCGATGAGTAATCAGGAAAATTTGAAAGAGATCGAAAAATATATGTTTGATATGATCTCTGAGATGCCGAAAAACAATCGATATGGAATCGTGACATTTGGAAGGGACGCGCAGATCGAGCAGTTTTTAACAGAAAGGCGCATGACGTCAGAACTTATGACGGTTACGGATGGTACAGCGACCAATCTGGAAGAGGCAGTTTACCGTGCTTTGGCGATGATTCCCGCGGAGGCATCCGGTCGGATCATTCTGCTTACGGATGGGCGTGAGACCAAAGGTGATGTTATAAATACGGCGAGCGCCATTGTATCTAATGATATTGAACTGAGAGGTATTATTTTTGATACAACTCAGGGGGATGATGCCTATGTTGAAGCCGTGGCTCTTCCTTCTTATCTTCATGAGGGAGACAAATATACTGTAGAAGTCACGGTGGCAAGCAATTATGATACGGATGCAGAGGTCTCTCTGATGAATGATGAGCAGACGCTTAGTACAACTTCCGTGCATTTAAATCGGGGGACAAACCGGTTCCTTTTTGAACAGACAGTGACAGGTGGAAGTCTGGAAAGTTTTGAAGTGATTGTAAATGCACCCGGAGATATCTGTGAGGAAAATAATACTTATCATGCTTACGCAATGGTAGAGGATGCACCAAAGATCCTGCTGATCGCGGGAAGCAGAGAAAGTACGGCCGTCATGTCGGAGATTCTGACACAGGCGGGATGCAACTTTGAGATTGTATCGGCAAAAAACGCGCCGGATAATATGAACGATTTGCTAGATTATAGGAATATCATATTACAAAACGTCTATCTAAGCGATTTGCCGGAAGGATTTCTGGAGGAGATTGAATCCTATGTCAGAGATTATGGCTGTGGACTGATCTGCTGTGGCGGAGACAACAGCTTCGCGCTCGGCGGCTATCGGGACAGCGTTTTGGAGGAGATTCTGCCCGTTGATATGTTGCTTCGGGGAGTGAATGAAGTGCCTTCTACCGCAATGGTCATGGTTGTTGACCATTCCGGAAGTATGTTAAGCGGTTATCCCACGAATCTTGATATGGCAATCTCCGCGGTAGTGGAGGCCGTCCGTCAATTGCGAGAGGAAGATTATGTGGGCGTGCTGTCCTTTGATGATTATTATAGGTGGGAAGTTCCCATTACACTGGCGGAAGATAAGGAAGAGATCATTGAACAGGTGGAACATATCAATGAAGGAGGCGGCACAACCATCAAGCCGGCGCTTCAGGAGGCTTATATTGAGATTATGAATACCGATGTATCCGTTAGACATGTGGTACTTTTGACGGATGGTATGGGTGAGACGACGGATTTCAGGGATATCATCAGCGCGTATCAGGGAAGTGGGATTACGCTTTCTACGGTTGCGGTTGGGTATGGATCAGACACTGCCCTGCTGCAGCGGCTTGCGGCAAGCTGTGGCGGAAGATATTATTATTCGGATGATTCCACGGAACTGCCAAAGATCTTTGCGCAGGAAGTATTTTTGAGCGGAGACACCTATCTGCAGAATGGAAATTTCCTCCTGCAGGTAAATGCTTCTAATGAGATTACTACAGGTTTATTTGAGGAAGGTTGGCCGATCCTGCAGGGATATGTCTCCGCTTCCCCGAAATATGCCTCCAATACGCTGATTGTATCGGATAAACAGGATCCGATCCTGACGGTATGGCAGTACGGATTGGGCAAGACGGTGGCATGGAATACGGATGTGACTAACGAGTGGACCGCAAGATTTGCGGGAGAGGAAGATTATATCCAGTTATGGAAGAGAATCGTGGATTACTCCAGCGGAAGCACTTCTTTAAATGGCGATCATATGGATGTTGTAACCATAGGCGATCAGACTACGATTACTTATGAGGCGTTGGATTATTCCGGACAGACGGAGATTGTTGTGATGTATCAAAATCCGGATGGGGATCAAGAGGAATTGACGCTCCATGCGGTAGCGCCGGGAACGTATGAGGCAGAATTGGATACTCTCATTACGGGCGTCTATCAGTTAAATGTGCGCAGACTGGAGAATGAGGAGATCGTGAATGCACTGACTACGGGGACGGCAGTACAGTTTTCTGATGAATACCGTTTTGATGTCAGCAATGCGGATGTGATTTCTTATCTGGAGAAGTATGGCAGCGTGATCGATAAGGATGATGAAATCTGGACAAAGCGTACTACGAGGACAAAGGAGTCCTATGATCTGACAGACTGGCTGCTTGCGATCCTGATCCTTTGGTTTTTGGGAGATATTGCGGTGCGGAGGTTCCAGTATGTTCCCAGTGTGAAACGGCGCAGGAATACAGCGGAGGCTGCATTGGCAACGGAAACAGGTCAGTCGGGGGAACTGCGTGCAGAGACAGCAGAAAGAGAACAGTCGGCAGCAACGGCTGTGAATGCGGCAGTACAGGCAGCAACAGTGTCATCCAGTCAGTCGGTGGCATCTGCGCAGACAGAAGAAATATCGGCGGTGACAGACGGAAAGAGGAAAAAGAGCAAAAAGAGTAAGAAACAAAAAGCGGTGGTACAGAAGGAAACATTGGATACCGCGCAGCTTTTAAAGAAAAAAGATGACAGGAATATAACTTAACAAGGCTGGAGATGATGATAATAAAAGAAGTTGGGGGTTTTAAATAGGAGGTTGAGGTGATTAATTTTAACGTACCACCTTTCACAGGAAAGGAAATCGATTATATCAGGCAATGCGTGGAAGCGCAGAAAATCTGTGGGGATGGTCCCTTCACAGGAAAGTGCAATCGGTGGATCGAGGAGAGAACCGGAGTCGCAAAATGTCTTTTGACTACTTCCTGTACCCATGCAACGGAGATGACAGCGCTGCTGGCCGATATCAAGCAGGGAGACGAGGTGATCATGCCTTCCTATACTTTTGTTTCGACGGCGGACGCGTTTGTTTTAAGAGGCGCAAAAGTAGTCTTTGTTGATATTCGCCCGGATACGATGAATATTGATGAGAAACTGATTGAGGCGGCGATTACGGAGAAGACAAAAGCCATCGTACCGGTGCATTATGCAGGTGTAGCATGCGAGATGGATAAGATTATGACGATTGCTAAAAAACATCATCTTTTTGTGATTGAGGATGCAGCACAGGGAGTGATGTCTACCTATAAGGGACAGGCACTGGGCAGCATCGGTGATTTTGGCTGTTACAGCTTTCATGAGACGAAGAATTACAGCATGGGAGAGGGTGGCGCGCTTCTGATCCGTGAGGAAAAGTATATCGAGGATGCAGAGATCTTCAGGGAGAAGGGAACGGATCGCAGCAAGTATTATAGAGGTCAGATCGACAAATATACATGGGTAAACTATGGATCTTCCTATCTTCCCAGTGATATGAATGCCGCATATCTTTACGCGCAGTTAGAGATGGCGGAAGAAATCAATGCCGCCAGATTAAAAATATGGAATACGTATTATGATGGATTAAAGGAGCTTGAAGAACAGGGAAAGATAGAATTACCTGTTATTCCATCCAATTGTACCCATAATGCGCATATGTTTTATATCAAAACAAAAGATATAGAAGAACGGACAGCGTTTATTTCTTTTATGAAAGAAAAGGGGATTATGACGGTATTTCACTATGTTCCGCTGCATACTGCGAAGGCGGGACGGAAATTCGGAAGATTTCACGGAGAAGACACCTACACGACAAAAGAAAGTGAACGTTTGGTTCGACTTCCGTTGTATTATGGGTTGACAGAAGAGCAGAATATGTATATTGTGGAGCAGGTCAAGGCATTTTATCATTAGAAATAAGTTAACCGGTGAGTTGAACTATGAAAGGAAATCTTTATTTGGATACTAAGGGGCATAAGAGTAATGGAAAATACGTAAATATTGCCGTTGCTATGATGGTAACGGCAATTCTGTTTCTTATTCTTTGTCTCTGTACGGATATTGTATACTGCTTAAATGACGATCTGATGATTCAAAGCATCCTGTCCGGCAGATACAGCGGCAGTCCCAGCGGGAAGGCGGTATATCTCAGCGAGCCGTTAAGCGGTCTGCTGGCTTTTTTATATGGAATATTGCCTTCTTTTCCATGGCTTGGACTGCTTTTGGCAGGCAGCTATGTGCTTTGTTTTTATCTGGTATTATATGTTTCGCTGGGACGACTGACGAAAAATGTGGAACTTACAGGTAAGAGGCTTATAATCGGCATAAGCTGTGTGTGTGCCATAACCATATCAGTCTTCTGTGGTTTTTTCTTAAGCCAGTTTCTGATGATACATTATACGGTAGCGGCAGCAGTCTTGGGCGGAACGGCCATATATCTTTTTCTGATGCTGGACGATGGCGGAGACCGGAGGGATATCTTGCGGAGTACCTGTCTGCCGGTGGTTCTTTTATTGTTTTGTTATCTGATCAGGACAAAGGTATTCTTCATGGTACTTCCGTTTCTGGCAGTGGCAGGACTTTATCGTATTTTGCGGACAAAAAATTTCTTTCAATATCTTCTACCATTAGCCGTGCTGGGCACGGGGATACTGCTTTTGATGCTGATTGGACGTTTATGCTATCATGACGCGGCTTGGCAGGAATATCTTGATTACAACGATGCCCGTACAGAATTGTATGATTATGGAAAGATCTGGGAGGGAGAGGAAGCAGAAGAATATTATGCCGGTCAGGGATACGCGCCGGAAGAGATAGCAATCTATCGAGAGTATAATGTCCTGTTAAATGAGGCGCTGACGGCGGAGGATTACAGAAAGATTGCCGCTTATGGCAGGCTTAGGCCGGAGGGGCAGCGTACATGGTTTCAGCAATTCAAAGAAGGTTTCTGGCTTTACCGGCACAGAACATTGGGAAAGACGGAAGATTATCCGTATAATGTTGTGACCCTTGCTCTCTATATTATGGCAGCGCTGGTTATGATCAGCGGCAGGGATAAAAAAGGTTTTTGGATGATTGTTTTATTGGGCGTGGTAAGATCCTGTTTATGGATCTATCTTTTAGCGGCGGGAAGATATCCGGAGAGGATCATTATTTCGCTATATCTGATTGAATTGCTGGTGCTGCTGGCAATGATTACAGATTCATTGCAACAAATCAATTCGGGTTCAATAGGAAAAATGCCGAATAAGAATTCGGAACATCCGATTTCCATCGAAAAAAGGATCGGCAGTATTGTAAATCGTATGGGAATCGCTCTGGCAGGCATCTTTCTCGTAATTCTGTCGCTGGAGACGGCATATCAGGTTTTGCCAAGGACATTGGAGACAAAAGCGCAGCAGCTGGCGGTCAATAGGGAAGAAGACCGGTTATTTGATCTTATGAAATCCCATCCGGAGAATTTGTATCTTCTGGATGTGTATTCTGTTGTGAATCATACGGAATACGCAATCAGGGATTATGACGACTCTTATGAGAATTATCTTCTGCTTGGAGGATGGATAGCGGGAAGTCCGCTTGTAACCGAAAAACTGACCAGGTGGGGATATGAATCGGCATTTGACGCGCTTGAGCGTGGAGAAAATGTTTATCTGGTGCTGAAAGAGGACATCGGGATGGGTATCCAAGAACTGGAAGATTTTTATTTTTGGAGAACCGGAAAAGTGGCAGTGTTTCAGCAGGTAGAAGCTGTTGGCGGAAGGTTCCACGTCTATCAGAAGATGTCAGATTAATGCATAAAGCTACACTTTTCATTTAAACCGCCGAAGGAGGCATTGATATAAGTATGGATATTGCGGGAGAACGGATTTATCTGCGTAAGATGAGGACAGAAGATACGGATCAGGTGATCGCATGGAGAAATGCGCCTCATGTAATGCAACAATTTATATATCGGACGCCATTGACAAGAGAGACGCATCTGGAGTGGATCAAAACAAAGGTTGAGACTGGAACAGTGCAGCAGTTTATCATTTGTATCAGGGAAAATGACAGAGGAATAGGAAGTTTTTATTTACGTGATATCAATCGGGAAAAACGGACTGCGGAGCTTGGCATTTTTATCGGGGAACCGGATGTTTTGGGGAAAGGCTATGGCACGGAAGCAGTCAGATTGGGTGTTTTATATGGGTTTCAGTCATTAGAGCTGGAGCGTATCATCCTTAGAGTGTTTCAAGATAATGAAAAAGCGATCCATAATTATGAAAAAAATGGATTTGTGCGGATGAAGGATAGGGTGGAGACGATCGTGCGGGACGGACGAGACCGGACAGTGATCTTTATGCAGAAAGAAAAATAAAGATCCTACGGCATAAAATCACGCAAAGCATGAGAAACAAGGGAGGAGTACCTAGTGAAAAAGGAAAGGATTCTTTATCTTGATCTGGTCAGGATATTAAGTTTTATTATGGTGACAATGTATCATTTTACGGTTGCCGCGGAGGTGTTTGGCGTCAACGCAAAGCTGGAGGTTTATAAAAGCGTTTCCCATATTCTTGCGCCGCTTGCGTTGTCTGCCTTTTTTATGGTATCCGGCGCCGCGTTGATTTTTCAGTATTTAGATAAAATTTCCCTGAAGGATTTCTATAAAAAAAGATTCTTAGGTATTTTTCCTTTGTTCTGGCTGGCTTATCTTTTGGCGTTTCTGGACTATTTTTATCAGACAGGGGGGATGCCGGAAGCGCCCAAGGTGAATTTTCTGCTGACGATTATAGGGATGGATGGGTATCTGAATGATTATCTTCCGACTTTTTATCTGCTGGGAGAATGGTTTCTTGGAATGATTATCATGCTGTATCTTTTATTCCCGCTTTACCGCAAGATCATGCTGAAATGTAAATATATTCTGCCTGCCATCTTTCTGGTGGGAAGCGCCTGTCTATTGTTCGCAAATCCGTTCCCGATGGTCATCGAGAAAAATCTGATCGTGTGCAGCCTTTATTTTGTGTTGGGAATGATGATCGAGCAGATCCGTCTTGGTACGGACAGGAAGATTTTTGCTATAGGTCGAAGGATTGCGGCTGCGATTGGGCTTGTTCTTTTTATCCTTCTGCTTATCGTGGAAGCAACAGCGTTTCCGATAAACTCATACTGTAAAATTTTTATCAGAACCATTTCCTGTTATATGATCATCAT
>JAIDPF010000075.1 GCA_029062895.1 Lachnospiraceae bacterium
GGACTTGGAGAGGCGTTTGTGGAATTTGTAAAATCCCTTGCGCCGAAGACCATGAAGCAGAAGCTGGAGGAGGCAAAAGCAGATGCTGCGGAATATAACCAGCAGAGAAAAAACAGTCAGCAGGACATTGGTAGAAAAAATAAGCAGTGGCAGCAGGAAGTGTAGATTTAGTAGAAAGCGAGGAACAAGCAATGAATATAACTTATGAAAAATGTGGAGATTATCTGATTCCGAATTTAATACCTGATCCGGAGACGGAGGGAGCGTTGAGAAAATTTGGATTGATGCGAAAATCTTATTTAGAGAACCATAAGCGTGGTATTTATTCGGGGTTGCTGTTATCGGGCAAGTTAAAGGAACATCTGCTTATGATACAGGAACAGGCAGAGGAAAGATTTGATCTGCTTGTGGAGCAAATGGCGAAGAAGGAGGGAGTAACGGAACAGTTAAAGGCACAAAATCAGATGCTTTGGGTACAGAAAACAAATAGCATTTGGGCAAGGGCAGAGGAGATTGTGAGGGAAGAAATTATATACACGTTATAAACGTACAGATGGGGCAGAGGATATTTGCTCCATTTGTATGTTTTATGTGATTTTAGGAAGAATTAAATGACAATTTGGATATTATGTAGTAGAATTAAATTGGAGATTTATGCAAGGAGGTTGTCCAATGATTGACAACAAGAAAGAACAAGAGAGAGAAGAACTTCATCGTACCATATGGAATATGGCGAATGACCTTAGAGGAAGCGTAGATGGTTGGGATTTCAAACAGTATGTGTTAGGTATGCTGTTTTACAGATATATTTCTGAAAATTTTGCCAGATATGTAAATGCAGGAGAGATTGAGGCGGGGAATGACGATTTTGATTATGCGAATCTTTCTGATAGTGATGCAGAGTTTGCAAGAGAGGAATTGGTTGATACAAAGGGGTATTTTATTTTACCGAGTGAACTGTTCTGCAATGTGAGGAAAAAGGCGCCACAGGACGAGAACTTGAATGAAACGCTTGAAAAGGTGTTCCGCAATATAGAAAGTTCTGCACAAGGACATGAGAGCGAAGATGACTTAAAAGGTCTGTTTGATGACCTTGATGTAAACAGCAACAAGCTTGGTGGAACAGTGGAAAAGAGAAATGCGAAACTGGTAAAACTCCTGAATGGTGTTGCTGAAATGAAATTGGGTGATTACCAGGATAATACTATTGATGCATTTGGTGATGCTTATGAATATTTAATGGGTATGTATGCATCTAATGCCGGAAAGAGTGGAGGGGAGTATTATACACCGCAGGAAGTATCTGAACTTCTGACAAAAATTACGGTACTTGGAAAGAAAAATGTAAATAAGGTGTACGATCCGGCATGTGGCAGTGGATCGCTGCTCCTTAAATTTGCGAAGGTTTTGGGAAAAGAGAATGTCCGGCAAGGCTTTTTCGGACAGGAAATCAATATTACTACATATAATCTTTGCCGTATCAATATGTTCCTGCATGATATTGGCTATGAGAAGTTTAACATTGGACACGGAGATACATTGATAGAGCCTCTGCATTGGGATGATGAGCCTTTTGAGGCGATTGTGTCTAATCCGCCGTACTCGATCAAGTGGGAGGGAGACGATAATCCTATTCTTATTAATGATGAAAGATTTTCCCCCGCAGGTGTGCTTGCGCCAAAGTCGAAGGCTGATCTTGCATTTATTATGCACTCGTTATCATGGCTTGCGACAAATGGAGTGGCTGCTATCGTATGTTTTCCGGGGGTCATGTACCGGGGCGGGGCAGAACAGAAAATTCGTAAATATCTGATAGATAACAACTATGTGGAATGCATTATCCAGTTGCCGGGCAATCTTTTCTTTGGTACAAGCATTGCAACCTGTATTATGGTGCTGAAAAAGAGCAAATCAGAGAACAGCACATTATTCATTGATGCATCGAAAGAGTGTGTAAAAATCACAAATAATAACAAACTTACAGGCGAAAACATAGAGAATATTCTAACCGCTTATGAGGCAAGGGAAGATAAAGAGTATTTTGCAGCGGTGGTTGCAAATGACAGAATTGCTGAAAATGATTACAACCTCTCTGTTTCCTCATATGTGGAGCAGGAAGATACAAGAGAAAAGATAGATATTAAGGTATTGAATGCCGAGATTGAACAGATTGTAGCGAGAGAACAGGTACTTCGGGATGAAATTGCTAAAATCATTGCAGAAATTGGGGTGGGTGTATAAACGAACAGTATCTTAAGGTATTTAATGTTATAAAACGGCAATTTTTTGAGGCATGGTAGCTCGTGCTTCAAGCATCAACCGCATCGATTGCCATTGGCTGCCGATTTTTATAGGAGAAAACGTAATATGAGAGGCGAAAAGGAGCAGAAATGCCTAGACCGAATAAAGGATGACATATTTACCAAGGATGGTGTGCTGAATAAACATCCGTTTACGGGGAAAACATATACGGAAATCAGCGACGATGAGTTTGTGAAAGAACAAATATGGTATATAAATAACGACTGCCATAAGAACTATTTTGGCTTGTTGGAAGCAGACAGAAATGAATTTGAAAAACTTTTGAGAAAAACAGGGCCCAATCAGAAACTAAGTAGTTTTCCTGACTTCGTTTTTACAAATGGTTTTATAGAACACTTTCAAGTAACATCATCATTAGTAACACGGAAAGGTTCAAATCATGCAAAGAAAGAAAGCGAGTTCAAACATAGGGTTGAGACAGAAACGAAACAAATTGAAGATGAATGGAATCAAACGCCGAGTTTTGATGAAGTTCGTTCTAAATCATGGGTTTTAACAAATCCGTCCCATTCGCACGAGTTTTTGATTGCGTCCTTCAAAAGCAATTGGGAACATCATATGGATAGTTATAGGAAGTATATTGGGGCGAAAGAAATCGGTATTTTTATGATAGAATATCCTGAATTTGCCTTATCGATGTGTGAAAATGTGTATTGCGATTGGATTGACGGAATGGCACAAGGAGATATGCGAGAGCAGGAAAAATTTAAGGAATACCGACTTAGTAGAGATAAAAAGCTTTTGGAATACATTTATCAGTTTCGGGAGCAAATCAAATATGTGATTTTTGTTAATCGAGTGCGGTATGAAGTAATTCGGACGGAAAATATACCTTATTTGTTAAAGTTAATGCCATGGAATTTCGTTATCTATCCTTTGGCAGTAACTACGGTTTCAACGGTAAAAAACATTAGCGTTCCAGCGAACCTTGGGCACGGAGGAGAACAAGATGACAAAACTTGAGCAATTGATAAATGAATTTTGCCCAAATGGAGTGGAATATAAAAAGGTAGAAGATGTGTGTGATACAATAACTGATTATACGGCAGCAGGTTCGTTTGCGGATATAGCAAAACATGTAAAGTATATCAATGATGGAATTGGATACGCACAACTGATACGAACAACGGATTTAAAGAGTAAGTTTAAAAATAAAGATAGATTTGTATATGTAGATGAAGATGCGTTTATGTATTTGTGGCGAGTTAATCTAGACTCGGAAGGGTTAGTTCTTCCGAATGTGGGTAACTGTGGTGAGGTGTATTATGTTACTCCTGATATATTTTTACATAAAAATAATGTATTGGGACCGAATGCAATATGGGTTAAAAGTAGAACGGTTATGAATCGATTTTTATTTCATGTATTTCAGGGGAAAGAATTTCAAAGAAAATTGGCGAAAATTATATCACCAACAGGACAGACTAAGTTTAATAAAACAAATTTTAAAGAGTTGATCCTCCCTGTACCGCCTCTGGAGGTACAACGTGAAATAGTCCATATTTTGGACAGTTTCACGTTACTTACAGCCGAGCTTACAGCCGAGCTTACAGCCGAGCTTACAGCTCGGAAGAAACAGTATCAGTATTATAGGAATAGAATGCTGACTTTTGAAACAAAAGTTACGCGAAAGAGACTTGGAGAAATATTTGATTTTAGGAATGGTTTGAGTAAAGGAAAGGATTTTTTTGGTAGAGGAATACCTTTTATTAGATATATAGATGTTTATAACCATAGGTCGTTAAGAAAAGAAGATATAACTGCATTGGTTGAATGCTCATCTTTAGAATTGGAAAAATTAAGGGTATCACGGGGAGATGTTTTATTTACAAGGACATCTGAAACGGCAGAAGATGTTGGTTGGTCATCGGTCATGCTTGATGATATTGGAGATTGTGTTTTTAATGGATTTACAATCAAAGCAACACCAAAAACAAATGATCTTCTTCCGGAATATTGTGCGTATTGTTTTGCAACAGATGATTTTAGAAATTATGTCACAACGCATTGCGCATTTACTACTCGTGCTTCGTTGACAGGAAATACCATTGCAGAATATCAGATGGCGATTCCAAGTATTGATGTACAACGGCGGATTGCAAATGTGTTAAGTAATTTCGAAGCAATTTGCTCTGATTTGAATATTGGTCTGCCGGCAGAAATCGAAGCAAGACAAAAACAATATGAATACTATCGCGACAAGTTATTAACATTTAAGGAGTTGGGTGAATGAGTACATTTAACATGGTTGCATCCATGAATGAAAGTACAGTAGTATCTGAATATATACCGGAGAGCAGGCGTTCCGACAGTTATCAGAGTGAGGCGGAGCTTGAAAAAGAGTTTATTCGTATGCTGATGGAACAGAGTTATGAATATCTGCAAATTCATTCAGAGGCAGAGCTGATAGAAAACCTTAAATATAAATTAGGGCAGTTGAATGGCTATGACTTTACGGATAGCGAGTGGGAGAGATTTTTCCGAGAACATATTGCAAATGCTAACGAGGGTATTGTAGAAAAGACACGCACCATTCAAGAGGACTATACAAAGGTTTTAAAGCGTGATGACGGAAGTACGAAGAATATCAGGCTGATCGATAAGGGGAACATACATAACAACCGATTGCAAGTGATTAACCAGTACGAAGTGCTGGGAAAAGTAGGCAATGCTGCGGAAGATAATGCCATAAATGACATAGAAAATCCGGCTAATTATGATAACCGCTATGATGTGACTATTCTTGTGAATGGTCTGCCTCTTGTTCATATAGAACTAAAACGGCGTGGAGTGGCAATCAGAGAGGCTTTTAATCAGATTAACCGTTATCAGCGTGACAGTTTTTGGAGTGGATGCGGGCTGTACGAGTATGTGCAGATATTCATTATCTCGAATGGCACGAATACGAAATATTATTCCAACACCACAAGGTTTTCACATTTGAAGGAACAGGAGAAAAGCTCCAGTAAAGGGAAAAAGACGAGCAACAGTTTTGAATTTACTTCATTTTGGGCAGATGCAAATAACAAAGTGATACCTGATCTTGTAGATTTTACAAAAACTTTTTTATCCAAACATACAATTCTGAATATTTTGACAAAGTATTGTGTGTTTACCTCAGAAGAACTGCTCTTGGTTATGCGTCCATATCAGATAGCAGCTACGGAGAAGATATTAAACCGCATAGAGATAGCCACAAATTATAAGAAATTGGGAACGCTTGACGCAGGAGGATATGTCTGGCACACAACTGGAAGTGGAAAGACATTGACTTCCTTTAAGACAGCACAGCTCGCAAGCCAGCTCAATTTTGTTGACAAAGTGCTGTTTGTAGTTGATAGGAAAGACCTTGATTATCAGACAATGAAAGAATATGACCGTTTTCAGAAGGGAGCAGCGAACAGCAACACCTCTACTGCAATTTTACAGAGACAGTTGGAAAACAGGGACAAGAACGGTAATTATCATGAGTACAAGATAATTATAACCACCATTCAGAAATTAGACGGATTTATCCGCAAAAACAAAGGACACGAAGTATTTGACAAGCATATCGTCCTGATATTTGATGAGTGCCACAGGTCGCAGTTTGGGGACATGCACACAGCGATTGTCAAGAACTTTAAGAGGTATCACATCTTTGGTTTTACAGGGACACCAATATTTTCGGTCAATGCAGGAAGCGGCAAACACGCCGATTTGCGCACCACACCGCAGGCTTTCGGAGAAAAGCTGCATACTTATACTATTGTTGACGCCATTAATGACAGAAATGTACTTCCATTTCGTATTGATTATATTACAACTATTAAGGACAGCGATAAAGCAAAGGACAAGCAGGTATCGGCAATAGATACAGAAAAGGCACTCTTAAATCAGTCACGTATTAGTGAAATTGTATCCTACATATTAGGACATTTTGATCAAAAGACAAAGCGTAACCGGGGAGACAGCTTTACATTTTCCATTCTGGAAAATGTGGAAGAAGTAGCTACGGCAAAGAATAGAAATGAGATAGAGGAAAAGAAGAATAAAATTCGTATAAAAGGTTTTAACTCAATATTTGCAGTCAGCTCCATTGAGGCTGCAAAGCTGTATTATGCAGAATTTAAGCGTCAAATGGAAGCCTTGCCGGAAACGAAAAGACTTCGGATTGCCACGATATTCAGTTATGATGTTAATGAAGCGGAGAATGATGATTTTGTGGTTGACGAAAATTCCGAGAATACAGACGGACTGGATCAAAGCTCGCGGGAGTTCTTGGAAAGCACTATTGACGATTATAATAAGATGTTTTCCACTACCTACGATACCTCAAGCGACAAGTTCCAAAACTATTATAAGGATGTATCGCTTAGAATGAAAAACCGGGAGATCGACATTTTAATTGTTGTGAATATGTTCCTTACCGGATTTGATGCGACAACGCTGAATACCCTTTGGGTGGATAAGAATTTGAAGTACCATGGACTTTTGCAGGCGTTCTCTCGTACTAACCGGATTCTCAATTCTGTAAAGACATTTGGAAATATAGTCTGTTTCCGTAACTTGGAGCAGGAGACAAATGATGCGATTGCGCTTTTTGGGAATAAAGAGGCAGGCGGTATTGTTCTGCTGAAAAACTATGCAAGTTATTATAATGGATATGATGAAAACGGAAAGCACTATGAGGGATATGCAGAACTGATTGACAAGCTGCAGACGATGTTTCCTCTTGGGCATTTTTCTGAACTTGGGGAGCAGGACAAGAAGAAATTCATATCTTTGTATGGTGCAATTTTGAAAATGAGGAATATCCTGTCCGCCTTTGATGATTTTGCCGGACAAGAGATACTTTCACCACGAGATTTTCAAGATTATCAGAGTGAGTATATAGATCTTTATCATGAGTTCAAGCCGAAAAAGGGGGAAAAAGAAAATATTAATGATGATATTGTATTTGAAATCGAACTTGTAAAGCAGGTCGAGGTTAATATCGATTATATTTTAATGCTTGTGAAGAAGTATCAGAAAGACGAGAATAAGGATAAAGAGATTGTAGTTACGATTGAAAAGGCAGTCAATTCAAGCCTCAACCTGCGGAGCAAAATAGCGCTTATCAGAGAATTTCTGTCGAGGGTTAATGCCGATACCGAGGTTGACGGGGAGTGGCTGAAATATGTTGATGAGCAACGGAAAAATGACCTTGCTGTAATTATAAAAGATGAAAAGCTAAAAGACAAGGAAACGCATATATTTATCGAAAATTCCTTCCGTGACGGAGTATTAAAAACTACGGGTACGGACGTTGATGCGATAATGCCTGCGGTATCAAGATTTGGCGGTAGTGCAGGGAACCGCAGTGAAACAAAGAAAAGAGTTATTGACAGGTTGCTTGCATATTTTGAAAAGTATTTGGACTTAGTTGGGGGAAAATAATATTGTGTATATTTTATAAAAAGTTGTAACAGTGTCACAACTTTTGGAAGGTGGTATTAATGGAAAGCGAAATAATGTTATCAGATACTTTTAATCAAAGAAATTTATTTTAGAAATGGTGCCAGACGTTGCATTTTTAGCACGTCAAAAGCATTTTCCCTTGATGGTATAATTATTTAATTCGCTACATGCGTGTAGCGAATTGGGAAAAAGTATATATCTGAAAACAGAAATTTTGGATGTGATATTTTATTTTGCGAATTGCAGATAACTGTAACATTAATTAAGTTGTAAGGTGGTAAAATGGGAATGATACATTTTTATAAGGAACAAGTAGAATTGGCAGTAAAATTAATCGATATAAAAAGTAATATGATGATATAAAAGCCTCAAAGGATGTAACCGAAATAAATACTATGATTAATACTGCAAAGCCAACTGTGGAGTTTGTCAATGCAGCGAAACAGTTAGATAAAAGAATATAACATAGCATCCAACATGGCAAACCCTGCAAGTATAAGTCAGGACAAGTCGTTTTCTGAATATGATGCGATTTTAAAAGATTTAAATAGTGACTTATATGGGATTTTAGCATCTATATTATTAAAACATGGAAAGATTTCTTGCATTAAAGAGTTTATTGAAAGCGTTGATTAATATTTATCAAAATTGAATTCGCTACACGCGTGTAGCGAATTGAGGAGAGCGAAAAATGGCGAATACAGAATTGATAGATACAGAAGATGAACTGAAATTTTATCAGGATGTTCATGCTATACTGAATGAGGCAAAAAGTCAGACATATGAAGCTGCTAATAATATCATGGCATACGCATATTGGAATGTTGGAAAAAGAATTATTGAACAGGAACAAAAGGGCAATAGAAAAGCAAAGTATGGTTCGTATCTTATAAAACGTCTTTCGCAAGAATTGTCCGATGAATACGGCACAGGATTTTCGGTTGCCAATATTAGGAATTGTAGGCAATTATATTTGACATTTCCAAAAGAATCTTATGGATATTCATTGATTGGAAAAATTTGCTGGTCACATCTTAGAACCATTATGCGATTGGACAATGAAGAAGAGCGGAATTTTTATTTAAAGGAAGTTGCAAATGAATATTGGTCTGTCAAGGAATTAGAACGCAATATAAAGTCAGGCTATTTTAAACGGATTATCTCGACACAATTTCCTGAGAAAAGTGGGCAGACACCTAAATTTGTAAAAGATCCATATGTTTTAGAGTTTATGGGTATAAAAGATGATACTGTGGTTATTGAAAAGGATGTAGAAAATGCAATTATCAGTAATTTACAGAAATTTTTATTAGAGATGGGGAGGGGGTTTTGCTTTGTAGACAAACAGATGCATATATGCACCGAAACATCAGATTTTTATATCGACTTAGTGTTTTACAATTATATATTGAAATGTTTCGTATTGATAGATCTGAAAACTCATAAGCTGACTCATCAGGATATTGGACAGATGGATATGTATATTCGGATGTTTGATGATATAAAGCGACAAACGGATGATAATCCTACAATCGGAATTATTTTCTGTACAGATAAAGATGAAACGATGGTAAAATATTCTGTTTTGAATGAAAGTGAGCAAATATTTGCATCTAAGTATATGACAGTTTTGCCTACTGCGGAAGAATTGAAGAATGAGTTAGAACGAAATCAATTGATATATGGAAAGGAACTGAAGGATAATTAGTGTTGTTATTGCGGTCAATACATTTAAGATAAATGAAGGAGATGCTATATGTATTTAAAGAGTCTGAAACTTACTAATTATAGAAAATTTTCTGCGGAACAAAATGAAATTGAGTTTATTAGTTCCAAGCTAATTAAATCAGGTAAAAAAATAGAGAACCAAAATGATAAAGATATAGTTGAAAATGATAGCCCTTATG
>JAIDPF010000076.1 GCA_029062895.1 Lachnospiraceae bacterium
TCGGATATGTGTAAAAGAGACTGATATTGAAATGTCTATTAATGAGAAGGGTAGAAATGTATTTCCCTGTATGAAATAAGCTTCTATTGTTATACTGTCTTAATGTACCATGATTAAAATAGAATAAACTGTCTTTTTATCTGCATATATGGGAATGCTTCGGTAACACAGATATTTTTCAATATTTGATAAAATATAGTATGTACAGCTATATTCATTCTAAACATATTAATTTGGTATAAATGAAATGATGTCTGGGAACTGTAAGGGTAAAATACAGAAAAAAAGAGAAACCAATATTAAAAGGGTCGCAGGAACCGATCGAATAAAATAATACCGGAAAGGATGAGTCAGATATGATAGAAAATAGAGAAACGATCATTTTAAAGGACGGTATGGACACTGTCTTGCAACAATTAAATGCGTTGCATGGTATGATGAGCGTGTTAAAGTCCGGATTAGAGGCGGAAGAAACAGAGGAAAAGGCGCTTGATTGTATGGAATGTATTGATGAATGTGTGAAAAATATCCGTAACTTTGTAACAGACACCTTAAAGGAATTTGACGACTGTGTAAATGAAAAATAAAACGGATGATAGATGGAAGATATGATATAATATCCACGTAAGCAATGATGCAGTGAATAGGGCGAAGCCCGTGAGCGAGATGAAGCAAAGCGGAATCGAGCTTAGCACTGTGAACTTATGGTATAATAAATATAACCAAAGGAAGAGGAAAGGCAGGATTAATAAATGATATTTGACAGTCATGCACATTACGATGATGCGAGATTTGACGAGGATCGGGAGGAACTGCTTGCTTCCCTGTATAAGCAAGGGATCAAGAAGGTAATGAATGTGGGTTCGGATCTGGCATCGATCAAGGATGTGTTAGAATATGTAAAAAAATATCAGGGGAACCCTTTTCCTGATTTTTATGGGGCAGTCGGTATCCATCCGTCGGAAACGGAACATCTGACAGAGAAAGATTTTGCCTATCTTAAGACAGCGGCATCCCAGAAGGGTATTGTGGCGATTGGAGAGATCGGGCTGGACTATTATTATGATGAACCGGAAGTAGATATCCAGAAGAAATGGTTCCATCTGCAGCTTGATCTGGCGGAGGAAATGAAGCTTCCGGTCATCATCCATTCCAGAGACGCCTGTCAGGATACGCTGGATATCCTAAGGGAACGGAAGGATGTCACCGGTGTGATCCATTGCTTTTCCTATACGAAGGAGACGGCAGCGGAATATATAAAAATGGGATATTACATAGGTATCGGCGGAGTGGTTACTTTTAAAAACGCAAAGAAGCTGAAAGAGGCTGTTGAAACCATCCCGATGGACAGGATCCTGCTGGAGACGGACTGTCCGTATCTGGCGCCGGAGCCGCACCGGGGTACGAGGAATTCTTCACTGGTGATTCCTTATATCATCGGGGAGATCGCAAGGATCAAAGGGATGGAGCCTGCGCAGGTGGAAGAAATGGCATGGGAGAATACCCATAGATTATTTCGAATTACGGAAAGGTAACAATACTAATATGGCAAATCTTGGAACGCCGACGGCAACGGCAGCAGTATTAAATAAATATGATTTTGTGTTCCGGAAAAAGTACGGACAGAATTTTCTTGTGGATATGAATATGCTGGAAAAGATCGTGGATTGCGCAGAACTGACGAAGGAGGACTGTGTCCTGGAGATCGGTCCCGGCATCGGCACGATGACACAGTATCTTGCCGAGCGTGCAGGAAAAGTGATCGTGGTGGAGATCGACGGCGATCTGATCCCGATCTTAAAGGATACGCTGGGTGCCTATGATAATGTGACTATCATTCATCAGGATATCCTGAAGGTCGATCTGCATCAGCTGGTGGAAGAGCATCTTGCCGATAGACAAAAATATAAATCCTTTAAGGTAGTAGCAAACCTGCCTTATTATATTACGACGCCGATCATTATGAATCTTCTGGAAAAGAAAATCCCTCTGGACAATATTACGATCATGGTGCAAAAGGAAGTTGCGGAACGGATGCAGGTTGGTCCGGGGACGAAGGATTACGGGGCGCTGTCCCTTGCGGTACAGTACTATGCGAAACCGGAGGTTATGGTCAGCGTGCCGCCGGAATGTTTTATGCCGCGCCCGAAGGTGGCCAGTGCGGTTATCCGTCTGACGCTGTATTCGGAGCCGCCGATCAAGGTATCTGATCCGGAATATATGTTCCGGCTGATCAGGGCGTCATTTAACCAGCGACGCAAGACGCTTGCCAATGGTCTGAGCAATGACAGTGGACTGCATCTGACGAGAGAAGCGGTCATAGAAGCCCTGAGGCAAATGGATCTGAGCGAAACCATCCGGGGAGAAACGCTGACGTTGGAGCAGTTTGGGGAGTTGGCGGATAGGCTTAAGTCCAAGTGAGAATAGAAAGATCATCGATAACCCATCCAATGAGTGTTTATTTGTAG
>JAIDPF010000077.1 GCA_029062895.1 Lachnospiraceae bacterium
TGGGTGCTACACTTTCAGTTATAAGAAATCATTCTTTGAAAATCTACATAACAGAAAGGAAGCGTTACAGTTCGGCAAATCCGGACTGTGATCAGGAAACAGATTATGGGCAATATGGTTCTGGAAACAAGAGATTTATCAAAGCAGTATAAATCTCAACGGGCGTTAAATCATGTGAATTTGAGCCTGCAACAGGGAAAGATTTACGGTTTGATCGGAAAAAACGGCGCTGGAAAGACGACACTGATGCGAATGATTGCGGGATTGGGATTCCCGACACAGGGCAGCATTCTGTTATTTGGGACAGAAGATCGCAGCGGGTTGGAAGCAGCGGGCAAACGCATTGGATCTCTGATCGAAGCTCCGGGGCTGGTGGCAGGTATGTCTGCAAAAGAGAATATGCATCTGCAATGTCTGATGAAAGGCATACCAAATTATGAAATTGAAAATGAATTGCTGGAGCTGGTCGGTCTGAAAGACACCGGAAAAAAGAAAGTAAAAAACTTTTCCCTTGGAATGAAACAGCGGCTCGGAATCGCCACAACACTGATCGGAAATCCCGATCTGCTTATGCTGGACGAACCGATTAACGGTTTGGATCCCGCCGGTGTCATTGAAATACGAAATTTACTCAAAAAACTAAGTACTTATGAGAATAAGACAATTCTGATTTCCAGTCATAATCTGCCGGAACTATATCAGGTTGCCACTGATTTCATTATTATCCATGAAGGTGAAATACGCGAAGTCCTTTCTCACGAAGAACTGGACGACCGGTGCAAATGCTATATTTCCTTGGAAGCTGTCAATGTTAATCATCTGACAGCGGTATTGGAAGAAAAATTGCACACTCAAAATTTTCAGGTAATGCCGGATAATAGTGTCAAACTGTTCGATTTTCTGGATGAAAGAGAACGGGTGGGACAGGTTCTGCATGAAAACGACGTGATCATCACAAAAATCGCGGTGTGCGAGACAAGTTTGGAAGACTATTTTATGAGTGTGATCGGAGGAAAGAAAAATGCTTAGTTTATTGCGATGCGAATGGTATCAGGTACGAAAATCATTATCTTTGAAAATTACAGTTATCATTTTGGTAGTTGCATCTGTCATTTTTGGATGCAAGATTACAGATGCCGCCAATATCTCTAATATAAAAGCATGGGATCAGATGTATCTTCTGTATTTCGGAGGCGGTGTTTACAGCGCGATGAGTGACGGCGCGATGGCTCTGTTGGTTGCCAGTTTATTTGCGGGCTGGATGATCGGCGGAAGCTTCGAAAACCGGATGATTCAGGAATCCATTTCCTATGGAAAAAAACGAAGCAGCGTCTATCTGGCTAAAATGTTGATGTACTCAATCGTAGTGATTATGCTCTGTCTGATCTATTGGTGTTTTACAGCGCTTCCAGCAGGGCTCAAAAACGGTCTGGGCACAGCGGACATCTGTGGAAATTTAGTTCAGATTCACTATATTATCGGAATGGTTGCCGCCGGTAGTATGGCATATATCAGCGTGATTACAATCTGTGGTGTAATAGCATTCTTTGTGCGAAAGACCGGAGCCACAATGGGCATCTGTTTTGTCGGAATTTTATTCGGCGGAAATCTTCTGGCATCCATCCTTTCCGAAGATATTATAAAGATTGTCAATTACACCCCGCTCGGACTGTATCGTCATGTATTAAAATTAGATGTGACATTATTTGATATCTGCCAGACAGTTATGATCAGCCTATTCTGGATCATTCTCTTCTGGACGATTGGATATCTTAAATTTCAAAAGACAGAGTTAAAATAGTGGAGGAAGCGATGTGGCTTTTGATTTTTGTCATTAGTGTGTTATGGATTGCTCTTATTGTCTGTTTTGCGGGTTTGAAATTACAGCTGCGCAGCTTGAGGCGGCAGTTGGAATACCGAATCAGCGCACCGATAAAAAAGCCGCTTGCGCTGGAATTACAGGATAACGACCTGGTGGCACTGACTGCTACTTTGAATCAGATATTCAAACAGGACGAGGAGTTTCGCACAATTCAGAACATGCATGAAAATGAATATAAAGAATTAATTACCAATATTTCCCATGATCTGCGAACTCCGCTGACTGTCCTGAAAGGATATCTGCAGCTATTGGAGCGCTGTGAGACTGATGATGAAGGCAGAAAATATCTGTCTGTCTGTTTTCGGCATACTGATGAATTAGAGAGGCGGATCAGACAGTTCTTTGAATACTCCTATTGGATGAATCAGGAGCAGGAACCGCAGCTGGAAATATTAAATATAACCAACATAGTTGCTGATATCATGACAGATTTTATTCCGATGTTTGAGGATAAGGGTCTCACGATGCGCTTAGAGCAAAACACCATCTACAAAGGGATGGCTGAGGAAGAGATGTTTCGTCGGGTGATGCAGAATCTTCTGAAAAATTGTCTGCAGTATTCCGTTGGTGAAGTGACGGTTTCCATCACACAAGACACAGATAAACCTATGAGCTCCCTGCAAAACGATGTAATCAAAGATAAAATCCGAATCTGCGTCCAAAATCCGATTGCTGAAGATTCTGAGTTGGATGTATCCAAAATATTCCAACGGTTCTATGTAGAAAGAAAAGAGCGAAACCAATCCACCGGTCTTGGATTGTCCATTGTAAAGCTTCTTGTTGAAAAAATGCAGGGAGAAGTATTTGCCATACGCGATGAGAACTTACTGTATATCGGTTTTTATCTTAGAACCAGTCTTTAGGATATGAATATGTGCCGAAGCGGTTACGAATATTCTGCCTTCGATTATTTTGGGGTATTTGTCGTAATATAAAGCTTTAGTTAGTGTGAGAGTGTGATATACTCAAATCATAAATCTTACATTCTTGGAGGTTGATATGATAGCTATTATAGGGGCAAGTGTCTTTTTGATAGTGCAACAAAGATGATCGGTATTGTAATGGCAGTATATCTCTCATTTAATACGGTGATGAATTTTATTTCCAGAAACAAAATAAGGAAGGGAAAAAATTTTCCCTGCCAGATTTCTCTGACAGGGAATTTTGTCGGACTGTTTTTTTATTCCACGATCTCAATTCTTACATTTCTGATATATATTTCCGCGGTAGATTCTTTATTACCCATGTTAAACTCCAGACGTCCGTTATTATCATCCTTTGCGGTCACGGTAAAATCATAGGTATAGGTCTGCCAATCGGTTGTCAAAGACAACAGCGTATCTTCCAGATATCGGATCCATCCCGCCGTAGGAGCGGAAACGCACACGATCATGTCTCTGTCCTCTGCGGCGCAGGCTTCAAATGTCAACCGATAGTTATTTCCTTTGATCATGGGAAGCTGCGGCTGCACTATTTGTACGGAATAATCAACTCTTCCCATCTCTTCCGTAGAAATGGTCAATACGCCGTCCTCAATCTTTGCCGAACCCTCGCCACCTTCAAAAAGCAGGAAATACCAGTTCTCCTCATCATCCAGGGCTTCCGCTTCCGCAAAATCGCCGTTATATACCAGATTGCCGTCCGGAAGAATCTCCCGGAAATTGGATTCCGGCTTTTCTACGTTGGTATCATATTCCGGCATCTGATAAACCCTGACATAATCTATTTCAAACTCCGCATTCTCAAAGTCCGTTGTTTCATCGGGATTTCCGGGCCATGTTCCGCCGACCGCAAGATTCATCTGTACAAAGAAAGTCTGGTCAAAAGGCGCCGGATACGGTTTTTCGTCCTGTCCTGACTCTGCGGTAAACCAATCATTTACCGTAAGAACAAGATGATTGTCGATATACCATCTCATTTCTCCCGGTTCCCATTCTACGGAATACTCGTGAAAATCTTCCGCAAAAGTCGTGCCGGTCAGCTGGTAGGTTCCCTGCTGTTCTGCATGAGGTTCTCCATAATGAACGGTACAATATGCTATGTCCGTCTGGTTTCCCAAAACTTCCATAATATCGATTTCACCGCACTTAGGCCACTGTCCGTAATAGCTTTCATCGGTAGGCATCATCCAAATTGCCGGCCAGAGTCCCTGCCCTTCCGGAACTTTGGCGCTGACCACCACTTTTCCATACATAAAATCTTCTTTATTCTGGCTGGTCACTTTACCTGAGGTATAATAAGGTTCACCATTTTCATCCTCGGTCATAATCGCCTTAATGACCAATTTGCCGTCCCGAAGGAAAACATTGTCGGTGCCCACGGTATATTCCTGCAATTCTTCATTTGTCCATCCCGGCTCATGGGGTTCATAATTCCAGATAGACTCATCAAGCGTATCAGAATCAAACTCATCATGCCACAACAGTTCATATCCCTCCAACTCGGGAACCTGCGTCTGTACCACTTCCTCCTGAGATGGATTCTCCTGATTATTAACCGTCTGACCTTCTCCATCCACCGGAGCGACGTTGTCCGCAACAGAATTATTACAACCTGCAAAAATCAGGGATAATGCCATTGCAGCCATCATTACTAAACTCTTTTTTTTCATAACCAATACATCTCTCCTTTCTGTTTTTATATGTACAGTACGATTATCTGGCAGCGTATTTTAATAAATCGATGATTTTATTATGTCATATTTACTTTTTCTATCATATCTTTTTCTTTACATTATTGATGGTTTCATGACATAATATAAAAGAAAATAAAAACAGATAAAACATGCTGAACAAAGGAGTCATTACTTATGGAATATCGTAAAGAACTTGCATACAGAGAATTTTTGCAAAGGGAAAATAATATTTTCCGGGCTCCGTATCAACCAGAATTGGAATTTTATGCTGTCATTCAATCGGGAGATATCAATAAAACAAAAGAAATGTGCCGGGAAAGTCTTCTGGAAAAACAGGGTCTTGGAATTTTATCACAAAATCCCCTGAATAATATCAGATATCATTTTATTATTACTACGGCTATGGTAGCCCGCTATTGCATTGAAGGAGGAATGGAGCTTTCCGAAGGCTATGCCCTCAGTGATTATTATATCCAAAAAGCCGATCTATGCGACAGACCGGAACAAATCGCAGAGCTCCATTCAACGATGTGTTTAGATTATGCTAAACGCATGAAAAGTTTTCAAAAAAAGAGGATCTGTTCCCAGCCCATAGTAAAATGCATCGATTATATCTACGAAAATCTTCATACCCGCATTACTGTAGAAACGCTGGCAGATTATGTCTGTCTGAATCCGTCTTACTTATCAAGACTTTTTAAAAAGGAAACCGGCATGACCATCAGCGGCTACATTATGGAAAAGAAAACTGCCACGGCCCAAAATATGCTTCTGTATTCTGAATATTCCCCGGCAGAAATCGCCGCCATACTTGCCTATCCAAACCAGAGCTATTTTTCTGCAGTATTTAAAAGGACAACCGGTTTATCGCCTATGCAGTATCGTAAGAAATATTTCCGGGCTATGCCCTTTTCAAAGTAGAAGCATCTATTTTACATATTCCATTCATGTCTAAACGGAACCGGAAAGTTATAGATTAGCCAAAAGTAATACTGCTATCAATAATGTTAAAAGGAGACCTCCTGTCAGGCTTAAAATATTGATCAGTTTTACCCAATTTTTTCTGACAACCTTTGAAATGCCAATAGCAACAAAAACGCCTATGATTCCTCCCAATGTATTGGTAATAACATCCGTAATATCACTTGCTCCAATGGCAAAAATAAATTGTATTATTTCAAACAAAAGACTGGTACAAATAATAGGGAAAAATTGCTTTAGCAACGGTCTGTCTTCCCATAAAATACGAATAAACAACCCATATGGTATAAATACCAACAGATTCCAAATAATTTCATTTATATATACTCTTCCATTGGCAATCACCGATTCCCCGAAGGGGATTAGGTTTATATTTCTTATATGCGGCAGGTCCGTTACGGAAAATTGGAGTTTAAAAAGAATAATCCATGTTAATGCAATTAGATAGAATATCAATAAACCTGTCGTCCATTTTTTTGATCCCATTTACTTTCTCCGTTTCTTTCATAGTTGCAGTTCCCTAATATCTATTCCACAGGCTAACTAATCAGCCTTTCCTAAAAGGTCCTCGTTGATAGCATCTGCAAATTTTTGCACTTTTTCTTTGTTTGCTATAAATCTAATTCCTTCATCATACCCAAAAATGTTTCCTTTCGTCTGATTCGCAATATTGATCCATACTTCTATCTCAATAACCTCATCCTCTAATATATTATCAAATTTTAACTCAAAATTTGATTCCATATTACAGAACGAAAATGAACTGCTTTCTTTTTCTCCAAAACAACTAATGAGATTGTTTATGCCCTTTACCAATTGTTTTACTTCATACACGTTTAAAGTAAAATTGATGTCTTTTCCCATCTCTACATTTTTTGTTTCCGAAGAAAGCCTTAAAACGCCTGGCATCCAGGTTTCATGATCTGAATTACCCATTTCATATTCTTTTCCCAATTCTAAAACAAACTCAACATTTCCTTCTGAGTTAATTAAATAAGCCATTTACTTCCTTTCCTCTGTCCACCAGCCAAATTTCTCTGTCTTTTCTATATTTTTAAAGCCGGAAACCCTTTGCATTATGATAAAACGCTGCCAAAGAAAGCTATCTTAATTTTTCCGTAGAATATAAATACCATATATTCCTAATAATAAATACATTAATAGACAAGCGATTAAGCCTATAGTTGGATATTGATTGCTTTTAGAAAAACAAAATGGTATACCACACAAATCTACTATGAAATGTAAAATAATTGGTATCCATAAATTTCTGGTTTTGACATAAACTGCTCCAAAGTAAATTCCTAATGCAGCAGCCCAAACCGCTTTGCATATAATTGTCATAATCGGTTGACTGAGTGCGCCAAAAATATGTCCAAATCCAAACAGTACAGATGATATAATAACTGCATATAATGTGGCATTATTTCGTTTACCAAACCATTTTTCAATGACATTCTGTAATAATCCTCTCAGATAAATTTCTTCCATTATCGCAACACCTATGTAATACACAACACCTTCTACAATAACTCTATATATCGTTGGTTTATTATTAAACGGTGAAAGTCCTATGCAAAAAGCAACTGCCACTATAAGTGTAGCAACAAGAGACGGAATACCATACTTTTTCAAATCAGCCAGAATATTTTGAAATTGCAATCCAAAATTCCATTCTTTTATAATTGTTTTCCTACATATATAACATAAAGCAAAAGCTAATATAAAATTTATCATCAAAGAGAAATAAATTGGTTCTATATCCCTGATTTGTATGTTACAGAATAAAGCCGCAGGTAATGCGGTCATTTCCATAAAGGTCATTATTAATGTCAGTATAGTAACACTGATTGATATACGTTTGTTTATCATGTTTAATCTCCTTTGCCCTTATTCTGTCTTTAGAATGCACCCCTTGCATAAAATGATAATAATATAACCCGTTACATCAAATCATCAAAGGAATCATAACGTTTATAGCTGCCGGGATTCTCCTTCATCTCCTCATACTCGGCAAGAGCTGCTTTGGTCTCGGCATTCGGAATCCTTTTTACTTCAAAAGGAATTCCATCATGATAAACTGCACTTTTTAAGAACATCGTTATTGCAGAAGACATATTCAAGCCAAGATCATTAAATAAAGACTCTGCAGACTGTTTTAATTCAGTATCAACACGAACATTTATATTTGTTGTAGCCATATTATTCACCCCTTTCTTCAAGTACTTCCACTATAGTATATGCAGCAAACATCGTCAATATTATGTAATGGCTTGTTTTGCATTGTTTTACAAAAAAGTGCATCCTTCCGACCGTCCACCAACCAAAATTTTTTACCTTTTCTATATTTTTTTAAAACCTGAAACCAATTGAGTTATCGTGCTAACGATTTTATTTTCATTTATTGCTTTAGTTTGAGCGTAATTTAATGCCAATTCATTTAACGCTCCGGAAATAGAATATGCCATTAGTTCTATATCAACATTATCGTTTAAATAACCCCCTGCTTTTAAGTCACTGATATGTTCTTGTAAAACATTCATGGAATTTTCTTGATCAATCTGCCGCCAGGCAGTCCAACCAAGTACCGCCGGAGCATCGACTAATAATATTCGTTTATTTTCTCTTTCATTGGCAGCTTTCACAAAACCAACACATCCAAGTATCAGTTGTTGCCACGGATCATTACTTTTCATTGCGGCTTTTTCAATTTGTACGGAAACATCTTTTTGAACACGTTCTAATACTGCTGTAAAAAGTCCCTGTTTGTTTTTGAAATGATGATAGACTGCTCCCCTTGTCACATTTCCTTCCTCAGCTATTTTTTCTAGTGCAACATCAAAATAACCATACTCCGTAAAATGCTTTCGCGCAATCGTTAATAAATTAGATATGGTTTTAAAACTAGCTTCCTCATTTTTCATATTTAAAATTCTCCCATATGTGACTTATTTCAATTTTGATTTCTCATACCATGTTTAATAATCCATTCTTGTGCTTTCGAGGAACCTGTCTTTTCCCATTGTGCAATTATCATTTTAGCTTTCTCTGGCTCCTCTTTATAAAGATCATTTAAATTGTTACCAACGCTTTTTTGCACAAATTTTTCCGGATCATCTTTTAAATTGGTAAGGATAGCAGAATACTTTTCAAATTCATTCAACGCAACAAAAAGTTTTTGCGACCATGGCAAACGTATCCTTACTCCCTCACTTGCAAGCCTTCGCACATGGACATTTTTGTCTTTTGTCCAAATAATCAATTCATCCATTACTTCTGCCGGATGTTCTTTTAATAAAGGGCGTATAGCATATTCACCAGTAAATCGTTTTGTCAATTCCTTTAAAAATGATAGAGATAATTCCCAGTTTTCGTTTCCATATCGCTCAACATATCTACTAACAGGCCATAACCACCAACCAAAATTGAACATTCCTTTTGCTTCCTTCAATTCCGGTCCAAGCATATTAAAAAACGCTTTTACATTTTTTGAATAATCGTCTCCCATACTCTGCTGCATGGCATCCACTATACAATCAAAACGTGCAAATAATTCTTTATCTTCTAACTGTCCAATCAAATTGTGGGAAAACATTTGAGAATCAAAATAAGACATAACACTAGCAAGCTTTTCAGAAAAATCTTGAATATATCGGTCATTATAATAATCTTTATGTTTCATATTTTTATCCCCTTCGCGCAAAACATACATACTGTATGTATGTTTTATAGCATCAATTTACCTAAAAGTCAAGTTCTTATTAACAACCGTTCAACTTTTCAAGTCATCATTATATCTTTCATTGATTGGAACTTATCTACCATTATTTTATGGTCCCATAATTGAGATGATTGTCGTAATTTTATTGTTCTCCATCATTGAGGTAATTCGTTTTGAAAAACGATGATAGAAATCAATTACAACAGAAATATGTTTTTGAATAGCTGTATTATCACGATTGATGTAATCTGCATCACTTTGAGGACACATATAAAAAATCGAAAATTTCTTTTTGATATCGTCAAGCCGAGGGTTATCATAATCCGATTCCAGCAAAGATGCAACTTCCTCAATTTCTTTTACCATTTCATTTAACGTATCATAGGTAAAGAAATTATGTGTAAGATACCACTCGAATTCACTGATGTAGCCCATATCATATTCGTAACGCCTCTTATTGTAAGTGAGATCTGCATCAAAATATTTGTAAAAAAAGTAGGAAAGGAAACAATCAATATCTCCTTCCTCTATCGAAAACTCCTCTTCCAGTTCCACAACCTCATCCCACAATATGTTTCCTGTATCTTTAAGTATTACAGGTCTGAACCAAAAATAGGATGCCGGATCATGCCCTTCAACTATTTCAATCTGAAATCCCATACGCATACCTCTATTCTCTTAATATTGTGAATTCCGATTCTTATTCAATTTAAACTCTATACTCTATTATTTCTTCGACATTTTTTCTTGGCCGGGGATTAGGATGTTCATCAGAATGTCCTAATAATATTGCACCAACTAACTGACCTGTTATTCCTATAAAATCAACCAATTCATCATACGCAAAACATGTATTTGCAATCCAAAGTGTTCCATATCCTAATTCCGTTGCCGCAAGTAATATATTCTGAATAGATGCTCCAATAGACAATATATCACATATTTCTGTGATTCTGCCATCAGCATCTATACTTTTATACGGCGACTGTCCATTTGTGTTTTCAACGATGATGAGCACAGGCGCTTCTCTCATAATCTTTAAGGTATGAAATGCATCCGGCAAACCATTTTGTGACTTAGGTAATAATTGCTTTCCATCACGTTCTCTTATAAGCCCTTTTTCCATTTCATCTAAAAGATTATTCTTTGCCTCATCTGTGTACACTATGTATTTCCACGGCTGTCTATTCTTAGCAGAAGGTGCAAGAATACCTGCCTTAATGATTGTCTCAATATCTTTTTTCTCAACAGCATCCGACTTATATTTTCTGATGCTCCTTCGGTCAATGATTTCTTTCATATTCATTACTCCTTATTTAAGCTTTTAGCGCAGAACTTGTTGTAACAGCGATTTAGCCATCTACTGTTTCAGCATGATCAACCAAAGACTTCAGCCGCAGCAACGATTTTAAGTATTGACTCGTCTGCCTTATCTCTTCCGTATGCGTCAAGAAAACGCTCGTGGTATTTATTTGTTTTCAGATTAAACCCAAGAGACCAAACTCCCCAAAAAATATCTATATGCCTATCGCCAACACCGCCGTTGCCAACATCAATGAACCCGGATAGATTCCAGTTATTAAGAATAATATTAGGCAGACAATAGTCACCGTGAAGCAGAACTTTGCTTTGCAGAGCATCTTTTCCTGCAACCAGAACGCCATACGCTTCTTTTGCCGAACGGTAGCCGAAGCTGTCGGGAAAATGTGATTTATGATAATTCCCTGTGCAGTAATTCTTCTCAGCTCCAGCAAGGTATTCCGCTGTTCTGTCCGGAATCGGACAGCCGCTATAATCTGTTTCGTGAAGTTTTCTTAATTCGTATGCAATGGTGTCACATAAGCGTTTGGGATCCATAAGATACCTTTCGTGTACACAGTCCTCCCCGATAACAGCGGTTGTTAAAAGCCAATCACTGTTATTTGAAATATAATTCAACACCTCTGCACCAAACCCCTTAGAGTAAAAGTATTCTGTCATCTGGGATTCTTTTTCAAGCATTCCTCTGCCTGAACATTTTAAATAGTATCCATTTCCCTTGTCAATAAAATACACTTTTGCCTCGGGTGAGCAGGAAGTATCGTAAATATTTGCCCCAGAGACAAAGCGCTGAATATCATGCGGCATTTCGTTTGGAATTCTATTTAATAATGTTTTCTTCACTAGTTCTCTTCCTTTTTGTGGGAAAGCATTACCACCGTCTCCACGTGCCCCGTATTAGGAAACATGTCACAAGCCCTCACCCTTTTTAACTCGTATCCATTCGCACGCAGATACTTTACATCCCTCGCCAAAGTCCCGGAATCACAGCTTACATAGACGATCCTTTCCGGCTCCATCATAACCATCGTTGAAAGGCATCCCTCGTCACAGCCTTTTCGGGGAGGATCCACTATGATGATGTCAGGATGCCTCATAGAGTCTATTTCCTTCTCTTTTTCCTCAGATGTGCCTAATTGTCCGCCATCTTCCATCCTGACTGCATGTATGCCTGTTCCCTGTTGTTCATAAAATCGTGGTAATATCTCTTCCGCTTTTCCCACATAGAATGTGACATTATCAATCTGATTCCACGCCGCATTCTCTTTGGCGTCTTCGATCGCCTGCGGCACGATCTCCACACCATAAACATGTTTTGCTTTCTTTGCAAGAAATAGCGAAATCGTTCCAATACCGCAATAAAGATCCCACACTGTTTCCTTTCCAGTCAATCCCGCGTATTCCAGCGCAGTGGAATAAAGCCGCTCCATCTGAACCGGATTGACCTGATAAAAAGACAATGGGGAAATTTTAAATCTGATTCCGGTCTCCGCAATTCTTTCCCATCTTCCCGATTTCTTGTCATAGGAAGCATTTTTTTGGACAAACGCCGTCTGACATATTTCATCAGCGATCTTAGAATCTCCCCAAATCGTCTTATAGGTATCTCCTAAGATAACATTTGTATTTTTTTCATTTGGGCTAATGGAGATAGAATATATCCCGGGAATCTTCGTAAGTTTCTGGATTAATCCTTCTTTTTGGGGAAGATCTTTTCCATTGACGATAATACAAACCATGATCTGACCCGTTGCCCGGCTTTTGCGAATCAGCACATGACGGATCAGACCCTTTCCTGTTGTTTCACAATAAGGTTTTATATGGAATTCATCCATATAAGATAAGACTGCCTTTAAGATACTCTCATTTTCCTTTGCTCCCAAAAGGCAGTCTGTATTTGCTATGATATTGTGTGTTCTTCCCGCATAAAATCCACAGACGGTTCTGCCTTCCTTATCCATGCCAAATGGATACTGCGCTTTATTCCGATACCTCACAGGAACTTCATACTTTTCATGACCGCAATCGACAACATCCTGACTAACTCCTGTGTCTTCCCAATCCTCAGGATGCATTCCGATGATTGGCTCCATGATCTCTGTCAGCAATTTCTCCGGCACGCCGCCAAGACGCATCAGATTGTTAAAGACCTTTCGTTCCTTATACTCTAACTGTTTCTTGTAGGATAATGCCTGAATCTGACACCCACCGCACTGTCTTGCATAAGGACAGGCAGCTGCGATCCTGTCCGGTGAAGACTGCAGCAGCTTTTCCATTCTGGCATATGCATATGTTTTCTTTACCTTTGTCAGTCTGGCTTCTACCACGTCTCCGGGAAGAGCGTCTTTCACAAACAGAGGATAACCGTCTATCTTTCCGATTCCTTCGCCCTCTGCGCCGAGATCAGTTATTGTCACATTATATATTTCATTTTTCTGGTACATATCAATATTCCTTTCGGAAATGTGTTCCTGATGTATAAAACTGATAAGATTATGTATATATTTAAATACGATTACAGAATTTATATTAGTTTAACAACACTCCAAATTGAAAATCAACAAATATAGGAATAAATCAAGTTCCAACTATCACTCCACAGACAATCAATAAAGTGTCCAAACATAAATTGTGAATTTGATAAATAACATCCTATCGAATAATCGTTTGTATATAAAACAAAACTGTCAACCACTAATTGTTGACACATTTCATCAGAAGATGGAACAAAATTTTGATTAACACCATAAAAGTCATAAAACTCCGACTTAAATGCCTGTTGTAACAATATATCTATATTTTGGGACATATACTTTAGCTTTTCCAAATATATTTGAATACTTATATTACTTATGGTTTCATTATTTCTTATACATATATAATAACCACATGGCTCACTAAAAGGAGAAATGAATCTTTGGTTATCTCCTATAATATCTTTTACCACATTGGCATTCATATCCATCGTTTCTATCGTTCTATACCTCCGGCGTGATACTATCGATTTATACCTTCCCGGTCTTCCTAACGTTGGATTCTAAGAATTTATTATATCCCAGCCAGTCAGGTGAGTCCGCATTCTTCAATACTTCCGTAATCGTCTCTAATTTAGCGTCCGTATTATCCGCAAAATTAAGCGCAACCGCTTCGATCAACGCCGGCTTCTTAGGGGAACCATATTCCAGCTCGCCATGATGGGAGACGATACAGTGCTTCAGTTCATTAGCAAGTTTCACCGGAAATCCTTCTATCAATCGTATTTTTTCCGAAATCATTTCGACCCCTACCACAATATGCCCAAGAAGCTGTCCTTCATCGGTATAGTCATTCTCCGGAAATGCGGATATCTCCCTGATCTTTCCAATATCATGACATAAAGCCGCAGTAAGAAGAAGATCTCTCTTGATCAATGGATATGCACCGGCAAAATAATTACAAAGATTTGTTACGCTAAGCGTATGCTCTAAAAGTCCTCCGATAAATCCATGATGCACCATTTTGGCAGCTGATGAATTTTTAAATGCCTTGATAAATTCCTCATCCTCCACAAAGAAAGACTGCAGCAGCTTTTTCAGATATTCATTCTGCATGGAGTTGATATAGGACAGCACCTGTTCATACATCTCCCCAATATTTTTGTCCGTGCAGGGAAGATAATCTGCCGGATCGTACTCTCCCTCCTGACACTTTCGGATCCTTGTAAGCTTTGCCTGTTTTGCGCCATTAAAGGTGATCACTTCTCCTACTACTTCGATGTAATCCCCGGCAGCATATTCGCCGATTCCCGGACTATATGGCTCCCAGACCTTAGTATCCAAAGTTCCTGTCTTATCCTGTAAAATCAGGCTGTCATACGGTTTTCCATTCTTTGTTTCTGTAGATAATTTACTTTTGCAAAGATATACTCCCTGAATATTGTTCCCTTCTGCCAATTCCCTGATGAATTTCATATTCTCCTCCACTTTATATTTATTTTTGGTTTCCTACTTTGACCCTATGCTCCTCCGTAGATTTCAATATCAACTTCCATGGTCTTATAAGTTCCATTACTAAGCCTTGCATAAGTTACCGTTATAATATCTCCAGGCTTCAGCTCCGAAACAGCCTGCATATATAAATTTATAGAGGTAATCTGTTTATTTCCGATCATTGTGATCACATCGCCTTTCGCAAGTCCATAATTCATCGCCGGCGAATTAATCTCAATATCCGTTATATAAACGCCGCTGGGAAGTCCGGCTTCATCAATCGCCTCCTGCGGTACTTCAGAAAGATATAGTCCGAGATGAACCCTTTCATCACCATTCAACAGATTCTGCACCAATTGCCGAATGCTGCTGATTCCATAAGCATAGATCAGATTCTGCATATCCTCACTATTATAATCCTGCGTAATGATACCAACCACCTGACCCTTGATATTGATCAATACGCCAGTAGCATTTCTGCTGCCATAGATATCTGTCGTCAACAACTGATAATTTGCATCCCTCAGACTGATCGTCCGATCCATGGATGTAATCGCTCCATAGCAAACAGATTTCCCACTGCCCAGAGGGTTACCTATAGCAATCACGGCATTGCCCAAAAGCGTCGTGGAATAAGAACTTCCAAGTGTTGCTACCGTGATCACTTCCCTAGTCTCTGCAGCAATATCAGAAAGATTAATTGCATAAACGGATAATCCCGTATCGGTATCCACCTGCTTAAAAGAAGCTTCCGCACTGACCCCATCGGCAAACGTCACCTTGACACTTTCCGCATTCTCGATATTTTTATAATCAACCAGAATCAATAGTTCGTATCCATTATCCGCAATGATCAGTCCCGTTGTTTGTTTTGTGCTGAGATAAGTTTCATTCATCCAATCTACATCAGAAGTAATTCCGGTAACCGTTACAATACTTTTGGATACTTCTGTAGAAAGCGCATACAGTTTTCGGTACAATAACTGATAATCCGAAAGTTCGATTTCCTGCGGAACAGCAACCGGCACGCTGTTTTCCGACTCGGTAGCCGTACCCTGTCCACCTGCGGCATTGCCATCGGAAGACAAATTATCCTGTGCATCCAAAGGCGTATCATGTTCTGAATTTTGATTCTGTTCCTCTGACGCGTCTACATCCTCATCCGTCAGACTCATATCCTCCAACGGCGTCTCAACAATAATGGATCCAATGACCACAGGCTCCTCATCCTCCTCAGGAGCTTCGGGCAGCGTCACCCGATTTAATTCTATCGATTCCTCAGGAATAAAGATATCTTCCAAAACCGGCTCCAGCAAAAGAAAAGAAATGCACGCAATCAGACTGAACATAACGGCCATGCCCGCCGTAAAAAACATCCTCCGGACCAACTTCTTTTTATTAATCGGCCGATCCTTGATCTGCTCCTTAATAAACTCATAGTCGCTGCTTTCTTTCGGCTGCTCTATATCTTTATCAATTTCTTTCTCATTTTTCATCTGATCTTCATTTTTCATAAAATAACCTAATCTTTCAAATCTTCCTTATTATTGTTTTTAAACAAGCCGACAATCGCTGTTATTGTCAGAATAAAGAAAATAATAATAGAAACAATAACCAGCAGCATACCGAAAGCCTGCATCCTAAAATCAACGCTATCAAGCGTGTTATTTAATGATTCAACAATATCTTGACTGTCTTCCAGATTTTTAAGGTCAATCTTATCAATTAATTTTCGCATAGCAGAAAACACTCTTATAAGGCCTGAACCACCAAAGGAACAAATGGCGGCAATACCCAGAAAAATTGTTCTGAAAACCGTTGTTACAATTCCCGTAACTTTACCAAACACAATACTTAACACAAAAGCAATGCAGCCTACGGCAAGATAGGAATAATAACTGATCTCTAACATTTTTATACTACTGCTTAACATCGCCTGTTCCGCTTCAAACTGTTCTATCTCATTACTATGTTCCGAAGTATCTAACGTCAAAGCATTATTATACAACGATACAGAATTAAAGATTAAAAGTACCCCTAACACAAAAGCAGCACTCGTCAAAAGACGAAGGAGCCTATTTTTCATTTGCAAGCTCATAAGAAATCTCCTAATTAATATATTTTTCTTTCATTGTATCATAATTTTTATCACTTTCAATTCCCATTCTTTTATATTTACTGATATAATAGGGTAATTCTTCCAATCCTGATCTCATCATCTGCTTCTATTGGTATCCTTTCTTCTTTTTCCAGAAGAACACCATTAACATAAGTTCCATTCGTCGAATGACAATCCTGCACATAGATCTGTCCATTTTCTTCTGTCAGTTTTGCATGAATCCTGCTGACAGAAACATCGTTTAAGACGAGATTTACCGAATCCTTTACTTTTCCTATTACATAAGGAAATTCATCTAACTGATGCACAATTTCTTTTCCGCGTCTTTTTTCCATTAATACATTTTCTGCCATTTTTCTACTTTCAGAAAGAAGCACTGTCCTTCCATAAATTACCGATTCCTCTCCCTGCCCATCCTCCGCATTCGTGGTCTTTTCTTTATACTCCATTTCTATATCCTCTGGTTTATTCCAATCATCCGTACCATTGTCTGACTTCTTTTCATAATCAGAAAATATTTCATCATAATTGTTTTCATCCAAACCATGACTTTTACGATGCCGGATATGGTGCATAATCTCTTTACCGACTCCTAATGCAGATACCAGCATGATAAGTGCCAGTATGACTTTTGCCATATGATCTGGTCGATAAGGGCCAACGCCAAAACACAGAAAAATTCCACTTGTTAATGTCAAAACGCTAAAAAAAATCAATTTTTTCAGATTTGTTTCCATTTTATCGTCTGAACTTTTTATCTC
>JAIDPF010000078.1 GCA_029062895.1 Lachnospiraceae bacterium
AAAACGGTCATACTTTATTATTTCAACGGATTGCCGATCGATGAGATCGCAGATATCATGGAATGTCCGCCGGGAACGGTCATGTACAGGCTGAGCGTTGCCCGTGCCAAGATTAGGGACGGCGTAGACGCATACGAAAACAAAAGCGGCGACAAGCTTTACTCTGTTGTGGGACTGCCGCTGCTGATGAGGCTGCTTTATGAGGAAGCGGATTCTATGGCAGTGCCGGATATGCTTCACGGCATTATGGAAGCTATCAGGTCACATCTGGCAGCAGGGGCAGTAGCAGGCGCTGCGGCCGCAGGAGAAACAGCGGGAACAACGGCAAGTGCCGCAGCCGCAGGAGAAGCAGCGGGAACAACAGGAAGCGCTGCAGCCGCAGGAGAAGCAGTGCAAAATACGATAGGAGGTATCGTAAATGGCATAAAAGGAGGAATCATGAAAGCAGGAATGAATACATTAATAGCCAAAATAGGAATAGCAGCAGCTGTGGTGGCAATCATTTCTGCAGGGGCGGTATTTATTACGAAAAACAGCGGAGAAGAGGAAGTGTCAAATGGGGGAACGGGAGATGTCGCGCAGGAACAGACGGCAGGGAGTGAAACAGGAAGTGATGATCAGGGACAGACGGTAGGGAGTGAAACAGGTAGTGATGTTCAGGGACAGACGGCGAATGAGGCTCCGGAATGCCTGAATGGAGAAATCAATGACATGGTTGAGGAAGACCAGAAAATGGCGGAAAGAGTGGCTCTGCTGGAGACATTGGATTATCCGGAAGGAGTTTTGCCGTATGGAGAATATGTGTGTTATGAGATAATGGATATTCAAGAGAACAATGACCTTCAGTCGCCTTTATACTTTGCGCCTGTTGCGTTTTCGGTTTTTCTTATAGAGAGTGAGTATTTTCAATATGAATATGATGCTGAGACAAAACAGTATACCATTTGGGACACATATCAGGACATTGGCGGCAAGAACGATTACACTGCGTTTGATCATAAATATATAGGACATTTGGATGAGGGAGGCAATTTTATCGTAACTCATTATGAACGTACTAATTATAAACAAATTTATGCAGGATGGCGGGAGGATGATGGTATCATTTATCCCTGTGATAGTGAGTGGCGGAATATTGTTTTAGATGATATCGAATGGGTATTTGTTTATTCGATAGATGAGGTATTCATAGAAAAACAATACATTTCGGTTGATTTAGAATTGTGCCGCAAAATTCGTAATGCTGTCGTGACAGCAATGATGGATCCGGAGGTTCTTTGCAACGCCGATCCTGCTACGATGCAGGCAATTGCAGATTTGGATAACGAACAGGACATTTATTCTCTGCTTTCCGGTTCGGATGAGTTTACTCAAACCGTAAGGCGAGTGTTAGGCGTAACCAGTGCAGATGAGCTTACATTAAGGTCACACAATGCTTCCGGTGTACTTCCCGTAAGCGCGATCAGAATTATGCGTGTGCCTGATCGTAATACGTGCGCTGTATGGATTGAGGGTTCTGATGCAAGCGGCTTGCAGGGTGCCGATCCGGAAGCTATGTATAATATTTCGATTGGAGATAAGTATCTAGGAAGTGCAGGCATTGGACAATAGTCCGACATAACAGGAACTGACCGGAATGAAGTAAGTGTGTATGATTATCCGGATTCGTTTCGATGCAGATTCCGGTAATCAGTTATCGTCAGAGCAATCTGCGGATGAAGCGCTGGAAATGCTGAATGCTGAATTTAAAGTAATTTACTACATAATACAAGGAGGACAGCAGAGATGAAAAAATCAGAATTAACAGAGGTATCTTATTTGATTGCAAAGGAGGAATTGAAAAGCACGTTGATATCCATGATCATAGGATT
>JAIDPF010000079.1 GCA_029062895.1 Lachnospiraceae bacterium
AAATAATCCTGACGAGTCTGTCTTTTTGATCCGCCGTTTATTTAATAATAAATTATAAAAGATATCTGTGAAAAGTCAAGTTTTAATAAAGTTATGAATATACATTAAAAAAGATGGATTTCGAACAAGGCGGAGGGGAGTAGAGATTTTGGAAAATAAAGATTTGAACCTGCATTTATTAAAATATTTATTGATTTCGTATGTGATCACAGCGATGTTGTTAATCAGCATGTCATTTTTGCTATATTGGTTTGATCTTTCGCCCGGAGTTGTGTCCGTCGGGATCATTGCGGTATATGTCATATCCTGTCTGGTTTCCGGGATGCTTGCCGGAAGCCGTGCCGGACACCATCGTTTTTTATTCGGACTGCTGATGGGATTGGCATATTTTCTTTTGCTGACGCTGATCTCCATGATTGTAGATGGTTCCGCGTTTGAGATAGATAGACAATTTTTAACCGTATTGTGCCTTTGCAGTGGTGGCGGTATGCTGGGCGGTATGATCTCCAAATAGGTGCTCAGAGCATACCCTGTATCCTGTGCAGTGCAGAAATATAAAAAAAGGCTTTCTATTTATGGAAATATGTGGTACAATGTTTTAAGTTCTATGAGATGGACAGAAGATATCATTAACATTTATGGACAGAGTGGAGGAAGAAGAATATGAAGCATATTAAAACATTAAATACGAGGGACTTTAAGAAAAGCATGAAGAAGGGCGGTTGTGGAGAGTGCCAGACTTCCTGCCAGTCAGCATGCAAGACATCCTGTACCGTTGGAAATCAGAGTTGTGAGAATCAGAAGTAATTCATACGAATATGAATGTGTTGGGGAGCAGCGGTGATGAGTCGCTGCTTCTTTGATAGAATACAGATAAGAGAAATAGATGGAAAGGCATAATTGTTAGTATGATTCATCAATATCAGAGTAATGGTTATAATATTGTATTAGATGTTAATAGCGGAAGCGTTCATGTAGTGGACGACGTGGTCTATGATCTGATTCCTAAAGTAGAAAAGGAATTGTTGTCAGGGACAGACACGGAAGCGCTCAGGGAAAGATATGCGGATTCTGAGTTCTCTGAACCTCTGGAAGAGATTCTGGAGCTGGTGAAAGAGAATATGCTCTTTACAGATGATATTTATGAAAATTATATCGACCAGTTTATGAAGCGGGAGACGGTTGTCAAAGCAATGTGTCTTCATGTTGCCCATGACTGCAATCTTGCATGCAAGTATTGTTTCGCGGGAGAAGGGGAGTATCATGGTGACCGGGAGCTGATGAGTCTGGAGGTCGGTAAAAAGGCGCTGGATTATCTGGTGGAACATTCCGGCAACAGGGTCAATCTGGAAGTGGATTTTTTCGGAGGGGAGCCGCTGCTGAATTGGGAAGTTGTAAAGCAGCTGGTTGCCTATGGACGCAGTCTGGAGAAGCCTGCAAATAAAAAATTCCGCTTTACGCTGACAACGAATGGCACGCTTTTGACAGATGAGATCATGGAATTTGTCAATCAGGAGATGAGTAATCTTGTCCTCAGTATTGATGGACGTAAAGAGGTCAATGACCGTATGCGTCCCGACCGGGGAGGTCAAGGAAGCTATGAGAGAATACTTCCCAAGTATATCAAGGCGGCGGAATCAAGAAATCAGACCAATTATTATGTCCGGGGAACTTATACGCATTATAATACGGATTTTTCCAAGGATGTGCTGCATCTTGCCGATCTTGGATTCCGACAGATCTCTGTGGAGCCGGTGGTTGCGCCGCCGGAAGCTGATTATGCCCTTAGGGAGGAGGATGTTCCCGCCCTGTTGCAACAGTATGATGAACTTGCGGCAGAGATGCTGAAACGTAAAAAAGAGGGAAAGGCATTTAACTTCTTTCATTTTATGATTGATCTTGAGGGGGGTCCCTGTGTGGCAAAGCGTCTGTCCGGCTGCGGTTCTGGCTGCGAATATCTGGCTGTGACACCGGGAGGAGATTTTTATCCGTGCCACCAGTTTGTTGGACAGAAAGAATTTCTGATGGGCAATGTTTACGTCGGCATTACCAATGAAAAGATCCGCAGTATGTTCCATGAGTGCAACGTTTATTCTAAAGAGGATTGCAAAAATTGTTTCGCTAAGTTTTATTGCAGCGGTGGATGCGCGGCAAATGCTTATAATTTCCACGGCGATATCCATGCTTCCTATGAGATTGGATGTACGCTGCAGAAAAAGAGAATCGAGTGCGCGATCATGATGAAAGCGGCAGAGGCAGATATGGAGTAATTGAACCGCCGAAGGCGGTATAAGAATCAATAGAAAGAATCCATGAATACAGACGGGAAAGGAATGGTTAGAAACATGAAAAAAGGGACAGGTTATCTGAGTTTTCTGGCATTTATCGTTATTACGGCGGCGTTGGGGTACATTGCCATGTTCGGCGTTGGCCCGGAAAAAGCAGGTTCTGTAGAACAAATCAAATTAGGACTTGATCTGGCGGGCGGTGTCAGCATTACCTATGAGGCAGTTGGTGAAGAAACGCCTACCTCAGAGGATATCAGTGATACGATCTATAAATTGAGAAAGCGTATTGATAAATTTTCTACGGAAGCACAGGTATATCAGGAGGGAGACAGACGTATCAATATAGAGATTCCCGGAGTGACGGATGCCAATAAGGTGCTGCAGGAACTGGGATCTCCGGGATCGTTATATTTTATTCAGGCGGCGGATCCGAACGGCAATATGAACTATCAGAATATGCTGACCGGAAGCGGTCTGCAGGTTTATTCGGAGAATGATGTCTTATTCTGCTATATAGCGAATGCGGCCTATTTATATGATAAGGAAACGGATGAGGTTATGGTAGACGAAACCGGCAGTCCGATACCTTATAAAGTTGAGGATCAGGCGGCGACGAAACCGCAGTACGAACTGACCAGAAGCATTGATGAGATCGTAGCGGACGGCAGCGCCATCTTAAGCGGTACGGATGTGGTATCTGCCAAGGGCGGCGGTTATACGGATGAATATAGTAGGACGCAGTATGTTGTCAGCCTTGTTTTTAGCGATGAAGCGGCAGTTAAATTTGCGGATGCTACCGGCGCCGCAGTAGGAAGACCGGGGCTGTATGGTACCATAGCGATCTATTATGATGGAGAAGTGTTAAGCGTGCCGAATGTGAATTCCAGAATCGATGGAGGACAGGCGCAGATCACCAATATGCGTAACTTTGAAGAGGCGGATCGGCTGGCGCAGAGTATCCGTATCGGCGGCCTAAAGGTGGAACTTCAGGAACTGCGTTCCAATGTGGTAGGGGCGCAGCTTGGAACAGATGCCATTAAAACCAGTCTGATGGCAGGCGCAATCGGACTCGTATTGGTGATCCTGTTGATGATTATCGTTTACCGGATCTCGGGATTGGCAAGTTCTTTGGCTCTGGTTTTATACGTGATACTGATGCTTCTTGGCATCAACCTATTTGAAGTGACGCTTACGCTGCCCGGTATCGCCGGTATTATTTTGTCCATTGGTATGGCAGTAGATGCCAATGTGATTGTGTTTGCGAGGATCAAGGAGGAAATCAAGGATGGCATGACCGTTCAGTCTGCGATCAAATGCGGATTCTCTAAGGCATTTTCCGCGATTATTGATGGCAATATTACGACGCTTATCTCCGCGGTTGTGCTGATCGCGATGGGAAGTGGAAGTCTGAAAGGTTTTGCTTATACGCTGGCGATGGGTATTGTCATATCCATGTTCACGGCGCTGGTTATTACAAAACTGCTGATAAACAGTCTGTATGCAATGGGATTTAAGGATGTTAAATGGTATGGCACAGGAAAGGATGGCAAGACGTTTGATTATATTGGAAAAAGAAAGACATTCTTTGGGATATCCGGTGCAGTCATATTAGTGGGGATCATTATGCTGTTTATCAATAGGGCGTCGATTGGTTCTGTACTAAATTACAGTCTGGACTTTGTCGGCGGTACAGCGACAAGCGTTACTTTTGACAGTGTACCCAGCAGGGAAGATGTTGACGGTGTGATCGTTGCGGGGCTGGAGGAGATTACGGGGGATGCCAATGTATCATGGCAGACTGTTAATGATACGAACGAGATCATCTTTAAGACCAGAGCGTTGGAAGCAGAGGAGCGTGATGAGCTGGAACAGCTTTTAAGGACCAATTTTGGCGTAACGCAGGATAAGATTGAGATGGAGACCATCAGTGCGACAGTCTCCGGTGAAATGAAACGGGAAGCCATTATGTCTGTTCTGGTAGCAACGCTTTGCATGATGATCTATATCTGGTTTCGGTTTAGCGATATCCGTTTCGGCGCCAGTGCTGTGACAGCGCTTTTGCATGATGTTATGGTCGTCCTGACCTTCTATGCAGTCATAAGACTGAGTGTCGGATCTACGTTTATCGCCTGTATGCTGACGATCGTCGGATATTCGATCAATGCAACCATAGTAATCTTTGACAGAGTGCGTGAGAATAAGCGTGCAATGGGGCGAAAGGAGACGTTGAATGACGTCGTGAATAAGAGTGTAACGCAGACGCTCTCAAGAAGTATCTTTACTTCTCTGACAACATTTATTATGATTGCGGTGCTTTACATTCTGGGAGTGTCATCCATCAAAGAATTTGCGCTTCCACTGATGGTGGGTATCTTATGTGGAACGTATTCTTCGATCTTTCTGGCAGCGCCATTATGGGGGCTGCTTCGGGATAAATTCCCACAAATAGAAGAAGATGACGACTGATTTTTCGTATTCCGGTTGATGATTTTGGTAATTGTGTAAGAGGATGGATAAGGATATTAAAAAGAAAGGATCTAAAAAACATAAAGTCGGGCTACAGCTGGTGGTTCTGTCTGTGCTGATTGCCGCGCTTGCTGCGTTCGCGACAGGAGTATATCAGGGAAGGATCCCACTTGCCCTGAAGATGGCGGAAAGATATAGCGTAAGGGGTGTGGATATATCCTATTATCAGGGTGATGTCGACTGGCAGGTATTGGAGAACGGGCTTTCTTTCGTATATATGAAGGCTACGGAAGGGAGCGGGCATCAGGATATCCGGTTTGAAGAGAATCTGGCAGGCGCTTTGGAGACCGATCTTGCGGTGGGGGCTTATCATTTTTTCAGCTTTGAAAGCAGCGGAAAGACGCAGGCGGATCATTATATCGAAGTTGTTGGAAGATGGGATGGCATGCTTGTGCCTGCTGTAGATGTGGAGTACTATAGCAGTTATGAGGGCGTCATTGATGCGGAAGCGATCAGAGAAGAACTGCAGCTTCTGTTAGATGAGTTGGAAGCATACTATGGATGCAAGCCGGTCATCTATACTACCATGACGGCATACAAAACATTGATTCAGGGAGAGTTCACAGAATACCCGCTCTGGATCAGAAATATCTATTATCATCCGCTTTTCAGTGGTCGGAACTGGGTGTTCTGGCAGTATAGTGATAAAGGAATGCTGGATGGATATTCTGGGGAAGAAAAGTATATCGATCTGGATGTCTTCAGAGGAGATGAGCTGGATCTGGAAAGTCATCGGATCTATGATTCGTCAGAGGCAGAATAAGACAGTTCTGCATATCAGAAAAGGAAGTCTGGGAGACTTCCTTTTTTAGCGTCTTGCTGTCAAATTGTGATCTATATTCATCAATCTATGATCGTTACTGTTTCCATCAGATAATTTGTTACTTTTTCGGCAAGTGCCATCTGTGCCAGATAGTTGAAATGATATAGTGTCTCCAGTTCTTGGAAGGATGCTGCGTCATAGCCCTGCTCGGAGTAATAGTTCATCACTTCCTCTCTGGTGTTGGTCATTCCTTCATTTTTAAAGACAGTCATCACGGCAAGATAATACGCGACATCATTGGAAGCCATGGAATCTACGGAAGCAAGGTATTCTGCTTCGGTGGCATAGCCATACATTTCATATATTGAGTTGTATGCATAATATCCAAAAATCTCATAAAACATCTGGTTATTTTGATTATACTGTTGTGTGTTCTGCGAGAGATAGATTTTCCTTACATTCTCCAGATAATCAGCAGGGTATTTCAATACTGTGCCATCATTGTACAGTGAGTCAGTAATAGCTTCTTGTAAGTTTTTATCAAAATATTGCTGGATAATATATTCCCGGTAGCCATCCGTCGTGGTGGCGATAGAACTGAAATTAATGGCAACCAGTTCGTCTGTAAATTCCGGTGTAATATAGATGCCGTGGATCGTAACGTCATAGGTGAAGGTTACGCCGGCTAAATTCGTGTCAGGATAATCGGCAGGATAGGCAATCTCAATTTGGAAGCTGTCACCGGGTTTATGACCGATCAGCGTTTCATCAAACAGGTCGGAGACCATCCCGCTTCCAATGGTATAATCTTCCTGCGTAACTGCGTTATAGGAGACACCTCCGATGAAGGAAGTATAGGAAAGGCTGATCGTATTTTCTGAAGCTGTAACCAGCTTTGCGTCATCAGAAAGCTCCGCGAGGGATTCGCAGAGAGATGCGATATCCGCCTCTACTGTCGCGTCATCAGGAAGAAGGTCTGCTCTGTTGTAGGAAAGATTCTTATAATCAAACTGGATGTAATCCGCAGGATCAACATTACTGATCAGTCCCTCTTCCGTCAGATATTTTCCATAATTAAGCTGTCTGCTTTGATACATAAAATAGACAAGACAGATCACCAGAATGATCGTTACGGGGATCAGGATAGCGATCAGATTTGACAGAGCTTTTTTTCGCTGCTGTTCTTTTCGGGCATTTTCTATGTCCAGACGTTTCTGCTTTGATTTACTGATTTCATTTTTACTCATGGTAAGCCTCCATCTGAAAATGTTGGGATATAAAATAGACCGAAATTAAGTATAGCACATATTTTATGGAAATAAAACAA